>NYWG01000183.1 GCA_002684915.1 Verrucomicrobiales bacterium
GCAATTCCATAGTGACAATGATGTAGTACCTCGTCTTACTAGAATGATTATTTCTGACGTGAAAGAAAATGCATGAAAGACACAGTATTATAAACGGGAAGTAGAAAAAAATATTTTTTATAATTAAAAATGCCGAGAATTTCAGCTTTAACGTGGGATAGAACTCCTGCAATTAACTTATCTAAAAAAAGAAAAAGAGTTGCGGTTTGCATTGCTGGTCAGGGCAGACACATAGAGAAAGGTCACAATGTAATACAGGATCTACAAAAGCAAAACCCCAACATCGAATTTGATGTTTTTTTACAATTGTGGCATGATCCAGAAAGTGATAGCTTGACCACTGGAAAAGGAGAGGAATACAAAGTCCCAAAAGATCTTCCTCGCCAACTTGAACTTTTGTACAAACCCATTTCATTTATTATCGATAAACCAATTGATAAAATAACGTATAATCACTGCGAACTTTCTCATCCAAAATATCATTTTGCTATAGAGTCTATGAATTTTGCTAGACAGAGAGTCATTGAAAGCGTTATAGCGTCCAAGAAAAAGTATGATCTTGTAATCATGACAAGGTATGACTTTGGATTACGCGTATCATTGGATCTCTCATCTCTAGACCCGGAATATTTGTATTTTAGCGCATGCTGTCGCAAGAATAAAAATCACATGCCCCCGCCAGATAATATGTCTATAATGAACGTGGAGAACTGCCGCAAAGTTTACAATATAAATTCTCAAATTGAATCTTTTTGTTCAGACGAGATCATTAAGCAAGAGGTTCGACACCTAGTTAAAAAAAGCCATCTTAAAAGAGGACATGAAGTACTTTTACTAGCTTCAATCGTTAAAAATGGGTTAGTAGAAAAGGTTAGATTTTTAGATGGTATTCCTAACTTTCGATCGTGGTAGGTCCTTGCAGAATTTTAGAGTTTTTTTTATTTACTGAATAATAATGAGCCTTCAAGCCTTATACATCAACGGGACTAGAAGCAGCAATGGATTATCTGCTCACGTCGAAAGAGAGAATCGTCTTCTTTCTGACGTGTGCATTCCACTTGACATAGAATGCAGCAGAACCCAGGCCGTGTACGTCGACGAAACGTTTAGTTATTGTAAAGAATCTGATTTTAATAAAAAACACCGGAATGATAGACATGTGAAGGGTTTGTCACAAGCGCACCGAATTGCTTTAGAAAAAGTAAGTTCTGGAAAATACGGAGATAAAGTTATCATATTTGAAGACGACGTTGTGCTTCCCGTAAAGGACGCGGAAAAGGTAAAAACGATGGTTCATGATTACGTAGCTAGGATGGACGATGACACGGATATCGCATACCTAGGCAATTGTCATGGCAAATTGTGTAGCCACGCATACGTAACAACGACGGAGGCTGCAAAAAAGATTCTACGTCACGGACTTGATGATGGGCAGGAGGCAACGTTTTGCAATACTCCGATCGACAAGATGATTAGGCAACAGTGTCTCTCAAATTCCCAAGAGGAAGGGCATCTTAATTGCACGTATCCGAAAAACATTTCCGCGAATCTTAAAGTTAAAACAGATAATCAAAGCGGACTAATATATCAAGGACTAGAAACATTATTAGGTTCCGTAAAACTAACGCCAGATGGGAATCATTTAAAAAATAAAGATTCTGTCGATTTCAACAGCTTGTACGTCGATAAACCGGCTGACTGGTAATCACAAAAATCCATTAACCACCCACGAAGGGACTCGAACCCTTGACCACTGGATTAAAAGTCCAGCGCTCTACCGACTGAGCTACGTGGGCATTTTTATTTTTTTTTTCTAAATTTACAAGGATTGTTGGATTTTTCGTTTTTTCCGGAAAATCGATACGTGTCTAGGCATGATGATTTGAAATTTGTAGGATCGTAAATTGTGAAATTATTCATACTGTGAGCTTCAAACCCATGAGCTGCAATGGGTAGTGCAAATTTAAAAAGTCTGGCCGAGTTGTCTGTTTTCTTTACGATATGAATATTAAAAATGCTTTTTGAACGCAAGGTCATAGTCGACACTCCGTCACTGACGGTTGTGTAGATGTGAATTAAATGACACGGTGCTGTATGACACATCGAAGCGTACCTTCTAATAAATGACCACCCCGCCCCGGGATTGAAAGCGTGACAAGTTATGGGAGATCTACTTACTTCTGAGTTGTATTTCATAGCGACATGAAGGGCTAAGGCGCCGCCGAGAGAATGGCCGACGACGTAGAAATTATTGTCGGGATACGCGGCAGCGATTTGTTTAAAAAATCTATATTCATTTCTAAAGCGAGTAGACCTCTCTTCCCTGCCAAAGACGATGGCAACGTCTGATCTAGTCCAATCCGTGGCGGTGATTGAGCCACGAAAACTTACAATCACTTGCTTAGTGTCCGTGTTCAGAAATGCGCGATGGTCATCGGTGGTGTGTTCTTGCAACTCGTAGAATCCGTCGGGTATTTGTAAGCCGCCGCTGGATTTAGGTTTTTCGTAAACTTTTTTTGCAAGCACGGCGCAAGTGTGTGCAAACGAATAGAAGGGCACGTAAACTTTGAGATAATTTATAATTTCTTCGCCCGTCATTGGCTTTTCCGATTTTTGTCTAATTTTTTTTATCATAGACACTGCTTGACATATTTGTCGTTTTTTGCAGGATTGACTATTGCCCATGTTTAGTAATAGTCACTAAAAAAATTAAAAATTTCTAATTCCACACTGCGCGGCCTGTAGTTCTTGTTGTAGTAATTTTTGCGCACCCGGCATGTACTTTACGTGGCAATTATTTATGTTGCAATTTCTGCAATATGGCTCAGCTCCCTTTATGCCATACGCAAATTTTCTATTGTGAGCTGGTTCAGCGATCAAGCCACACATTTTGCAAACCGGAACTTGTTTCTTGTCCGAAGACAAGAACATGCGCTCGTGTAATATTGCCGACGCGCCATGACTTATGATACAGTCTCTTTCCATTTCCCCTACTCGCAAGCCACCGCCCTTAGCCCTGCCGTCCATCGGTTGTTCCGTAATAATGTGTTTTGATCCCCGAGCTCGAGAATTTATCTTGTCCTCAACCAGATGTCTAAGTCTCTGGTATGTCACGATACCCATAAGGATTGGTCTCTGTATTTTTTGACCCGTTCTTCCATCTATGAACGTCTCATATCCCCTGCGATCAAAACCATGGTCTTCTAAAACGTCTTCGATCTCGGACACGTCTAGATTTTGAAAAGCCGTGGCGTTGCAGAAGCAGCCTTTAAGGGCGCACGCCTTGCCCGCCAGGGCTTCAACCAACATTCCGATAGTCATTCTAGACACAAAACCGTGAGGATTGATAATAATGTCTGGCTTCATGCCCGTGACTGGATTAAACGGAAGATCTTCTTCATTTACTAATCTCCCGATGGTTCCTTTCTGCGCGTGCCTGCTCGCAAATTTGTCGCCCTCGACGCCGGGTCTCATCTGTCTCATCCGTATGCGAACTTGCGACTTTCCTTCCTTTCCTAAAGAATAGGAGACTTTGTCAACAATGCCGGGTTCTTTGACGCATGTCGACCTATCTCGCTTGATGGGTACGTGCTTCCCATCTGGCCCAAGCTCCATAGATTGACCTTCCTTTCCGATAACTACATCTCCAATCTTTAAAGAACTGCCAATCATGCCAAATCCGTCCTCGTCTAAATGGTCGTAATTGGCTTTTTTCATGAGCGCAGCCGACGACACCTTGCAAAATACTTCCTCGTCGTTTCCCTTTCCGTTAATTTCGTCAAAATATGTCTTGTACGACGTGACGCGCGCAAATCCTCTTTGAACGCTCGCTTTGTTGACTAATATAGAGTCTTCTTGATTGAAGCCGTCGAACGTTCCAATCATGAGAATTGCTTCTGTCGATGCAGAATATGCAGACCCGCCGTTAAGCATAGGTTCCAAATTTAATATTGATTCCATATTTGTTCTGCAAAGCGGCTTTTGGGGATAGTGCAGCTTGTACATGTTTGAATCTAATCTGTTATCAAAACCGCACGTCTCGCTGCCAATGGATTGTTTGCCCATGGCGGACTGATATATGATCCTGGGCGACTGGTTAAAATCTGCAAAGGGAATTAAATTGGCCGTCACGCCCATGACAGCAAGATTGACGTCGACTTCCACGTGGGTGTACTTGTTTGGGTCCTTGAAAAATTGGGCCATAGTTGTTGCGATAATGCAGTGTTCAATCTGCTCTTCTGTATCAACGTACTCGATAAATTCTTTTGCCATGAGCAACTTCCAGGTGTTTGTTGTCTTTTTCGTTTGTATCAACTGACGCAAAAATTCAATATACGCAGCGAGTTTATTAGCGCAAACCACGGGACGTAAGCACACGCCCTGATCCGCATTTACGAAAATTCCCATTTGCGGGTAATGGACTATGGACACGTCAAACGGCAAAAATCCGTTGTGTCGCGCGTGCTTCAGCAATTTGACGACGCAAAAATCGTCCTTTTTATCTATGGCAAAAGATATCTGACCATTGACGAAAATTAACACGTTGCCGCGCATCCAGCTGTTGATGTAGTCGTAATTTACGTAATCGTGCAACAAAATGGATAGTGCTCGAATAATGAAGCACGATTCGTATCCCTGTCTGACGTGAGTCAAAGCGCAAAAATTCAGCACCAGTCCACACCCCCCGCCTTCTGGCGTCTCAACGCAGCAAGAATTTCCCCAATCGCTGGTGTGCAACAGCCGCGGCGTTGACGTCTTTCCGTCTCTGTTCACTGGACAATTAATTCTATTCAGCGCGCTGATGGCAGCTACCGGAGTTATTCGAGTCAGGGGGGCGCAAACACCCGTACACGCCGAGGGTGACACACCGCGCATGACCGTCCAAGCACCCGTGGCAAAATGGTACCTAATATTTGTTTCCAATTTTCGGCTGTTGATAAAACCATCAATAATTCGTATTGTCTTTATTGGGGTTCCGATGTCGAGCGCTTTGAAGAGCGACGATTTTAAAGCGCTTAAGAAGGTGCGCATGAGTTGACGTACCAAAACCCCGATCAGCGCCCCGGTGCAATCGACCTTTTTGAAACGCCAATTATCTCTGTCATCTTCGAAGCGGTAATCTTTATTTTTTATTGACAGCAAGTATGCATTGATGGCTTTGCAGGCCATGAGCAAGATATATATAATTTTTTTCTGGTTTATTTCCTCAGCATCGCCACATCCCAGATGCGGTAAAATATCATAAGCCATCATTTTCTTGATGTAATTTCTTCGCTTTTCGGGCGTTTTTTCTTTAGTTCCTTCTTCGCCCAACTTTAAAATCAGAGCTTCGCGATCTAAATCGGCGTACGGATCCTTGATGACCGTCTTGAACACAAGATCTATCTCCGAGTCTTGTATAGATTTGTCTATCACGCCTCTCGCCGCTCTCTTCATTACTGACACGGTGAGATTGCACCCAAACAAACGACATATTGTTGAGACGGGAATATTTATTGAGAAGAAGGGCAGAGAAGTGTTTATCGTGGGCAATTTAGAATTCAACTCGTAGACGTACGAATCGTCCGTAGAAGTTACCAAATTCATAGGTATTGCATTATTTTTTTCTTTGTTAAGAGGAGATATGTTGACTCGAAGAGATGATGTTGCTTTCCACTGCGAATCATTGCTAGACCTGACTTCCGAATAAAAACAGTTAGGACCATTCTTGAACACGTGTATGGAATTCGCCCGCAGCTTTATTTGAGCTTGCACCGTTTTTTCCATCCCATTGACGATGAAATATCCGCCAAGGAAATCGGTGCTGTGGGTCTTGTTTATCGAATGTGATCCTAATTTGCAAAATTTGCTTCTGACCATGCAAGGCACTTTAAACAAAGGAACTTCTAGAAAATTATAAGATGCCACCAATTCCCAAGAATCATCTTCGTTTTGCACGTAACATTCTTGCTTGACGTCGACGCAAATTCCATTTTGGTACGTCAACTTTCTCTGCCTGCACTCTTCTGGGCCAACGTTTCTTACGTTTCCGTCGTGTTCGCGGTGGTACATCGGCAAGATCGTCGTGTTTGTAAATTTAATGATCAAGCGATTTTTGCCGCACACTATTTGGAGTTCTTCGCTATTATTCAAGATAGATGGCAACGTGGTTTCCATGAAACGTTCATAACTTTCTAACTGCTGGCGCCAGAATCCGTAAATGGAAAAATAATCGCGGCACACAATAATAGTTCCGGCTTTGATAATTTTTTCCGTCATGGAGGTTTGATTGTTGTCGAGATCCAGTTGTCCCAATCTGTCAATCTCCATATCCATCTTCGCTAAAATAAATTTTGCACACCACAATTCAAATTTGGTAAAGGGCCTGAATTAACAACAATGGAGATTGAAAAAAAATACATTCACGAAAGCTGTGCTGGAGCATGCATATACGATGCCAATAGCAACATACTGATCGTCAAGAACAAATGGGGAAATTGGACCTTTCCAAAGGGTTATTTCGAACCCCACGACGCGTCTGCACTCGACTGCGCCCGTAGAGAAGTAAGAGAAGAAACAAACATTAGATTCAATTTGAAACACCAATACACCACCAGTTACGAGGAAATAAGACACAGACAATCTTACAAGCCAACAGGAACTGTTTTAAAGCAAGTTATTCTTTTCAGTGGAACGGCAATTAACAGCAAAGATCTACAAATCGACAAAAAAGAAACGATCGAAGCAAAATTTGTATCAAAAAAAGAATTCGTTTTTTTGATTGAGACCAAAGAAGCGATCAAAGCTTTGGAAGCGATTGAAAAACTAAATTATTCTTTAAGTTGAGGAATAAATTTAACGTTAGATTTCATTACTGGTCCGGAATTTAATCTATACACCCCAACGTATTCTATTGCTATTAGGACGCATATTAGTAGTAAAAAACTAAATAAATAATACAAAATCAATTCGTCCATTTATATATTGATTTATTTTATTCAAAGAAAATTGGAATCATTAGAAAGGCCGCGGGGCCGATCGTCGCAACAATCATTACTTTATAGAGGTTGCATTTGTACGCATCCAACGCATCTTGTTCCCCTCCATTGCAGACGATGGGCGGTGAAAGCAAATATAAGAGAATGATCGATGTCGCATAAATCAAAACGGCTTGAAAATATTTGTTAGCTAATAACTTGCTGGACAACGAAGGTATTTCAAAATCTATTTTTTGGCGCCACCTATCTTCTTTAAGCGTTTGCAAATGTTTTCCTTCAGATCTTTCAATCGCTGTTTGAAACCTTGCGCCAACATTTCTGCGGTGAAAATCTTTATTTTGAGGAAAATCGCCACTAGCATTCTGACTAGACATTGCTCTATTTGATATTTAGAAAATAAAAAAAAACATCTAGTGACAAATCATAAACTTAACTACTATTGGAACCAAAAGGCCGGCCATGGTAATGACATAATACCCTAGCAATAATTTGCAGACTGTTATTGCCGCGTGGTCTGACACGTGCTGTCTTTCAGCCAATATCACCTTCATGATACATGTATTATTTTTGTAAGACTTTAATGTTTTTATATTCTTATTATGACCGATTAGATCTTTCGTATTTGACGTTGAATAATTTGCACTTTCCATCTTTTTGCATGGCAAAGATTTGCACATCGTTGCTTTTTTTGGCAAGAACAGTCTCATTTTTTATTAATTTCTTGTTCATGATCGTTTCCGGATTGAACTTGTTTGCAAACCTGGCTATTTTATTACTAGAATTATGGCAGTCGCAGGCGCCCGGGGCGGTGCTACCGCAATAAAAGAGCTTCAGATAATGCTGTATCCACGGACTGCAAAACGAAAAATTTGCTTCTAGACTGTCGTAAGGGTTGGCATATGGCGCCATGATTGAGCATGCATTCGTTGATAACGATATGGTTCCGTCGACTACTTGGTTGTATGTGCAGGTACAATTGTCGATTTCATAATTATTATCGAACAAATTACAGTTAGATGTAAAGGTGCCAGTCATAAAATCAATGCAATTGCAAGTGTCCGACGGATCAGTGCAAGGAAAATCTTGCAATGCTAAATTCCAATTCGAATCATTTGGGGCTTTGGCGTGACAGTCGTGTGAAAAGCCGATGCTGTGACCAAGCTCGTGCGCAATAACTTGACAGAGACTGTAGTGATTGTGATAACAAAGTTCGCCGTTTATTTCCTGCTTGTACGTGGGTATATTCAAATTAGTTGAGGAATTTCCGTTGTCATACAGAACGACGTCGTCATCTTTGCGCCAGCAGTACGACTTGTTGATGCAAATATTTCCCCTATATCCATTAAACAAATCTTCCTGCGGACCCGTAGTCGAGTTGCATCCGTTGTAAAAAGTGGCGATTCCGTTGTCGTCTTTTGTAATCGACCCGCACGGAAGGTGCGGAAAGCAATACATCAAAGTACTACAAATAGAGCCGCAAAGGTCACCGTTTGCATTAGAAGAATTTCCGTCTTTGTAAAAATCATAGGCACAAATTCTTATATCTCCAATTCCATGAGCAATTTTATCTGCGTTTGTCAGCGTGCTGCTGTCGTTAACAGTCGGCAAATAATTGTCCACGAATATCTCGTCAGAGTAAAAAGGCACGCCGCCGTTATCAACGACATTTAAGATTTCAAACGTGACAACTTGGCCAGTCGAGGCGTAAAAACAATTTTCCCACCATTTCAACGCTTTAGCGATTTCAGATTTCCAAACCTGCTCGTCGACCATGCCAGTCGAGCAAGAATTAGTAGCCGTATCTGCCACGATCTGCGGCACGCCGTCGACGGTCACAGTTGCGACGCCGTCCTCGCAATTAGGGGTTCGGTACGCCAAATTTCCGTTGCAACTCCATTTGTTGCCACGCTGGTTTCCCCACATTTTAGTAAGATCCGAGCCGTTTGCTTCGCAGGTTGCATCCTGACCACAATCCGCATCGTCGTCACACTTTTGGAAAGTATCGCTGCACACCTTGACGCCCTGCGCGTTCCCAAACTTTTCCGTTTTAATAAAATCGGAACACTCGCTGCACTGCGTAGTGTGGTTGCTGTTAGGACTAGTATTTGGCGCGGTGCAGGTTCCGGTGCCGCAATCCGCATCTTTTTGACACGACTGGGAAGTATTGCTACTGCAATACGAAGTTCCGGATCCTACATTGCAGGATCCTATGTTGCAAGACGTGACGGTGCACCTGTCAACACGAACACCGGGGGGTACAAATGAAACTGTAAATTTCCCGCCGCCTTCGTGACAAGTTTCTATTGCCTCTTTTACACCATCCCACTTTTCTTTTGGAGGTAGTGTATTAGGATTATCTCCGTTCACATTTGGTGTCCCAGAGTTTTGGTCCCCGTCGGCGTCAGCAGATTGGTCAACGGATACGTTTACAATACTACGTTTTGTTTTGAAGATAGACACCGAAAACGTTGCGATCAGAAAAATTAATATTAGAATTCCGAAAACAAGAAGTATTGCCTGAGCCTGCTCCATTCTATTATTCTATTAACAGATTATAAATTTTTTTTAAAATCACATGGCATCTTATTCTCCGTTTGTTAAAATTTATGGAAAGTCTACCTTAGTCGCTAAAACTATTACTGAATTAAGATTAAAAAAAAGACGACAACTTTGCACAAAATTATTTTTAGGAAATTTGATACTTAATGATATTAAAAAACCATTGAGGAGAACTATAGAAAATTTAAAATGCACAAAGTGGCATTTAATCGTGACAAAACTTGTCGATATGTTAATAAAAACTGGGCACTGGTCCCATGAGCCAAAAGATATTTACAAACGTATGTTGAAAGACGCGACCCGTAACGAAAACCAACTACGAAATTGTTTGCGAGATCAAAAGCACAAGCTGCAAACTAATTTCCAACTAGCGATGGATGATCTCAAATGCGCTAGAACGCGAATACAGGCACTTCACACGTGTGAATTCAGGCCACTATCAGATTGCGACCATGACGATAAGGACGAATATCATGCTAAATCAATGTTTGCGGCTACACAAAACTACATTTTCCAACAAAGCCTGCTTGTTCGCGCTCTTGGCCATGCCATCAACCACGATCGGTTTAAATATTTAAATATGATGAATTGTTATATGAGTGTGTCAGAAGACATAGCCATGGATTGCATCAGGCATGAAAAAAAAATTCTTGATGTTGATAACTCGTTCATGCGTGATTTTGACGTACTCGGAAATCTCGAAGATTGTCGCTCTCAAATTCAGCAGCAAGTCCATTTTTTGGATCAGATTGGCTGGTGGTTTATTGATTCAACATCTTCTAATGAAGACATTTTGAAATGGCTTTCAACTACAAAAAAAACACCTCAGTTTATAAAAGTTGTTAAAAATTTTTTCAAATGGCATTGAATTAATTAAATTTCAACAGCTATTAAGATTCAGATTTGACCATGTATTTTGCGTTAACGAAAGGAATCCCGACAAAGAATGCGTTTGACGAGCGCAGGTGGAACACACACGATTTGCAAAATGCTAGATCGCTCAAAGAAAGCATGGACGCCGTGCACGGCTTCTGCGGCCTCATGGCTGGATTTGAGGGCTTCATCATCAACGACTACGTTCAAAAAAAACCCAAACCTGAAGACGATGACGCTTTGTCCATCGCGTTCCAGTGGGGACTTTGTCTGCTTATCATTAGTTTCATTTTGAACGTGGCGGCCGCAACTGCTTCGTTTTTATGGGGTGTATTTCTCCGAGAGGGTCATTATCGTTTGTGGTTCATGACAGTCGTAGGTCGTTCGACGAAATTGATGGCAACGGGCGGGGTTTTGACCTTTTGTGTCGGCGTTTTATCTTTTATACATACTATTGGCTTGGCTGAAAACATCTTGATTGCAATCTACGCCGGATCAGCGATGATGTTTTCGCTGATTATGTCGTCGTTTTTGTACACCATGATCAAGACCACCGCTCGGGACCCGCCCGACATGTTTACCGACGTCATGCACGCTGTTAACGGATGAATTAATTTTTTTTTAAAAATCAGATTCCATGTCGAAAATCCCGTCTAACTTTCCTTGATCTAAATTGTTTACGCCGGGTAGAGAGTAATTAGAATTTCTTTTCTCGAAGAAGTTGACTTTACCAAAACTGGTAAAAGCTTGTAGTTTCATAAAATCAAGAGGATTTTCTACGTTATAAATTTTTTGGACGTGTAGCATGGTGCACAAATAATCTGCTACGTACTTTACATATTGCTCCATTTTTGTGCTTGATATATTTATGAGTTGGGTAGATTCGGGAATCGCTTCTTTTACAAACATGACTTCAATGTCCACGGCTTCTTTTATTATTTTATGAATGGTTTCCGTTTTTATTTTATTTACAAGTTTCGAATATAGTAGGCATGCAAACTCGCAGTGCATGGCTTCGTCTCGCGATATCAACTCGTTGCTGAATGTAAGGCCCGGAAGTTTTCCTTGTTTTTTTACGTAAAATATTGCGGCAAAGCTTGAGCTGAAGAAGAGCATTTCTACCGCAGCGAACGCGACTAATCGCGTCGCAAAGTTTTGCTTTTTAGGCTCCATCCATTTAAAACACCAGTGAGCTTTCTGTTTTACAGATTCGTAATTGTCAATGGCATCAAATAACTTTTGTTTCTTTTTATCATCTTTCACATAAGTATCAATGAGCAGAGAATATGTTTCTGCGTGAATATTTTCAATTGCTATTTGCATTCCAAACCAAGACCTAGCTTCTGGAAGTTGAATTTCTTGACTAAAATTTTGCACTAAATTCTCGCCTACAATCTCATCGGCCTGTGAGAAAAACGCAAGAACCAGTTCCAACCAATGTTTCGTACTCTCATCTAACTCATTCCAATCGCCAATATCCTTTGACAACTCAATTTCTTCAGCAGTCCAAAAACAACTTTCAGCCTGTTTGTATTTTGCCCAAATCTCTTGATCTTGAATCGGAAACAAAGAATACCGCTTTTTATTTGGCGTTAGAATCGGTTCTTGTAATTTTTTGTTTAGTAGATGTGCTTGTTTTCTTGTTAGGCTAGAAGGGGAAGTAGAAATTTTTTCCATCAGCAGGGAGTCTTGGTAATGACAACAAAAAAAATTAAAAATTATTGAACTACGAATAAATTTTAAAATATTTTATTCGTCTTTTTTTTAATTTTTAATAATAAACATGTCTTGTCGCTCTGATCTTGAAAATGTAGACGGGGTTTTGATGGGGGTTACGTCAGCTTCAATTACTGTTTTCTCTGCTTTTGCAGGTACTTTGTTAATTTCCGACGACGCCAGTGCCGTCTTTGCGGCAACTATTGCTACGTGGCTTGCAAATGGAATATCAGACGCTTTCAGCGTTGGGACCTCTAATAAAAATGGAATAGACCTTACTAGAGATGGTCGCGTCATGAAGGGAATTTCCTTGTCTGAATTAGCGTATGCCGGACCCGTAGTCTTGTTTACGGCGATGTTATCGTTGCTCAAGCTAAAATTTACGTTTAAGCAAAAGATGTTGGTAACTTTTGGTGTTTTAATGTACGAAATTGTCGCGTTATTTCTCGCTGTTCAATTTGTTGCAAGAGAAGATTTAAATTCGACTGGGTTGCGAATTTTGATTGTAATATCTATCATCGCAGTTATTTCCTCACTAACATATATTGTAACCAAATTATCCAAAGACAAAAAAATATAAGTATATCTAAAACAAGGTTTTAGCGATGAACACTACAATATTAATCTTGAGCATTTTTTTATGTATTTTCCTATTGATTTCTATCTTATTTCTAGTGTTGTTGCTCACTTCCTCTGCATTTAGCGCCATGGTTGACCCCTCTGTGGGGTCTTACAGGATTGGAGATGCGTTTTACCACAATGAATTCAACAACAGTGCGCTGGAAGATGCGTACCGAGAGTTCCCAAATTCGTTGGTTGCAAAAAGCAATGCCGACGTAACAGAACTACTTAAAATTTTAAAAGAAAAATATTATCTAGATACCCCGGAAATTGTCGTTCATTTAAGACTCGGCGACCTCACCCCCCAGTGTAAAAACAGACCCGGCGGCGTAAGTAAAAGAAACATCAACGCGCCAGCACTTGAAATGGCTAAAAAGATAAAAAACCTCCTTCCAAATCACGAAGCGCTAAATTCTAAATTAGTTTTCATCACCGGAAACCATAGAAATGTTTGTGTAGCAGAAATGGAAAAATACATTCGGGACATAAAATTACAATTCCCACAAGCCTTAGTGGTGAACAATGGGAATTCTTTCGTCGAAGCTGATAATGATTTTGTCAGAATGATTGCGGCTGATACTTTTGTGCAAGCGTCTGGAGGGTATAGCAAACTTGTCGCACAAATAAGGTCGACACTTGGTAAAAAAACTATAGTCATATAATATAATTTATATTGTTTTCATAATGTTCGCGGGGGTAGATTGCGCCATAGTTGATAAAAATTTCAGAATAAGCCTCTATGTCTTCTGTTGATACGATGAGCGGATATTTTTGCAAATTTTCATGAATATGCGTCCTAAAAGATGCATGTTTCCTTCTGTGATTAACGTCAGGTGCATAAAGTATTTCTTGCAGATAGTCATTTGCGTGATAGACTTGTAGTTCTTGATGAGAAATAATTTCGTAGCTAGGGGTATGCCAAAGCTTCTCTTTTTTTTTTTTTTAAAAGTCTAATTTTGGGGTTGTATTTGAACGGCATCGTAGATAAAGGATCAACTAAAGCGCAGTTGTTTAACGCAAATTTTTCATTCGCATACTGGAAAAAACTGTGCTCGTTTGGTTTCACATGCCGTGTTTGTTGGCGAGAATTTAAAAATTCAACAGTTAGATTAAGATGTAAATTGTTGTTTGCTCTATCTTTCTTTGACATGACAAAAACATCCCCATAATACACCCCAAGTATAGTATCTTTTGCGATGAATTCGCGCGCATGGATGCCCCACTCGCCCTTTGCGCAGTTCGACTCGGCGATACATAAATGTTTTTCCAAGATGCTAGTCATCTGAATGTGTTTCCAACGTGGTAATGCGCCGCGTTGAACACGTGAAAAACCACCAACGACAAAAACGTCGGTTTCAACCATGCCACGATCAGGCAACAAAGGCTCGCGAAGCATCTTGGCAGTATTTAATTTTTTTTGTAGAATCATTCTGCGGTCCGCCTGGCCCGTCGAGTCTGCGTCGTTCTCATTCATGTCCCCTATGATTATTTTTTTCGGAGAACCTGGTTTGCGACCACCCTTGGCGCCCCTCAGCCCATGTGTTAGAACTAGCAACAGCAACTCCGAAATATTTTGGAGCAAGAAAATATAGGCTTATAGAAATGTCTCCAATAGCGCATGAGTATTTAAAGCTTACTAAAAATTTTAGAAATAAGTACGGTAGAAATACGATTGTCTTTATACAAGACGGTCATACATACAAAGTTTTTGCAAATAATTTGAATGACTTGCAAATGACGATATGTAGGAATATTCTGCAGATCACCATACACAAACAGGACCACGCCTTATTTTTAGCAGAATTCAATTATAACATGTATGAATATTACGAAAAAAATATCTTGTTAAATGGCTATGTTGTTGTCTACGTTGATGAAGTGCCCAAATCATTTCATTGCGAAAAAATGACATGGAAAGTCCGAGATATACGAAATATTTCCGAAGAATTTTACGAGCCGAATAATTGTAACTTCTGCACCTTTTTATATGCTAGTTGCTGCCCAAATATGTTTGCGACAAACTTTAGGACCTTTACATAATTTGCTGTGTTTACAAAAAAATAAATTTATTATTACATATGATAAAATGATGTATAGGTTGATTTTTGCATCATTACTGTGTTGCGCCAAAAGTTTCATGTCAGGTATGAGCGGAGTCTTGCCGCCGACAACTTTGTTTAACAGAGTTTTGAACGTTGCTGTGCCGATTGTCGTGCCAGCACACGGATCTATTGATGTCATTCACGCAATCGACGAAAAAAAAATAAAAAATTACGTCGCTGCAAATCTTATTTCTTATGTTTCCATTCCACTGATTGAAGCACAGGGAGTAAATACACTGCCTTTATTCTTAATCGCGTCTGCAATCCATTTCAGACACCAATTCAACTTTGTAAAAGAACCGGGTAATTTGGTGTTATCTTCTCTACTAGTAAGTCAAAGTATAAATCATCCGGAACTTGTTTACTTTTTCATAACTTTTATTCATACCCCTGACCAATACAATTGTCATAAAGATGAAATTTTAAGAAACAAACCCTTATCAATCATTTTGATACCTTCCTTGACGGTAGCGTCCGTACTTATGGCCCCAGCATTAAATAATCTTTCGGGTTGGGACGGAAGCGTTTTTGTTAAAGCAACAATCGTTGCGCATATAATTTATCAGGAATGGTTTAAATATCTTGCGCGTTGACGTGTTCAATTTTTTTTATTTATTTTTTAAAATGACGTATAAAAATCACGACGACGACGACAAGCCAAAATTTGAAGCTGGTCACGTTGTAAATTCTTACGTCGTAGAAAAAGAAATTGGATGTGGCGCATTTGCAGTCGTATACAAGGTAAAAAGAGACGACAAATTCTTGGCATTAAAATGCTATTCGTTTTCAGAAGATAATGATGATTGCTTGAAGAAAGAATTAGAAAATATTTCTCTCATTGGCACGCATAAAAATATATCTACAGACTTTATTGAAAATTTTTGTTATGATTATGAAAAAAAAACTTGTAAAGCAATTGTTTTGCCATTGGCCAACAACGATCTATTTCACTTCATGTTGGAAAGGGGGCCCATGCCGCCGAATATTGCACACGTGGCACTGATTCAACTCGCATCGGCGCTAAACCATTTACACGGAAAGAATTTAGCTCACGGTGACTTGAAACCTGAAAACATATTAGTATTCTTGACGAAAAACGAATGGTGCTTAAAATTAACTGATTTTGACGGTGTCTTTAACTACAATCAAGAAGTAAATCCAGAAAACTGCAGAGTCACTGACGAATATGCGCCACCAGAATGGATTTTAGAAGCCAGGTACGAACTGCAAAGCGACATATGGTCTCTTGGTTGTTTGTATTTTGAAATATGCACGTGTATTAGCCTTTTTGAGTTAGACGCCGACGACAGCAGCGTTGACGTAAGCGATAGCGATTCGCAAGTATCGCACACGTCGTTCATAGATAATCCAGACCAGCTATCGTCAGAAGATAATCCAAAAACCCAAACGCAAAAAAATTCTGAAGAAGCTCGTAGCTCAAGCTCAAGTTCAGAATACGACAGCGAAGAATCTATCACGGAAAAGGAAGTCGATCATTTAATAGCCATGGTTGAGCTGCTGGGACCCTTTCCGCGAGCTTTGGCAAAAAATCATTTTGACATATTTACGACGAGAGGATACATGCGCAACGTCAGGATCAAAGCTGTTAAATTAGAAGACATGCTTGGGGGGGTTTCTAACAAAAAAAATGCATACAAAATTGCGAGTATCATTCGACCTATGCTATCTTACCATTATAAACGGAGGCCATCTGCAGAAGATATATTACAGCATCGCAGCTTCCTGTCGTATTTTGATGACGATGAATGTCGATGTGATATTACTAGCAATGGCATGTCTGCAAACCGAAATTCATCAATCAAAAGCGATCGCCGGCCGCGAGGCGGCGGCGCAAAAAAGTCCAAAGCTCAGAAAAGCAGAGATCTCGAAGAAAAACGCATGGCGGACGAAGCGGAATACGAAAAGCAATTGCAGAGTCGGACACTGTAGGAAACGGCTATATCCAGTACGCAACCGTGCACGCTTCGTGACAGTTACAGAAAATTCCAAACGTTTTTTTTTTGCATCTTTCGCCCGCTTTCGTTTTTGCTATGCATTGAATTTTTTTTGATGTCTTAAATTTTTCAGAGAGGTGGGATTTTGTGTGATTTGTCTCATGACACATGGTACATTTTGAATTCGACAGACTGTTCGCTTGAAAACAATTAGTACACCTCCAATACGACATCGACGATCGGTTGGCCCGCTTTCTTCTAATTCTAAAATATCGTATGGAACAAGTGTTGTATCTTACAAATGGCATACTTGCTTTCATTTCATCTGAAAGCATTTGAATTTTTTTTTTCTTTGCCTCGTGTCGAAATTTTGCAAAATTTTTGTTAAGTTCCCATTTTGGATCATAAAATTTAAAAATTTGGAATAAAATATCGGTCGGAACACTTCTTGGCTTGATTTTATGACGATTCCTGTCTTGAGTTAAATTTAGGCTTGACAAATTTTCCATGGTTATGTTTTCGGTCTGTTGGCTTAAATTTAGATTCGACCAATCTCGCACCGTTATAGGAGCGCGCCGAATATTAGCCATGATCGTTTGACTTACGCGCATAAATTTAGAACATCAAAGTTAACGCGAACTGAAAAAATCATTAATTTCGTTCTGACTTGCTACATAATTATTGACCATTTCTTTTAATAATGCCCCACCAACTATAGAATATATCATGATTCTAAATCCCTTCCATTTTTGATCAGGCTCATACCCCATGAATGACCCAATTTTTTCAACTAAGTCTAATTTTGGCTTGATTTTCTGCGTAGAATCAGGATTAGATATGTTACACGTTGTTTCATTTTTCAAATCGGTGTAATGTCTTTTTATCAAAATTTTTTTTTCTAGTAATTTTGGCGGTATGAATGCAACACAAACATTTAAAAAAAGCCATGTAAGGTTCATTCTGTTTTTGCATGAATTACATATTAAAAAAAAAGCGATTAAACGCATCATTTTATAGCCCGCGCATATTTTTTGACATCCAGGCCACCTGACCAGACAACTTTCTTGTCCTCTAGTAATTCCAATATTGGTGTGAATTCTCTGTTTTTTTTAATATTTTTTGCTCCTATTTTTGTGTATACTGCCCAATACAATTTTTCGCTCGGGTCGTATTTGACATCAACAATAATCCACCGACCGCCCTCGTCTTTAAATTGCTTATCGTTGAGCAGAGCGCGCCATTCTTTTGATTTCCATTCAGAAAGGGGTTTTGTTTTTTTTACTTTTTTGGGTTTCTTTTCTTTTTCAACAACCAATTTGGGCACGGAAACGGGGGTTTTGTAATAATCTTGAACTTTCATTTCTGTGTTCAAATCAGAAAAGTATATTTTTGTGTCTTTGGGAATTTTCAAGATTTGCGTTCTGTCTAGAAAACCCCTAGGGTGTACCTTTCTTTTGCGAGAAACGTGTTTCAATTTATACGTATCAGTACTGCCGAATTTTTTCCACGGGGATCTATTATTTTCTTTATTTCTACGATTATGTAAATTTCTTTAGAAAAGTTGTCAGATGCGGACTTGTTCGAAAGTTTTCTTGTGGCATCAAATGAATTTTCCCATTTTAAATTATTGTCGCCCGACTTATAAGATTTGATGCGACAAAAATCGCCAACTTTAGGAGGAATAGATGGAGTAAAACCGGGCAGTCTTTTTTCTAAAATGACATCTCGGTACCTACCCCGGTTTGGATCATAGGCGTTGTCATAGATCCTTTTTTCAATTTTATCATGAGCACTTTCGTTCGTTCTTTCCAAAAGGACATCGATAGGCCTTGCCTTAATCGTAGTGTGATATCCAGTGTTGTATCGTTTGAGGACTTCCGGAATATCGAGCACCCAATCATAAACATCAGACTTTGACACCGCTGCGGTACCTTTTTGCTCCGCGGTGTGCCAATTTTTTAATGGTCGAGCTTTAACATTATCAGGGTTTTGGCCATCTCTTTTGAATACCTGTTCCACGAAACTATTGTGTATGGAATAGAAATATCTACGTATGGTTTTAATATGACGCTCGGCCATGCTGTTGTATTGGGAACGACCGTGTGGTGTGACTGTTTCGGAAAAATATCCCGCGTGTTTCTTTTTTAATTTTTCCATTCCCTGGATCCATTCTCGCTTGAATTCACTTCCGTTATCATGTACGACAAGTTTTGGTAGTATTTCTCGAAATCCTCGCTTGTTGCCCTTTTTTCTAACATGATGTTGCAATCTCACGTTATTCACCAAATTTACGAATTCCGTGAACGCCTTGAACGTGGCATCTGATTGGGGTCTAGACGAAGGAGAACCAGCGTTATCATCGTACTGACCTATATATCCTCCGCTCAGATCGCCAGCTGATAACGAATCTTTTTGAAATATTTCTTTTACCCAAACAAGTTTACTGTGAGCATCAACACATAAAAATAACCACCGATAAGTTGTTTTTTTTCTTATGGGTTTTTTCGCACCCGCGCTCAAAATATCTTCGGCACTTAGCTTTACTACGTCGTCGTCGTAATGTTCGCAGGCCGGCATGCGCATCGAATCGCAGAACACGATATCAAACGGCTTTTTAGTCAATACAGCTTTGATTGCCGTCTTTAACGGGGTTCTAATCCCACCCGCTACATTATTGCGCGTGGGCCTATCGCGCTGGTGGCGCGGATTCTTTGATATATAATCTTCTATAGCGTTCCTGCTAGGAAGCAATTTCCTCAATTTAATTGCATGCTCAGTGTGAAATTTACCAGGAACTTTGGTCGGTCGTTCGAGTGTGTATTCGTGATATACCGATTTATAAACCTTGCCACCGTGGCTGTAGGAATACCCGCGCTCACCTAAATTAGTATAGTTAGAAACCAAATTCTTCCAATTCTTTTTTTCCTCTAACGCCATATCGTCAACCAACGCAACATCTTTATCGGGTTTTCCAGATACGGTTGCATAATGCAATTTATCTTGTAGATCATATTGTAATCGCTTGTACAATCTTACAACACCTTCGCCCAGTCCTTTTTTATTTACAATATCATCTAAAATTATTCCCTGATATTTTGTTAAAGGCAAAAATTTGTACAACGGCTTCCTGTCATTCCTGTCTTTCAGACGTCGCACTTTTGTCATTTATATCTACTCAATAATTTTTTTAATTTGTATACTAAATGTTGTATGTAATTATATTAATTGTATCTTTGATCATTGTTTGGATTGTGCTCGGTTCAATAAGACAAACTAAAGAACAAAGACCAATCTTGATGAAAACAAAAAAGCAAATTCCCGTCTACATTTATTTCCACGTGTGTTGTATAACAATAAATGAAAAGATAAACTGGAAATCTATAGTAACTTATATGTTTGATTATCTTGAAAAATTTGATGCATTTTCCAAAATAACTGAAATGAGAATTTGCATGTTGGGTGACAAAAAACATCTCGAAGATCCTATTTGGAAACGCCACCCAAACATAAAAATACACGCGCATGACGAAGACAAGAGTTCATACGAACGGTTTACTATTCATAGAATGCGCGACGACGCCCTCAAGGAAGATTTTGTCTGTTTCTACATGCACTCAAAGGGCTATCGAACTGGCATGAACAAATCCCAACCTTGGGTAAAGGAAATGATCCGAAACGGCTGGGAAAATTTTGATTTCATCATAGAAGAATTACAAATTTATGATACTATCGGCACAAGATTAAAATTCCAAGATGGCAAATTAGGTTCGCATTATTCAGGAAATTTTTGGTGGTCAAAGTCCGATTATTTAAAAACGAGGCTAGATAATATAGGTCCAAAATATTACGACCCCGAAGCCTGGATCCACAAACAAATAGGCGCTCGAATCATGGGTTTGGAAAATGGAAAAAAGGTGGATGACATGGTTATTCAGAGGGGCCAGAAGAAAAAAAGATTATATTATGGCACCCCGCGTGATTACCAAAACGACGATAGCTAATCAAAAAAATTAAAATTAAATTCGCCAAAATACGCTGTGAACATTGGGGATTGGACCATAGCGCGCACCAACTCTTGGGGAGTGGGAGGAATGTAGGTAAAAAACGAATCATTCTGTGTAGGTGATTCCTCGGGCGTGTGGTTAGGCGTATGATGAGGCGTAATGGGCACAAACTGTCCCCAGGTATCATCTACGCCGTCAATTGAATATTTTTTTTCATCCAATAATATATTTATTTTGTGTGCTGTCACTGTAGTATCATAACACCTGTTGCAACATAGCCCATGTCTTCGCGACACGACCGGCTCTGGGTTGTTGCCGATAGCGTAGTTGCCACCGCATAACACGCAAACAGACATTGTGATATCTTTATACTATGCGTCACGACAGAGCATGGAGGTCAGTTCAAAGAGAGTGCTCCAGCTTCTTACACCCAAACAATGAACTGATTAAACAGTCAGCTAAAGAGGACGGCGTCTGACGTCCAGGGCTCCGACGACGTCTCGGGTTTTTCCGGCGGCGGCGTCGGCACGGGAATTTCAGGAGACGGCCCGGGCGACGGCGTCCGCGGCCCGTCGCCCGAGCCGTCTCCAATAGTGGTTGAGAACAGATTCTTTGTTGGCGACAGCGGCGCGCCGCATGGCTCGCCGTCTGAAAAAGAGTCGCCGCCTTTCGGGTTCTAGGCTTGTGCCTGCAAACATATCTCGCGTATTAATTACTTTGGACGCGTCCCAATTGTCGAGCGGCTGGTTAAAAGACCTTGCTTTTTTAAACATATATTCCATATGAAGCACTGTGGACACGTCCCAGTTGTTAAGCGGCTGGTTGAAGGACTCTGCGTATGCAAACATAGCGCCCATATTCTCGACATTGGACACGTTCCAATCGTTGAGCGGCTGATTAAAGGACCGCGCTCCTGCAAACATACCACCCGTATTCTCGACATTGGACACGTTCCAATCGTTGAGCGGCTGGTTGAAAGAGATTGCGCCTGCAAACATACACATCATATTCTTGACATTGGACACGTCCCAATCGTTGAGCGGCTGGTTGAAAGCAGAAGTATAAGCTTCTGCTTCTTCGTCGTCTGCAAACATATATTGCATATTTTTTACGTTGGACACGTCCCAGTTGTTGAGCGGCTGGTTAAAAGGGGTTGCGTATCGAAACATCTTACTCATATTTTTTACGTTGGACACGTCCCAATCATCGAGCGGCTGGTTGAAGGATCGTGCGCTGTGAAACATTGCGTCCATATTCTTCACATTTGAAACGTTCCAATCGTTGAGCGACTGGTTGAAGGATTCTGCGCCATGAAACATACCTGACATAATCGTCACATTGGACACGTCCCAATTGTTGAGCGGCTGGTTGAACGAGCTAAATCGCTGCGTCGAGTCGACGCCCGCAAACATAAAATAAGTACTCGTCACGTTTGCCACGTTCCAATCGTTGAGCGGCTGGTTGAAAGAGGTTGCGCCCATAAACATCATTTCCATATCCGTCACTTTGGACACGTTCCAATTGTTGAGCGGCTGGTTGAAGGCCTCTGCATCTAAAAACACATGATTCATATCCCTAACGTTTGACACGTCCCAGTTGTTGAGCGACTGGTTGAAGGAGGTTGCGTCTTTAAACATAGAATTCATATTCGTCACATTTGACACGTTCCAATTGTTAAGCGGCTGATTGAAGGATGTTGCCCCGGAAAACAGAGAATAAGTACTCGTCACATTTGAAACGTTCCACTTGTCGAGCGGCTGGTTGAAGGATTCTGCGTGCGAAAACATACCTTCCATCTTCGTCACGTTTGACACGTCCCAATCGTTGAGCGGCTGGTTAAAATAACTTCTGTTCAAAAACAATCGACTCATATCCGTGACGCGAGACACGTCCCAATTTTCTATTTCACCAAATCTTTGAAGAACGCTATTTTTTTGTCTTGGATCAGGTGAAAGGTAACGTTCAACGGCTCTGTGAATGACGTTGTCTGTCAAGGGATATCTTACGGTAGGCAGAACATAAGTCCTTAAAATATCATTTGGCATCGCTTCAGC
>NYWG01000184.1 GCA_002684915.1 Verrucomicrobiales bacterium
AAATATTTCCGTATGCGCAGCCAAAGTCTCAGATTTGAACAATGTCGTCAACCCCTTTTTGTGTAGAGTGTTCATTTTTTTTGTACGCACCTTTTTATTGACTGCAACAAGGCTTTTTATCTTTTAAATTTAGCTCAAAAACAATTTTAAATTTCATTCTACATTCTTTTTTTAGCTATTTTTTCGATTTCTTGAGCCAAGTCCATATCCTTTTCTGTAATCTTATTGCCTTCATCGTGAGTCGTTAGCTCGATAAAAACCTTATTATAAACATTAAACAGCTCTGGATGGTGATTTGCTTTTTCACATGCAAAGGACATTTCTACAATAAATCCCATAGCTTCAACAAAACTTTTAAATCTGTATTCTCGCCTAATTTTGTCCGCAATATAGGCCCAATCTGGCAAATCCACCAAAGCTTCTTCTATTTGTTCTCTTGTATATGCAGTACTCATCGGTTTCTTCAAAAGGATTGATTTTCTCTCATCAGTATTTTTTTTTCAACATTCACAATGACTTATCTTACCTTTCATTGACTTTCACTTAATCAAACGGCAAAGCTTTGTGCCGTTTATTTGGTGAAATACTTACCAAAATAAAACAGTTCAAATATTTCTCAAAATGATTTATCGAATGATTGCAAGGGCATCGATTTGCCTCATGCCTCTTATCTTGGTCGGATGCGGCTCAGGAGAAAAAAGTGAAACCTCTAATGAAGCGCTAAAAATCCTTAAAATTACTGTAGGCGCAGAGCCAGAAGACATTGATCCTCATGTTGTTACCGGCGTCCCTGAACATCATATAATTGCAGCGCTGACAGAAGGGTTGGTTGCCGAGGATCCGGTTGATCTTCACCCAGTACCAGGAGTTGCTGAAAAATGGGAAGTGTCTGAAGATGGGAAAGTGTATACGTTTCAAATTCGTGAAAACGCAAAGTGGTCCAATGGTGATCCGGTGACTTCAACTGACTTTGCAGAATCTTATAAACGTATCCTGACACCCGCTCTTGCTTCAAAGTACGCGTATATGCTCTTTGTAATGGAAGGCGCAGAGGATTACAGCACTGGCAAGTTGAAGGATTTTTCTAAAGTTGGAGTTAAAGTAATAAATAAACAAACTCTCCAGATTAAACTCAATGCTCCTACCCCTTACTTTCTTTCATTGCTCAATCATTATACGTGGTTTCCGGTTCACATCTCCACCGTCAAAAAATATGATGGCTTAACTAAGCGCGGTAGTGGCTGGACTAAACCGGAGAACTTTGTTGGTAATGGCGCATTCAATTTAAAATCTTGGACATTAGGCCGAAAATTGGTTGTAGAAAAAAGCCCTACTTACTGGGATGCAAAATCGACTAAACTAGATGAGATTCATTTTTTCGCAATAGAATTAGAGACAACTCAAGAAAATGCTTTTCGCGCTGGACAACTCCACAACATATATAATCTCCATATAGACAAGGTCGCTACCTACAAAAAAGAACACGCCGATGAATTACGTATCAAACCTCATTTAGCCTCTTATTTTTATAGATTCAATGTAAACAAAAAACCTTGCGATGATGTGCGCATTCGCCAAGCACTGACTATGGCAATCGATCGTGAAAGCATTGTAAAAAATGTAACTAAAGGCGAACAGATGGCATCAACCTTTTTCACACCGCCTGGTGTGGGAGGGTACACAGCCCGCGCCCGTTTCAAGGAAGATGTTGGAGAAGCCCAGAAACTTTTAGCTCAAGCCGGTTATCCCAATGGAGAAGGTTTTCCATCTCTGGAGCTGCTCTATAACACCACCGAAGGTCACCGCATCATCGCCGAGGCGATTCAACAAATGTGGAAAAAAAATCTAAATATCAATGTCACACTTCAGAATCAGGAATGGAAAGTGTACCTCGACCGCCAGCGCCAGATGGATTACCAAATCAGCCGTGCCGGCTGGACCGGTGATTACCCTGACCCTAATACTTTTCTAGATATGTGGACCTCATGGAGCCAGCAAAACCAAACTGGCTGGTCGGATACAAAATATGATGCATTGATCCGAAAAGCAGCAATCACCAAGGATCCTGACACCCGATTAGAGGTGTTTCAAGAAGCGGAGGAAATACTAATGGATCAACTACCTATTATTCCAATCTATATCTACACTCGTGTGTACGCTCTGCACCCGGCAGTGAAAAACTGGCATGCTAATGTACTCGATCATCACCCTTGGAAGCATATTGATCTAGACTTAAACCTGCTAAAGAAATAAATCTGCGATCAGTCACAACTGACTAACGCTTTCACAATGCTCAAGTTCATCTTCCGACGAATTCTAGAAACTGTTCCAGTATTACTCTGCGTAGCAGCAATGACATTTTTTATGTGTCGTCTGGCTCCAGGCGGCCCATTTGACGACGACAAGCAGGTAACCCCCGAAGTGCGGGAACAATTAAACAAACAATTCAATCTCGATAAACCACTATATGCTCAATTCTATCAGTATTTAGTCAATTTACCCAACCTGCAATCGTTCAAATATCCATCCCGAACGGTTGGAGACATTATCAGCCAGAAGTTTCCAGTTTCGGCTAAACTGGGATTTCTTGCCATGTGCATCGCACTTAGTATTGGAATCATGTTCGGAGTCATCGCCTCCCTTAGACCGAACTCATATATCGATTACATACCCTCTTCTCTGGCCATGATAGGCATCTGTCTTCCAACTTTCGTGATGGGGCCAATCCTGATTTATATTTTCTCTCTTAAACTAAAATGGCTACCAGCAACCGGTTGGGGAGGATTCGATGGAGACATTTTTTTTGCGAGTGATATGATCCTTCCGTCCCTTACACTTGGCCTTTTTTATGCAGCATATATTTCTCGGCTTACACGAGGCGGCATGCTCGATATCTTGACACAAGACTACATACGCACTGCGAAAGCAAAAGGTGCATCTGCACCAAGAATCTTACTAAAGCACGCATTGCGCGGCGGCCTACTTCCGGTAATTAGTTTTATGGGACCAGCGGTTGCTGGATTAATCGCAGGTTCATTCGTAATCGAAACTATCTTTAATATTCCCGGCCTTGGGCAAGACTTCGTCAAGAGCGCATTCAATCGCGACTACACTTTAGTCCTAGGAGTAGTCATGTTCTACGCGACACTAATTGTCACCCTTAATTTGATAGTAGACATTCTTCAAGTTTCACTGAATCCAAAACTGAAATTTCAATCCTGAGCTATGGCCAATCCCACCACACAAACAGAGTCAAACGCGCTCGCACAAGTCGAGAAAGGCGAATCACTTTGGGTTGGAGCCTGGCATCGGCTTCGCAAAAACAAAATGGCACTGATAGGGAGTGTGTTCATTTTAGTGCTAATTGGATTTTCTTTCATTGGACCATTTTTTTTAGAAAATGATTATTATACATACCAGGAACTTGAACTGGCAACGAAAGGCCCAAGTAAAGATCACATTTTGGGCACAGATCATCTAGGACGGGATCAATTAGGGCGTATTATTAAAGGCGGGCAGATTTCATTGATGGTTGGCCTTGTAGCAACGGTTGTTTCACTAACAATTGGTATCGGCTATGGAACGATTTCTGGATATTTTGGAGGCAAAATAGACCGGTTTATGATGCGTATAGTAGACATACTATACTCTCTACCATTCACCATCTTTGTAATTCTGCTTATGGTCTTTGCAAAAGACTTGGGAGACTCGATCGACACTTGGTTTAAAGAAAGTGGTTCAAATTTTTCAATTTCAGGTCAATGGAACATGCTTTTATTGTTTATTGCAATCGGAGCAGTCGAATGGTTGACCATGGCAAGAATTGTCCGGGGGCAAGTTCTAAGCCTTCGAAAGCAGGAATTCATAGAAGCTTGCATTTCACTTGGCCTTCCAACTCATCGAATTATTTTTAGACATATGGTTCCTAATGTCCTTGGGCCAGTAATCGTTTATACCACTTTGACAATACCTGCTGTGATGCTGCTTGAGGCTTTTTTAAGCTTCTTAGGGCTAGGAGTCCAACCACCTACACCTTCGTGGGGACTGCTCATAAAGGACGGAGCAGACCGAATGAGAGAAGCACCTTGGATGCTAATTTATCCAGGAATTATGTTTGCGCTTGCATTATTTTCATTCAATTTTGTCGGAGATGGGTTGCGTGATGCCCTAGATCCAAAAACATCCAAAGACTAATCCGAAATAAGGCAAGCTGCTGCACCAAGATAACAATCAGCTATGCAAAGATGAAGAATACTCGATAGTCGGGTGTGCAATCGGTGTCCTCAACATTATTGAATCAGGCTTTCCTAAAACATTTTACGATAATACCATAGCAATTGAACTCAAATAAAAGGATATCTCCTTTGAGTAAGACCAGGACTTCGAACTAAATCACAAAGAACAACTGGTCGGCCGACTTCAAAACAAGCTAATCGTCTTCGACCAAGTAATCGTTGATTTTCGGGGTGAAGATCGAATTAGCCACCATGATTGTAACCAACTTAAAGCTTCCAAACTCGAAGTCAGAATTATATTAAATTTTAAGCGCCCAAAATTAGAATTGGAGCGTGTTGTATTCACTCGTCAACAACTCGGCAGTGAAGGTGAAAAATCAGAAGAGAAATTGGGCAAAATTTACGATGTCGAAAACGACGACTCAATCTAAGCCCTTAATATTCGAAGGTCTTTCTTTAATAAACTCACTGCGTTTCAAATTTTGAATCAGGAAGATAACGACGATGGTTTTCAACTGTGGCTGGATGAACTTCAACGAAATGACCTGGCTTAACCTCCATAAACACTCCATCTAACTTAGCATCTTTGGGCGAATGCGAAATCCAACTTCTCGATGCGAATGAACACCCTTTCGGAGGATCAATCGGAGATGGAGGATCACCTTGAAGGACAATTCTCTTACGACTTCGTTCCGACTTTGGATCTAATGTTGGAATCGCACTTATTAGTGCCTGAGTATAGGCATGAACCGGATTCGCCATAACCTCAATAGCTTCGCCTAATTCAACGATTTTACCTAAGTACATTACAGCAATTCTGTCAGCCATATATTTCACAACCGATAAATCATGGGATATAAAAATCATAGTTAACCCCATACTTTGAATTAACTCCTTCAACAAGTTTAGCACCTGAGATTGAATAGATACATCCAATGCCGAAACCGGTTCATCTGCAATGATTAATTTAGGTTCAGGGGCAAGAGCCCTTGCTATTGCTATCCTCTGTCGCTGACCTCCAGAAAACTCGTGAGGATACTTATTCATCTGAATTGCAGACAACCCAACCTTAATCATTAATTGCCCTACAGCAGCCTTCAACTCGTCACCTCGTAATTTATGCCGAACCCTAATTGCTTCAGACAATGTATCAAAAACTGTTAACCGAGGATTCAACGAAGCAAACGGATCCTGAAAAATCATTTGAAAGTTGGGGCGCATCGCGCGCAATTCCTTTTCAGGCAATAAAGTTAAATCTTTTCCTTCTAGGATAATTTTACCGGAAGTAGGGCGAATTAACTGCATAATCGCTCGTGATAGCGTGGTCTTTCCACAACCCGATTCTCCCACTAACCCCAAGACTTCACCCTTTACTAAAGACAGGCTGACTCCATCAACAGCTTTTACATATTGCGTTTCCTTATTACTAAACAAGGATTTCCGCATCGGAAACCAAGATCGAACCTCCCGTATTTCAAGAAAAGAATCCTGGAGGCTCATTTCAAATACTCCTTATAATTTTCAACTGAAGCAGGATGAACTTCCACCCAGTGGCCCGGTTGTACTTCCAAAAATTGAGCCTTCATTCGAGCTTCTTCTTCTGTGAAATTCAAATCACTACGAGGCGCAAAAGCACAGACTGGTTTGGGGCCGATTGGCTGAGGAGGAGACCCTGGAATAGTATAAAGTTTACTACCTTTCTCCTGAGTAGATGGAATCGACTTCTTCAAACCACGTGTATAAGCATGCTGTGCTCGATAAAAAATATCATCTGCTGTGCCAGCCTCAACAACTGTCCCAGAATACATCACACTAACACGATCACAAAAACCAGAGATAACTCCAAGATCATGGGTAATCAATATAACAGCCATTCCAAGTTCCTTTTGCATCTTGCGAATCAATTCAAGAATCTGCGCCTGCACAGTCACGTCCAATGCCGTGGTTGGCTCATCAGCAATTAACAATTCCGGTTTCGTTATAAGCGCCATAGCAATCATGATCCTCTGTCTCATACCTCCGGAAAATTCATGCGGGTACAAGCTGTAACGCTTGATGGGATCTGAAATCCCAACTGCGTTCATCATTTCTAATGCACGCTCACGAGCCTGAGCCTTATTACATATTTTATGGATTAGGAGAGGCTCAATTAACTGATCTCCAATTCTAATATAAGGATTCAATGAAGTCATCGGATCCTGAAAAATCATCGAAATCTTCCGAGCACGAATTTGGTTTAAATCTCGCTTTTTCATCTGGAGCAAATCTGCTCCATCAAATATCGCTGTTCCCGAAACAATCCTACCAGGGGGTTCTGGAATCAAACGCAAAAGCGAATAACAGGTGACAGATTTCCCAGAACCAGATTCTCCCACAATACCAAGTGTCTCACCCTTCTCAAGACTCAACGAAACGCCATCAACAGCACGAACAGTGCCCTGGCGTGTATCAAAGTACGTAGCAAGATTTTCTACATTTAATAGAGACATCTCAAATTTGAAACCTACCAACAACCATAATATAATAGCTTCAGTTTCGCGGACAGATAAACCAAAAATGAGCCATAGAGCAATAAGTAAAAAAATCTGTAAAAAGAACAGCTACCGTATAGGCTCCCATCCCATCATTAAATTTGTAATAGATTATTCTCAAATAAATATCATGATTCATCGAATTTTTGTCCTAATCCTGAGTATTACTTCGACACTTAATCCCATAAATACTGCTAATGCTGAACACATACACGGTATTCACTGCAATCATGGCGCCAGCGTTTGGTCCAGTATTGACTCCCCATCACAACGCTACGCCCCAGACAGAGCAGTCGACATTAAGCATTTCGAACTCGACGTCACTCCAGACTTTAAAAACAGGAGAGTATCAGGAGAGGCAAAATTCACATTTCAACCAATATTAAAACCGCTGTTAGAATTGAGGCTGGACGCTCATGACCTTGAAATTAAAACAGTAAACAGCACCCACGGTGTTGCATCTTGGCAAAACACTGATCGAGCACTGATTGTAACATTCAATAAGACGATCGCCCCAAAGTCTGAAGCAAAACTAACTGTAACTTATGAAGCAGAGCCAAAAAAAGGCCTCTATTTTCGCACCCCCGAAATGGGATATGATCCTGGCGATACTCACATATGGACTCAAGGCGAATCGATCGAGGCAAGACACTGGTTTCCTTGCTTCGACGCTCCCAACGAATTCTTTACCTCAACAATGACATGCCGAGTGCCCTCTCAAATGACGGTGCTGTCAAATGGCCGGAAAATCTCCGATAAAATTGACGAAAAAACTGAGCTTCGGGTTGTTAAATGGAGTCAGGAAAAGCCGCATGTAAACTATCTCATCACACTGGTCGCCGGTTATTTCAAACGACTCGAGGAGAAACACGGCGAGTTATCTATGTCATTCTGGACAGCCCCATCTGACTTCGCTAACGCTGCTAACTCCTTCCGATACACCAAAGAATGCATGGAGTATTTTGAAAAAGAAATCGGGGTATCATATCCGTGGGCAAAGTACGACCAAGTTACTGTACAAGACTTTCACTGGGGTGGAATGGAGAACACCAGTATCAGCACACTAAATGCCTCAACACTTTTTAGTATTGAATCGGAAAATATACGTAGTAGCCAAGGCCTTATGGCACACGAACTTGCCCACCAATGGTTTGGCGACCTAGTAACTTGCAAGGACTGGAGTCAACTTTGGCTTAATGAAGGCTTTGCAACCTACTACACTCATTTGTTTTCCGGACACAAGGATGCTATTGACGAGTTTCGATACGGACTATACCGCGATCTAAAACGCCTCCGAAACCACGGTGGAGACACTACAGCAATGGTTAATCGCAACTATAAAATACCCCAGGAAATGTTTCGTAAATACGGTTTCCTATCCTACACCAAAGGCAGCTGGATATTACACATGCTACGATCTCAACTTGGACCAGATTTATTTCGTAAATGCGTAAAAACATATCTTGATCGCCACAAGCACGGCAATGTTGTTACGGAGGACTTGAGATCAATAATCGAAGAATATTCTGGGCGTTCATTCGACCGTTTTTTTGATCAGTATGTGTTTCACGCTCACCATCCTGAACTCAAAATCTCTTACGCTTGGAATGAGAAAACCAAACTCGCCAAATTAAGCGTGCAACAAACTCAAAAGATAGACGAGAATGTACTACTCTTCCACGTAACGTTGCCAGTACGATTCAAGGTCAACGGAGAATCATTCAATCAAGTTTTACCGATCACTAAGTTATCCGAGGATTTTTACTTACCACTACCTAATGCACCTAAAATTATTCGAATAGATCCCGATCTGACCTTATTGGCAAAAATTAACTTTACCCCGCCAACTACACAGATTTACGCGCAATTAGCAGATGACACTGATGCACTTGGCCGACAACAAGCTGTCGAACTCTTAGCCGAACGGAAAGACAAAACGACTATCGAAAAACTTAAGCAAGTTTTGCAAAATGATTCGTTTTACGGAGTTCGAATTGCCGCTTCACAGGCATTGCGTCGTATCGCCACCGACGCAGCCTTTGAAACACTTTCCAAATCTACCCAACAACCAAACGCCAAAGTAAGATCGCAAGTCGTCTCCGACATCGCAAGCCAACCTAAGCCTAACGCCTTGAACGACCTTAAGCGGATTTTAAGCATTGAGAAAAACCCTATGATTCGCGCGCGCGCCATCAACGGATTAGCTGGACACGATGACAAGCAAGCAAACAAAATGATTCATCAAGCGCTAGGACAAAATTCATTTCGAAACCAAATCGCCGACGCCGCAATCACTGCGTTACGCAAACAAGACAAACCCGCAAACATAGCTAAAATCCGGAATCTTCTTGAGAAAGAGGGTAGTAAATTCACGACCAATGGATATGCCAATGCTATTCGCGCCATCGGATTTCTTGGCCGTAACCAGAAAAACAAAACAGATCTCCGTGAATTCTTAACCCACCACATACACAACCCCAAACGCCGTATAGCCTTAGCCGCAATCGATTCACTTGGGCAACTCGGCGATCCTCGCGTAATTGCTACACTAGAAAAATTCACAAACAACGCCGAGGGGGATTCCAGCCGTAAAGCCGCCGAACAGGCAATCGAAAAAATCAGAGCCGGCCGTAAGCCTGCCGATGACTACAAAAATTTACGCAAAGAAGTCACCAACTTAAAACAATCGAACTCCAAGCTAACCAAAGAGCTAAATACCCTCAAAAAACGTTTTGAGACCGTCTTGGAAAAAAAGTTGTAATTTTATTCAAAAAAACGAATACCCTACAATAACCGATTGTTTAAAGGCTGACTAAAATCAATACAAAATTAATTAAAACATTTAAAATAATCCTCACATCCCTCGCCGTTTGTTTGGCGATTTTCAGTATCGATACGACAGAAAAAAAGAAAAAGCTGCTCATAAGAAAGGCACTAGAGAACGCACCCTTAAGGGCACAATAATGTGCGCCGCACACTAAAGAAAACCGACGCATGTCAGGCTGAATTGCAAGTAAAGCGCAAAATCAAGGATGATGGCAAATAAGCCGCACATGTCCTCCTGTTGAAAAACAATGAAGCCACCAAGGCGTTCCATAGCAAAAT
>NYWG01000185.1 GCA_002684915.1 Verrucomicrobiales bacterium
TGACGATCTCTACATGCACCAGTGCGCGTACAAGTGCTCTGGAGCGGACAACTCGTACTGCCGGGCAGGGGACGACGACGGGGCGCTGAAGTTCGTGAAGGACAAGGATGGCATCAAATACGAAGTTCCTTGCTTTTGCCCTGACGATGCGGCAGCGGCAGGGGACAACGATGTCTGCGGCGACTCCGCGTTGTGCGAGGCCTTGTGCGATAGCTCCGCGGAGTGCTATGGCTTCCACATGAGCACTTCCTCCACCAAATGCGTTCTCCTCAAGTCGGAGTGCATGCCGCAGGCGTTGACTGGTTTGGCATCCTCTCCCGACTGGCACTACTTTGCCAAGATGGATCCGGAGGCTGCCAGCGAGGGCTGCCCGATGGGTCTCGCAGTGGAGGCCAAGAACTTCGAGGACACGCTCGGTAACTGCCCGGAGATCAACGACCAGTACAACCCGGCGGGCGAGATCGCTAAGTTCGTCACGGATTGCGCCAATCTGGAGTGGAACGCAGACGCGTGCGGGTGGACCGTCTCGGTGGCTACTCCTCCTCCTGCGGGCACAAGCGCGGTGAAGGAGCTGTGCGACGCGCCGCAGTGCCTGAACAAGATCCCGGAGGCCAACTGGCTCTACGGCTTCAGTGGGGCGAGCTACGACGAGCTCATCTGCTCGCGTACTGAGCAGTGGATCGCTGGCGGGCAATGCACGCAGAACGCTCTGTGGCGCGCGCTCTGCCCGGAGGAGTGTGTTGATGTGACTTGCGCCGAGTGCGAGGCGTGGACCGCCGATAACACTGCCGCGGCGGATGCGCTCGTGGAGATGATGGGGATCACTGTCGCGGGCGTGGAGAGCTGCGCCAACCTGTACCAGAGTTCGATGTGCACAGACCCCGTGGTGGCTATCATTTGCGAAGCGACGTGCGATGCTGGGGAAGTGCGTCGTCGGCTGAGCGCGGAGACCAAGGCGGAGCTGGCGGCCCATCGGGAACGCTACAGCGCGGCGTTCTTGTCTCAGATGGCTGAAATCGAGAGGAAGTTGTCTGAGGAGTCCGAACGCAAGCTTCAAGCCGACCACACCGTGCTCTACGCCAGCTGGGACCCGACGAGCCCGCCCACAGGGTGCGATCCCTCCATGGATCCGGACTACAAGTCGATCACCACCACACCATTTTGGTACGAGTGGGAGAAGTGGAAGCAGAATGAAGTGGACATCCGCATCCAGCCAGTTTGTGACATGCAGCCGACATTCAAGACGCATTCCGACCAGTACTGCAACACAAACAACATGGTCATCAATAACCCGGCCATGACGGGCGATTTGTGTTTCAACAAGTGCAACCCGGACGGTACTTTCAAGGACCCCCTTGCGGTCGACGACGGCACGTGTGCGGGCACGGATCCTGCGTTCAATCGTTTTTCGAACGCGCTGTGCGTCACGCGTCCTAAGTGCGAGGAATACAGCGCGCTTCCAGGCGTCTGGGGGTTCGAGATGCACAAGTCGGTTCCGCGGTGCTACCTCGTCGACGAGAAGTGCCCGCCGCCGGAGATCATCTCTTCCTCGCTGTACGACCAGGTTGAAAAGTCCATCGATTTCGACACGTACGTCACAGGCTACGGCAAGGCTTGCCCGAATTCCGGCGGGGTGAGCACCGCATCCGGGGTCGCGTATTCGCGCGAAACGTGTGAGGACCTTTGTACTGCGGAAGCGGAATGCTACGGCTTCAACTACTACTTCGTGGTGAAGAGCTGCGAGTTCTTCTACATCTCCCTTTCGGTGGGGGACCGCAACGCGAATAGCATGTGCAGCTCGGGCACGTTTGAGTACGCCTCGTCTGGGTCTTACACTACCCCCAACCTGGAAGACGCCGCTGGTGTTCACTTCGTGGAGAGGAAGCTTGTCGGAGAGAGCCTCGGGCTGCTGTGGCGCAAGCCTTGCGACGTCGACGTGGTTGCCGGTCTTGGGGTTCATTTCAACGGCGCCGGGCGATACACTCGGTCGCAGTGCGATGATTTGACAGTGAAGCTCTGCTTCGAGTCTCCCGGCGGTCAATACCATCTTGTGTGGGCGGACCAAGACCTTATCCCGCCGTACTTGGGCCCCGGTCTCCCGGTCTCCCGGAAGTGTGCTGGCTGGGTGATCGAAGACTTCACGGCTAGCAAGTTCATGTTCACGACCTTCAGCCCGAGCGAGTGCCCGGAAGAGCCGTTAGACCCGGATGCAGCTATCGCCGCTGGATACACGAAGATGCACGAGTACGCTCCGAACGGTCCTCCGGATGGTATGGGACGCTCGATGGAGTACGTCTGCAAGTCGTACCCGGTATGCGGTGTTTTGCAGACGTGCGTCATGGCCAAGAACCGCTTCCACACGGAGATGGTTACGCAGTACGGCAGCCCGACTGTTGCGGATATCGCCGGCTATCTGCCGTATGAAAATAGTGCGATGCTGGCAGACGAGAATTTCCGACCGAAGACGCTGATCAGCGTGGACCTCTCGACTGCGTTCCTCGCGGCTGGGAAGGAGGAGTTCGCGACGCAGCTGTACCGCAACGTCCCTGGGCACCACTTCATCAAGCTCGGCAAACTTCAAAATGGGGCTGTGAAGGCGATCATCAAGATGGCTTCGGCCGATGGTACAGTGATGGGCGAGTACATCTACACTGCCATGGAGAATGACCAAAACGGCGAATATGTCGGGTTCGAGCCGTGGTACACCGACATTATCCGCATCGAATTGTTTGACGCAGATGGCCGCCAGCTTCGACGAGGAATTTTCAGTTCGTATACCTACATTGAAATCGAGTTCTATGCGCCCGGCGTTCCTGAGCTCACGGTTTTCACCTACATGCCGCTGAATGCCGGTTACTTGGGCGGTATGCTCATGCGCCCAGATCCTGCTGTGCAATCACCGGGCAAGAAGGATTATTTCTTTTTCGAAGTGAAGGGCTCTGGCGATTACGTTGCGACAACGATGAAGAAGTGCGGGGACGTTCCCTCCATTCCCAACGCAGCCGCTAGTATGGCTTGCCCGAAGAACGAAGCCGGCGATAAGTGCTCTGTGGTTTGCATGCAGGGATATGTGCCGAAGGGAGAGCTCGTCTGCGACAAGGGTGCGTGGGTTCCCAGCGTGCCTTTGGAGGGATTGTGCGCACTTCCCGAGGAGTATGAGGCGGAGATGCAGTTCTTCCGCTTGGCCGCGCGTTCCCGCATGGACTACGGCTGGCGCATTCGCCAGGTTCGCGCTTTCAGCAACGCCGAATGCTATGGCAAGGGTCTTCCGTCTGTGACGATTACGGCGCCGGCCACAAGCCAAATCGGCGAAAGTCCGTTGGACAACAAGGGCCTCACCGACGTGAACAAGGTTAGTGATGAGTCTAAGTGCTCCTCGAACCAGTGCGAGGACTACTGGTCGATGGGCCTCAACGTGAACCCGTATTCCGTGGACGAGACGCACGATCCTGGAGAGGGTGGCGCTTTCCTCGAGTTCACGGTCGCGAGCGACGAGCCCGTTCTGTGCGTGGAGGTGATCTCGCGGACCATCGGGCCGGACGAGAAGCCGCGTCAGTACTACCCCAGCGATGCAGTTCTGCTCCGTGGCTTCGCGGACGACACCGTTGAAGGCGGCGATGTCTTCCGCACGTTGACGAGGTCGGTTACGCATATCGAGGGCTGGACCGAGTCGTGGACAGCTTCAGCCGAGGAGGGAGATGCGGCGGGTGCTGTCCATCGGTTCACGACGTCGTGCGGGCAGGCGGACCAGCGCATCTTCGGTGAGCTGCTTATGCAGCAGGCTGGGGTCACTAGCGCGTGCCACTGCAAGCAGCTCTGTATCGACACTTGGCAGGGTACCGATGTCAAGGGTGGCTGCCTGAGCTGGAACTACCAGGTTGAGCCGTTCCCCATGTGCTTCTTGCAGTCGACGATCAAGCCAATGGCGGCCGAATCGTGCGTGCCGGATACCAACGTCATATCCGGCTTCACTGGCTTGCGCATCACTGGCGTTAAGACGACCCCGTCGACGGTGCTGCCGGGAGAGCCCTTCACGTTGAAGGTGGAAGGCATCAACATGCCCGCAGAGGAGAACGCTTTCCTGCAAAAAACGACGCCGACGCGGCAGCGGGTGAAGCTCGTCCCCCATATGACCGGGGGTGAGCCGACGTCCTGCGCTGATGGGGAGGTTGCAGCTACCGTGGAGGGCATTGGATGCAGCCATCCGTTCTTCTGCGCACCGCGCCCTACCTCGTATTCGATGTCTGACGCGACGTGGACGGCCCTCAAGATCCACGGTACGTCCAACCTTCGCGAGACGTACACAGTCTGCTACAACCGCGGCTTTACTTACGACCGGTACGAGTGGCACGCCATCGACACCATCACCGTTACCAGCGGGGTCTTCGTTTTCTCCGCGCCGGAAGTGATGCGCAAGACGGCCACGTTCGACCTGGCGGTGAAGGCGCTGTCCTTCACAGTGAGCAACCCGTTGTTTTACAACGTCAAGTTCGTCAAGTCCTACTTCGACTGCGCTGCGGTGAAGGCAGATGCGAAGCTCTTCACCGTAGGCAAATCGGTCGCCGGGAGCACGGTTACATTCGGCGACATCGTCGTGTACGACGAGGCGACCCTCTCGTTCGCTGAAGTGGGTAAGTACAAAGTCTGCTTGGATACTGGTGATGGCACGTGGATGCAGATTCCAGGCGAGAGCGGCGAGGTGTACTTGGAGATTTCGGCAGAGGACGGCTATTCCACGCACTCCAGGGGACTGTACTCCTACCAGAAGATCAGCGGCAAGAGCGGCGCAGAGAACGATTTCACGCTGGAGGGCTTCCGCCTCTTCTTGCCGAGCGACTCGGCCATCGCCTTCTTCAACGGCGGTTGCGGCAAGAGCACCGGGCACACGGGTTTTTCGGCGACGGTGGATAGCAAAAAGTCGACCGCTGATGGGTACGTTTTCACCGGCACGCCGGTGGAGGCAGACCATCCCGCCGGGGACTACAACGTTTGCTTCTGCAACGACCAGACGAATGCCCGACGAACCTACGGACAAAACGTGAACCGCTACAAGGTTACAGAGAACTCGAAGTGTACGGCTGGTCATTTCTCCCCACAAATGTTGTCGACCGAGAACGTGGCGAACGTGTGCGCGATCAAGTGCTCTCGTGGGTGCGTCGGGCCCGATTGCCTATGCGACGGCTTCAACCTCTCCACTGCGCCGGGGTCAGTACTCGCAGCCTTGGGCGACGACGCTGCACCCCTCTGCTTGGACGCTCCCGGTTGCAAAGCTGCTTGCGAGGCTGAGCCCGACTGTACTGGGTATGATTTCGTCCCGGCGAAGAACCTCTGCTACCTCCTCGACGAGGACGAGGACGACAGCTACTACTACTACGAGGACGAGGACGACAGCTACTACTACTGGGAGTCATGCGACCCGGCGTACGACGGCGATCAAGTGCACTGGGATAAGCTGGTTGGCTATACGAGCTGCACCGACGCTGCCGACTTTGAGACGCACCTTGGAACCGTGTCGCTGACGACCCGCGTTGAAGTCGGGATGGACTGGGTGCTCACACCGGGGGAGACGTCGAGCATCGAGGTGCTGGGGCACGACCTTGATTGGAAGGAGGACCGCATCATGGTGATCGACTACACCGGCATCTGCGGCGTCTCCAGCGCGCCGAAGGACGACGTCATGCTTACCGTCGGATTTGATATCGGCGGAGACTCCCTTCGCCGGGTTCCCTTTACGGAAATGCGAGCGGCACATTGGGTGTCGCACCTCTCAGCGACCTTCAATGACAATCCGGCCGAAGTGTTTCCTGGTTGCGGCCAAACCCCCCCGCTCATGTACCAGGAGGGCTGCGCTAACTGCGCCGGGATGGCGTATATGCCAGAAAGGGGCATGTGTATGGCGTGCTTCTCTGGCGTCAATATGCGCATCACTGAGAGCATGCTCGCGTTCATGGATGGGATGGAGTGGTGCCCCGAGGAAGTGCCCCCCGTCGCGCAGCCCACGGTTGCATACACGAGGGTGGCGGACAGTTTCTGCGCTGGAAACAACGCCCCGACGAGCACCCACAAGGACCAGTGCTACTCGAAGTGTATCACGAATGGCTGCGAGGGAGAGGGGTGCTTCTGCGGGGGCGTGTTGCAGGGGTACGATGACGCCGAGTCGGATGCGCTTTGCCTTGACGAGGACACTTGCCTTGACGTGTGCGCCATGATGGAAGATTGCGTCGGTATCGATATGCACAACGACCTGGACCGTTGCTTCCTGAACCTTAAGGCGAGCGAGCCCACCGGTTCGGAGGAGTCTTGCGAGTTCTACGTCGATTACGGGAAGTTGACGGCCGACGCCTCTTACTCGTACATGTACAAGCAGGGCCGTCGTCTCGAGAGCCGCAAGCTCATTGATCACGCACTCGAGCTGCTGGCGTTCGAGGGTATCCAATTCTTCTCGGGTGGTCAGTACAAGGCGTGCTTCTGCGACGTCGACACGCTGGAAACTGGCAAGAAGTATTGCAAGGAGGCCTCCGACTATAAAATCGAGATCGGGACTATCCACGTGTCGGGCGTCTCCTGCTTGGTCGAGAACAAAAAATTTCAGCGCGGCGAGTGCGTCAACCAGAGCGTCGGAGGCCTTCGTTGCTACGCAGACAAGGCGCCGGCGGTCGTTGAACCGGCGGGGCCGACTCTTCCTCAAGCGCCGCCGACTACGGTCGTGGATGATGTTCCTGACGCCGTCGCCTCGAGTTTCTGCTTGTACGGTCCGGAGGAGGAGACCCGGGACAACCCTCTCTGCCTTTGAGCACGCCCTTCCACGTTTTGACTTGCTTTCCATACCATGCCTTTGTTGGCCGCGGAGGAGCTCATTGCGGTCCTAGTTATTTTCGTTTGTTTCGGCAGTTTCGATAATTCAACAGCAATAGTACCACCATAAAAAGAAAAAAA
>NYWG01000186.1 GCA_002684915.1 Verrucomicrobiales bacterium
AAAAAAGAAAATGGTCGGAGCGAGGCGATTTGAACACCCGACATCTGGTTCCCAAAACCAGCGCTCTACCAAGCTGAGCTACGCTCCGACCCGCGCGTTTTCTAGGCGAAAGTGCATTTTTTCGCAATACTCAATTTCAATTTCTTGTCGCTTTCTTTAGTTGGTGGCAGCCTAGCTAGAGCATATTCGAGAATATGAATAAGTCATTTTTTTCAAATATAAGGATATTCAGTGCTGCCATATTATTGTTTTTCAACTTATTTTGTTTTTTTAACAGTACTTTGGCTAAAGGGAATAATTGGTGGCAATTCCGTGGGCCCAAAGGCAATGGGCACTCGGAATCCATCAATCTTCCACTTCATTGGTCAGAGGAAAAGAACGTGACATGGAAAACCCCGATTCACGATCGAGGTTGGTCTTCTCCGGTAATTAGAGGAAATCAAATTTGGGTTACAACAGCAACTGTCGATGGCCATAGATTGTTTGCTCTATGTTTAAATAAGGATACTGGCCACATTATTTATGACTTAGATATATTCAGTGTTGAGAAACCTATGACCATTACCAAAGATAATACTTATGCCACACCTACTCCTGTAATCGATGAAGGTTTGGTAATACTACATTATGGCACATATGGTACGGCTTGTGTTGATACTACTAACGGGAAGATATTGTGGGAGCGGCGTGACTTAAATTGTGATCATGAGAAAGGAGCTGGTCCTGCTAGTTCTCCTACGCTGGTCGATGATAATGTTGTATTTCATGTGGATGGTCGTGATGTGCAATATATTATTGCCTTGGATAAAGCGACAGGACAGACAGTTTGGAAGACCCATCGATCTCTGAATTATCAAGAGTTTCCTGTGCATCATCGAAAGGCTTATTGCATGCCGATTATTGCTCCCCGAGGAGAGGGCTATCAACTCATTAGCCCGGCAGGCCGTGGATTGTATTCTTATGATTCTAATTCTGGAACGGAATTATGGCATGTGCGACATCGTGGATGGTCTGTGGCTCCCCGTCCAGTGTTTGGTCATGGTCTAGTATTTGCCACTATAGATCGTGACCGACCTGAGTTATGGGCCATTCGTCTCGACGGAGAAGGAGATGTTACTGATAGCCACATTGCTTGGAAGTTAACTCGAGGCATGCCGCAACGCTGTTCACCATTGATTGTTGGAAATTTTCTTTTTGTTGTAAATCGTGGCGGGATTGCAACTTGTCTTGAAGCAAAGACAGGAGAGATCTTATGGAAAGAGCGCTTGAAGGGGGCCTACTCAGCTTCGCCAATATATGCTAATGGCCGAATTTATTTATTCAATGAAACAGGACTATGTACAATAATTGGTGCAAATTCAAAATTTGATCTGATTACGACTAATACATTAGCTAAGCAACCTTTCATGGCTACTCCTGCTGTCGATGGAAATGCTTTTGTGATTCGATCAGAGGGTTATGTTTATCGTGTTGAGGCCATGTCTAATTCCGTATTAAAATGAAGTTATTAAAAGATTGTTTACTTTATGGTTTTTTGGACTCTGCTTATCTTGATGGCCGAGATCCTGAATTGTTGTGCCAACAACTTTGTGATGGAGGTGTAGATTTGGTTCAGCTACGGGCAAAGGATTGGAATCAAACCGAAGTGTCAGATTTAGCGAAGCGTTTAGTGCCGATAACAGAAGATGCTGGTGTGCGATTAGTTATTAATGATTACCCTAACGTTGCTGGAGAAGTTGGTGCTCCTATGGCGCACTTGGGTCAGGAGGATTTTTTTGATTCTGGCTATCAAGATATAAAAGATGTGAAGCCAGTTGGAGCTGATTTGGAGCTTGGTCTTAGTACTCATTCTCCAGATCAGGCTAAGCGTTCTTGTGATGCTGGAGCAGATTACATTGCTATTGGTCCAGTATTTGCGACTCCAACCAAGCCTGGGCGGCCTGGGGTGACTTTGGATTATGTTCGTTGGGCTTCTAAAAATATTGATCGCCCATGGTTTGCTATAGGTGGGATCGATTTGGATAATCTTAATGATGTGATAGCTGCTGGCGCTCGCCGAGTTTGTGTAGTTTCAGCTATCCTTCTAGCGCCGGATGTGACCGATGCTTGTCGTACCTTCAAGGAGCGCTTACTCTGTGCCTCCGATTAACGGGAATTTTCCCTTAAATTATTATAAATCATGAGCCTTCTTGTTTTTGGTTCCACAGCGTTGGACTCGATAAGTACACCTAAGAAAAAAAATCCTCGTTTACTTGGGGGGTCGGGAAGTCATGCTGCTGTTGCAGCAAGTTTTTTCATAGCACCTAGATTGATTGGAGTCGTTGGTACAGATTTTCCAAAAAAATACATTTCTTTGTTTCAGAAGCACAAAGTAAATATCAAGGGTTTGAAGGTGCGCGATGGTAAAACATTTCATTGGGCTGGAGAGTATGAGGTTAACATGAATAATCGCCGTACACTTAGTACGGAGTTGGGTGTAGTGGATGGTTATTCTCCTGTTCTTCCGGCTGCCCATCGTAAACTTAAATATGTGCTACTTGCGAATAATCCTCCAAGTGCGCAGGAGGCGATAATCGATCAGTTGGATGCCCCAAAGTTTATAGTTGCTGATACAATGGACCTTTGGATGAATGTTGCAATGAGTGATCTTCGAAGTCTACTTAAACGGGTTGATATGCTTGTTCTAAATGATAGCGAGGCGCGTCAGTTGACTGGTGATGATAATGTTGTCTCTTCATTATCCAAGTTGCACAAGTATGGGCCGCAATATGTAATTGTTAAGAAGGGTGAACATGGTGCAATTCTCTCATCTAAGAAAGGCTTGTTTGTTGCGCCAGCTTTCCCATTGGCAAAAGTTGAAGATCCAACCGGAGCTGGCGATTCATTTGTGGGTGCATTAGTGGGCTACTTAGCAAAGAATGCTGGTTCGATTGATGCCAATATTCGGAAGGCAGTTCTTTACGGGAGCGTTGTTGCTTCGTTCTGCTGTGAAGGTTTCGGTCTAAACAGAACCACTAAAACCACGCGTGCGGAGATTAACAAACGGCTGCGAGAGTTAGAAAAAATGACTCGTACCTAAAGTGAATTCAGAGCATCTAATACTTCCTTAGCATGCTCTGCTACTTTTACTTTTGGCCAAATTTTTTGAATAACTCCATCAGAATCAATTAGGAATGTTTGACGGTTAATCCCCAGAAAGGTTCGACCCATAAATTTTTTTTCTCCCCATACACCGTAGGCTTTACAAATATTCTTGTCTTCGTCAGCAATCAGTTTGAATGGCAGTTCAAATTTCTCGATGAATTTATCATGTTTTTTTACCGAGTCAGCGCTAACACCTAAGACTACAGTGTTTTTTGAAGTGATCTCAGTGTATGCGTCACGGAAGCCGCAAGCTTCTTTATTGCAGCCAGGTGTATTATCTTTTGGATAAAAATATAGCACTACCGTTTGTCCTCGGAATTGACTTAGTGAAACCTCGTCACCCCCATTTGTTGGGGCAGTGAAATCTGGAGCAGTATCCCCTTCATTTAATTTGATGTTAGTCTTGTTTGTCATACTTACAGTAGGATCTCGTAGTGTTTGTTTTTAGTCAATCGAGATTAATTTTCACCAATTTGGACGATGTTTCTGACCTACTAACCGTAGGCCCTCAATCGTAAGAAGTGGATCCACTTTTTGAATAGATGCTATTTTTTTTGCTATTAGGCTTGCGTAGCCGCCTGTTGCCACCACAGGCATTTTTCTTATATTAAGTTCTTTTTTTAATTGAGCTATTATTCCTGATATAAGTCCTCTATAACCAATTACAGCACCACTTAACATTGCATCTTGAGTGTTCTTTCCAACCACCGATCTAGGTTCTGTGATTTTTATTCGTGGTAGTAGCGCGGTTTTTTCATGCAGGTATTCGGTCATTGCTGCAAGCCCTGGCGTGATTATTCCACCGATGTAGTTTTGATTGCGATCAACAATATCAAATGTAACGGCTGTGCCGAAATCAACAACTATCACGGGGCTTCCGAATTTAGCGTGTGCAGCTATGGAATTAGCCAAACGGTCTGCACCGATAGTGTTTGGCTTAGGGTAATCAATCCCGATTCCAACTATTGTCTTAGTTGTTAATTGAAGTGTTGGGCACTTCCAATGATCACGCAGCATTATTTTGAGTGGCTGATTTAACTTTGGAACAACACTACAAAACACAGTTCCCGATGGCGCATTGCATTTGGCCATCCGAATCAGTTTTGCCAATGCGGGCTTCGCTTTGCCATTTGCAATATTATCACTTGGGATAATTATATCTGCTAGCACACGTTTGTTTTTAACTGCAGCAGCGTGGGTATGAGTATTTCCAATGTCAATTAGCAGAACCACACGAGATTAGCTAACCTTTGTAATTAGAAGATTCAAGATTGAAGTTTAGGATAGTGGTGTTGTTATTTTTGAAGATTAATGAGACTCGATTGAGCTTGATTGATTGGGTGGAGCAAAGGAAAACTGGTCCGAGCGTGTTTTTTGGAAAGGACTATTTTAATTAATGAAGCAACAAACCATTGTTACACTAGATCTTGAGGGGGTTCTTGTTCCAGAGATTTGGATCGCGTTTGCAGAGAAAACCGGGATTGATGAACTCAAGCTCACAACAAGGGATATTCCCGATTACGATGAATTGATGAAAGGGCGTTTATCTATTCTGAATAAAAATTCACTTAAGCTTGCCGACATTCAGGCAGTAATCAGTATGTTGACTCCGTTGGAGGGTGCTAAAGCTTTTCTTGATGAATTAAGATCAATTACGCAGGTGGTGATTTTGTCTGATACTTTCCAAGAATTTGCAAAACCGTTGATGAAACAATTAGATTGGCCGACGATCTTTTGTCACGACTTGGAAATTAACGAGGAAGGAAGTGTGATTAATTATAGACTTCGTCAGCCAGATCAGAAACGCAAGGCTGTTGCGTCATTTCGAGGATTGAACTATCATGTCATTGCGGCTGGCGACTCCTACAACGATACTACTATGCTTGGGGAGGCGGATAAAGGGTTCCTTTTTCGATCTCCCGATAATGTTAAGAATGAATTCCCTCAGTTTAAATCAGCGGAAGAGTATGTGGATTTGATGCGTATGATAAGAAGTGAATTAATTGTATAAGTTATTGTATTTTGGATTACATCCATCGGATTAATTTTCTTTATCTATTTATAGATATAATCGTTTGACACTAGAAAGTTCGGCTTTTACTTTCGCTTATATCGCTCCCAGTTTTAGGGGGCTTTTTAATCGAGGAACCTACCATTTTTTATATGAGCCAGTCGGCAGTTAATAAGGATGACTCTGGGAAAGAATCCCAAGCTTCAGATATTTCTGAGGCTATCATTCGTATTGCGGGTAACTCACAGGACGGTATACAGTCTATTGGTGGTTTTTTGGCGCGCTTGGCAGGTCGGAGCGAGCAGGAGGTAATGACCATGATGACAATTCCCTCAACCATCTCTGGGGGACCATCTATTTTTCAGGTTAGATTGGGAACTGGCGATGTTTTGAGTCCTGGTGATGACGCGGATGTGTTGCTGGCATTTTATCAGCATTCTTATGAGGGGCATGTTAGTAATTTACGTGAAGGTGGTCTAATTGTTTATGATAGTGATCATGTTGAGCCAAATGATGAGTGGCTTAAAAAATACCGTCATATTGGAATAGCTATTTCTAGTCTGACTGTGGAGGCAATTGGTGGAACTACTCGTGACAAAGGTAAAAATATTTATGCTCTCGGCTTAATTGGTCGAATGTTCAATTTAGATCTAGAGAAACTTGAACGATTAATTAACGAACGCTTTGCCGCTAAAGGGGAGAATGTAGTTAAGCCTGCAATGGATGCTTTCCAGGCAGGTTATCGTTATCACTCGGACGATATAACAAATCTTTTTAATTTTAAAAATGGTACAGTTGACAGATCTAATCAAGTGGTTATGTCTGGCAACGAGGCGCTTGCTTATGGATTGATAGCGGCTGGGGTTCGCTTTGGCGCTGCTTATCCTATAACTCCTTGGTCAGATATCATGGAACTGCTTCGTCGCGAACTACCAAAATACGGGGGTTCTTTTATTCAGTGTGAAGATGAGATCGCATCGGTATCAATGGCGATTGGTGCTAGTTATGGTGGTCGAGTGGGCGTTACAGGTTCAAGTGGGCCTGGTATATCTCTTAAAACTGAAGCAATAGGTTGGGCTGTGATGGCTGAGATTCCATTGGTGATTGTTGATATTCAGAGAGGAGGGCCTTCCACAGGCATGCCTACCAACGTTGAGCAGTCTGATTTGAATATTGCCTGTTTTGGTGGCCACGGCGACTCTCCGAGGGTTGTTTTAGCTGCGGCCGATGTTGAGGATTGTTTTTATACTGCTATTGAAGCGGTGAATATTGCACGCAATTTTAGTGTTCCTGTTTTTCTGTTGAGCGATCAGGCCATAGCTACTCGCATTGAAGCATTCAATGAACCTGATTTGAAAAAATTGTGCCAAGATCTGGCACCAGATTTGACACCTGTACAATCTCACAAGCCTTACGATTTAGAAACAGAAACTGGAGCAAGTCATCATCGAGTTCCGGGTACTCGTATTGAAGATGGGCGTTATCCCGTTGTGACTGGTCTAGAGCACGACGAATGGGGTCATCCGAGTGGATCTCCTGAAACGCATAAAGCAATGACTCAGAAACGACGCAATAAACTAAAGGCACTTGCTAAAACACTTCCAATCCCAGAGGTTTACGGTCCAGAATCAGGAGAAGTGCTTGTCGTCGGGTGGGGATCTACTACTGGACCACTTTATGAAGCCGTAGAAAAATCAGCTGACAATGGCAGTGCTATATCTGCTCTAAAGCTTCGTCATATAAACCCTCTTCCGGAAGGTCTGGAAGATATATTCTCAAATTTTAAGAGGATTTATGTGGTGGAAATGAATGACGGAGGTGTATACGGTTATGGGCAGTTGGCTTCTATATTACGGGCTCGGTTTGTTGATGCGCGAATACAGGGAATTAATAAGACTGATGCACTTCGCTGGAAGGTTTGGGAAATTATCGATAGAGTCAACGAACGACTTAGTGCTGATCCTGCTTTAACGAACGACTGAATTTAACGATATAATGAGTGAAAATGCTACATTGGAATCATTGACTCAAGATACTGAAGAGCGCGAGCCTTTAACCAAAAAACAAATCGCCGCAGATACTCCTACTTGGTGTCCGGGATGTGGTGATTTCTCTGTGCTTTCGATTTACTATAAATTAATACAAAAACGAAAAATTTATCATGAAAAAGTAACGACAGTTGCTGGTATTGGTTGCTCAAGTCGTTTCCCGTACTTTGTTCAAGCGCATGGAGTCCATTATATTCATGGGCGAGCCTTATCTTTTGCTACTGGAGTATCTCTTTCTCGCCCTGATTTGCATGTGTTTGCCTTTGGCGGTGATGGTGACGCTTTCTCTATTGGTGGTAACCATTTTATGCATACTGCCCGAAAGAATGTTAAGATGACTTATGTCGTCATGGATAATTTTGTTTATGGGCTTACAAAAAAACAAACCTCTCCAACTTCTCCTATCGGTTTTAAGAGCAAGACTGACAATTGGGGTGCATTTGATCGGCCGATTAATCCTATGAAGCTAGCTATATCAGCCGGTGCTACATTTGTAGCTCGGTCATCCCATACTAACCCAAAGCATCTCCTTGAGATGATGGATGCAGCTATGGATCACGATGGTTTTGGATTTATAGAGTGTTTGAGCGAGTGTACAGAGTTTTACAAAGGGGCATTTGATCCCACTAACCCTCGTAAAGGTGGTGTTTTTGACTTAGTGCCTGAGGACCATGATGTCACAGATGAGGCAGCTGCGTATGAGCTAGCAAGTGAAGATTTCCCCGGTAAATTTGGGATTTTTTATAAAGCACAGATACCTACAAAGAATGCTTTAGAAACTGGACTTCAGGATGCTGCTAAAGCCAAGTTTGAAGGTAAGGAAGATTGGGAGATTCTTCAGTCTACATTCAACCGAATGAAGTAATTTAAATTTCTTGGGCTAATCTTTTAATCCCATTTGCCATTTGGCTTCAATAAGTGCCTTATACCCTCCGACTAGGGAATAGACATTTGTATAACCCATTTTTTGCGCTATTTCTGCGGTGAGTACTGAACGATAACCGCCGCCGCAGTACATGATTACTTCTGAACTTTTATCTGGCACGACAGACTCTATATCGCGCTCGAGCAGGCCTTTGCTCAAGTGAATCGCTTCAATTGTATGTCCGTTTTCCCATTCTTTATCTTCACGCACATCCATAAGAATCGCATTAGGATTATTAGCTAACTGTTCACGAGCCTGATTAATATTGATCTCATTGATATTAGGGCGTGCTGCTTCTACTACCGCAAGAAATCCTTTGGAATGTTGCATGGATCGATCGTGCCCAGTTATATGAACAGGGTCAATATTCTGCTTGGCCAAGCTTGCTCTCTTGTCTCCTTACACAGATATTTGTCGCCCGCGAAATGCAGATAGAACTTATCAATACCGGCTCGGAATTGTTACTTGGTCGTGTTCTTAACACTCATCAACAATGGCTGGGGAAAAAGTTGGCAGATACAGGATATATACTGTCGAGGCAAGTTACGGTTCCGGATACTGCTGAGTCTATTTGTGATGCAGTTCAGGCAGCATTGAGTCGATCCGATCTTGTGATTACGACAGGTGGTTTGGGGCCTACTTCAGATGATATTACCCGAGAGAGAATTGCAGCTCAGTTTAGTAAACCGCTTCAAAAGGATGAAGCAATTGCAGAGCATATTGCTAGATTTTTTTCCCAACGCAAGCGACCTATGCCAAAATCAGTACTTGTTCAGGCGCAGGTGCCAGAGGGTGCATTGGTGTTTAATAATGAATATGGGACAGCTCCTGGGTTAGCTATGACTGTTTCTTTAAGTAAATCGTTTATTAGTAACTTACAGCCTTGGTTAGTAATGTTACCAGGACCTCCGCGTGAGCTAAGACCAATGGTTGAGACACATATGCTTCCATTTATTCGGCAAGAATTTCCTCTAAAAGAGGAATTTCACTGCTGTACATTACGTAGTATGGGAATTGGCGAATCTATGGTTGAAGATCGTTTGCTTGATCGTATACGACCATTAATGGAGCAGGGGCTTGATCTTGGATTTTGTGCGAGGACAGGGCAAGTGGATATTAGATTGTGTGGCCACGGTTCGGAGATGCCTGCAATAATCGATAAAGCTGAATCCTTGATACGAAGCGAAATTGGAAAATATATTTATGGGACGAATGACGATTCTATTGAAAAATCTGTAGTTGATAAACTTATTGCTAAAGATCAAACGATAGCCGTTGCTGAATCTTGTACAGGTGGTTTTCTAGGTCACCATATCACTAGTATTCCTGGAGCTTCGAGAGTATTTCTCGGAGGCTTTCTAACCTACAGTAATGAATTAAAGGAAAAGATGTTAGGCGTGCAAAGTGAAACTCTTGCGAAAAATGGTGCTGTGAGTGAGAAGGTTGCAATAGAAATGGCCGAAGGAGCAAGATTGAACAGTAACGCAGATCATGCTCTTTCGGTTACGGGTATCGCCGGACCGGGTGGGGGAACAAAGGACAAACCTGTGGGGACAGTCTGGTTAGGTTTGGCTTCAATAGGTCACAAGCCAATAGCAATTCAAAAATACCACCCGTATGATAGGGAGACATTTAAGAAGGCTACAGTGAATCAGGCTCTAGAACTTATTAGGAGAAGACTAGTGAAAAATGAATAATTTTACCCTCCATCATCTCCAATGGCTTCGACTGGGCATCCTTCCATAGCCTCTCGGCATAGTTCTTCTTCACTTTCAGTACCTGGTTGTTTAGTGACAAATGAATAGCCACCATCATCATTTCGGTTGAAGCAGTCAGGTGCAGTTTCGCGGCACAAATCGCAATCAATGCATTCTTCGTCTACGTAATACTTTCCCTTAGCGTTATCTTCGTATTTATTATCAATGTCAGCCATAGCAAAAAAATAGCGGGCATTTATTAACGAACTAAACTTGATGATTCAAGCGTCATTGCCTATTTTTTGATCAATCACTGACAGGGGAAATTGATCTTAGTTTAGAGGTAACAATAGAAAAAATATCAATTGTTTCTAAAATTTCATCTTCTGTTGAAGTATCCCCTATCCCCCAAAGTGTGGTTCCACGAGCCAGATCTGCATTTCTGCCTATGGCAGATAGGGAGGGAGGTATTTGCATGGACTTTGTGGTGCATGCGGAGCCTGCATGAATGGCTACTCCACGTAGATCCATTGCCAGTGCTTGGCCTTCACCTTCAACTCCTTCGGTGCTAATGCTTAAATGATGCGGAAGTCTTTCGGAGCCTGGCTCTGGGCCATTGAGGTGTATGCCTCCTACTATTTTTCGGATTCCGTTTAATAGTTGTTGTTGTAATTTGGTTGTATGATGGAATCGTTTATCAAATTCGCTGATTGCGTGAATTGCTGCTATGCCTGCACCAACAATAGCTGCGACATTTTCCGTTCCGGCCCGTAATTCGTTTTCCTGCATTCCACCGTGGATCAATGATTCGACTGGAGAAGATCTTTTCTTATATAGAACACCAACACCTTTTGGGCCATAGAAACGATGAGGTGCTAGTGCAAGCAAATCCACTTCAAGCTGGTGAACATCTATAGGTAGCCAGCCTCCGCTTAATGTGGCATCAACGAACAATGGGATGCCACGTTGACTGGTAAATGTTGCGGCCTCGGAGATAGGTTGGATAACTCCTAGATCATGGTTTGCTTGATGCAAGGCGACTAGCACGGTGTTATCCTGTATTGATTTTTCTAGTTCGTCAGGATCGAATTTTCCTTGGTTGTCTACATTGATTCTGGTGCTTTCGAAACCTTGTTTTTCTAGCCAAGAAATTGAGCCATTGACGGCAGGGTGTTCGATATTAGTTGTGA
>NYWG01000187.1 GCA_002684915.1 Verrucomicrobiales bacterium
AAAAAAGTCTTTCATATGGCAGGGGAGAAAATCATTGTTCTGTTTGTTATCTTTGGCATAATACAACGAGAAGCTACTCTTTTTACTTCTACTACTACACTACATAATTACTACTTCTACAAATTTTACTACAACTACAAATTTACAATCTACTACTTATGGCCTTGGAAATCGCATTTTGGCTTCAACTATCAAGATATAATTCTAAATCGATAAATTCAAACATCAAATACTACAACTACTACTTAATACAGCTACGCCATACTACTGACGACACGAAATTAGGGGTTACAGTATCCCTCTTTTCGATGTCATTGCCCATATACAGCATACCATTCTACTACAAATTAATAGCCCTGGTATGGAAAAACACCTCGTCCGGGGATTTCTTCTCAACATTTCAAGATATAATTTTAAAAAGCAAAGTTAAACTCACAACAGCTCATTCTCAGTAGTCTCATCCATCTTTTTGCGTAGCATTGGAAACGTTGATTGGTGTAACTCACGCTCGACAGATTCAATTAACTACTTTGGCCAAATGTTCCAACTTCTTAGAAGCTATAATTATAATATTCATTCATTCATCATTTATGGTCTCTCTATAACTCGATTCATCCAAAACGACCTTTCAAGCTATAAATCTATATGTAAGGTATGATGATTAAGGGAGCACAAGTTACAATCTCATTCTCATTAAATGATCAGCAAAAGAAGGAAGGAAAAAGGATTGGCACAATGCAAGGGTGACTTTTGTATAGAATTACATTCTTCACACAAATCATTTCTCAAAAGACGTTCCATTCAGATTTAAGAAACTGTAAAACGAAAAAAAGGTATTCGAATTTTTGATTATTTTAGAATTAATTTCTAACACCCTCATGTCTTTTGTTTTTATACATCGCCACAACAGAAATAATGTTGTAGGTAAAAAGTATTTTTGAAGCCAAGTAATAATTATGCATTCAGCATGAATCAAGCACTCCAAATTGCATGGTGAAATGCAACCTAAAAAGTCGCTAGAGGTCAGAGAAGGGCAATTTGCCTGTGGGTTGAAGCGGCGGGCTCCTGTTTTTCTTTTTTAGTTTTACAGAAAGAATAAGCACCGTGAAAATTGAAACGGTTAAGATAAAATGCGATAGCCTCAATTCCATGGTTTACCTTGATCTCAGACATATGCAAGGAGGAGGGGAAAAGAGTTAAAGACTAAGCGAGAGAGAAAGAGAGGGTGTGTGTTATTGGAGAGGACCTTCTTAATTACAGCAACTATTACACTGAAGTTCTATTGATTGAAAGTTCCAATACTCTATCTCTGTATTTCTGCTGTTATCGTAATAAGATCACTCACAAAAAAGCAGACGAACCCATCAAGATATAAAACAATATTTATAATGACAACAGCGGCGGCAGTTCCAACTGGTGTCATTGCCTTTAGGATAAGGATTAGGTTATTGCGTAGTAGCTCGTTTCTCCCTTGCTACTATACATAGATGTCTAATGCGGCCCAGCCCACCTGTTTCCATGATCTAAGTTCTCAGAGCCAAAAATGATAACTTCCAATTGTTGATGCCCACCACAACCATGTTGCCTTTGATAATTCACAATGTCTCGTTGCACAACGAATTTGATTGTCGTTGTGTAATATGACAGATTACTGCTACCATTAGTGTGCAATTGAAGTGCACCTCCTAATCTTAGTGGTGGTCTGGTCCAGGTTCGACTCATGCCTGGATTTGCCGTAACTGGGTTGTTGGTGATTGCCACAATTTATAACTCACAACACTACTCAGCCACCACATGAAAATACTACTACTCCTACTACTATGTACCAAAGAAGCTAGAAATCTAATTTGAGTCTTGGCTCCAACAACCCCGGCAGTTCCAACTTTTCACATGTAATGTAACACTTAACCTCCTCCGAGTGTGTAATCTGTTGGCGAGTAACCCCTGGTATCACGAGAGCTACTGCACTACGAGCGCTTCTGCTACTACCTACAGATTAAGCTTCTAAAACTACGATCTGCTGCTTGTTGTTGAAAATCTCCCCTGTGGAGAATAGGAACATTAATAATAGCAAGATACTAAAACGCGCTTGCGTCCAAATTAGATTTGCATTCTACACTTCTTTTTCTCGAAAAAAGCTTGGTTTGGCTTCTCCCAACATACAAAGCATCGTCAAATAGATTTTCAGTGAATTTGAAATATCTATGTTCTTCCCTGCTTCCGGCAAATACTCAACTCTGTCCCCAGTAAGCATCATCTTTACTAGATTATAAGGTAAAACACGAATTTTGTTGAAATAAGATAGAAAATAATAACAAGCAACAGTAAATCCAACTTAGTCCTTGCCAATCCAATGTAGAGATGTGAGATCTATCCCATTCTTGACAAAAACTTTATCTCATTTTCATCCGAATCTAAATTCCAAAATCTCAATTAAATGAAATTAGCGTCAATATTCCAAGCAAACAAGAAGCTGTAACACACACGCTCGAAGGCAAAATCTCTCATAAGAGTGAAGTAATTTAAAGGTATTTAAATCAATACTAATTTTATTTAGAATACATACAACGTTTATTATTTTATTTCTTTCCTCCAACTACCACACATATCATAAAGCTATATCACGTCTGGAAATGATGTTTGATTAAAAATGTTTGCTTTGTAGTAGGTGATGTATTATATCATTGTTATATATCTAAGTGCTTTAATATTGCTGTGATATATGTAAGTGATCTTCGTGAGCTCCACTTGGGCCGAAGTGCTTATATTTTTTTTATTTTCTGTATTAGCTTATTTTGGAATGTGCCTATTCCTGAATGATTGAAAAATTGTTCAATAATGTGTGTAAATCCATTTTCTACGAATCCTTATCAAATTGTGATAGAAAACTTGGGCGAGCTCCTATGGGCCCCAAGTGTAAGGGTAAGATTGTAATAAATCTTATTATTATATTTTGATAATAATAGCCCCAAAAGTTTTGTGAAATTAGAAAAAAAGAAAAGCATGATTATGTGTATAAAAATGAAAAAAGTATAAAGGGCCCCATATTTGTGTGTCAATGTTTTGTTAAGTATATTTTACAGAAAATATATCTCGTAATGTGTATTCAGGGAGAGCTCCTCCAGGGCCCCTGACGATGACGTGTAGTGATAAGACGTGAATGTGAGTAATCCAATCTACAACCCATGATCTCAACTGCAATGTAGTGCGTGCGTGTGATATTGAAAACAACATATCAACCTTCACATTCCCAACTCATCCATCATCTCCCTTTCTCTGCTGCTTTTCTGTTTCAATATCAAATGAAGCCAATTTAGGACACTATCGCCTCAAATTCGTAAGCATATTTCAACTATACTTTTGAAGGTTTTACGTACTCCTTTAGGACATTACTTTACTTAGGATATGTCTTGAGCCTACAAAATACGAAACAAGCTTTCATCGAATAAAAGCAAGACCTCTTTCTGTCTATCAAATAACAAGAATAATATCTTACTTAAGCATAAATTGTAAATATGATCTTATTCTTCTATTGTTATTTCTTGATTGAAATACATATCTTTCGAAAGTAAGCACCTAGGCGAGCTCCACTATGGGCCCTAGGCTATAATAATGATAATGTATGTAACACTGTGATAGCATGTTATGTGATAACCTATGTATATTGTGTTGCAGTCATTTCTTGTTAATGATAATTATCATTATTATTATATCATAGGGGATAATATCTTATCAGTATTTTAAAAGGCCACTCGTTTTATGAGTGGCCATATCATTAATATTGCTTTCTTTTTTAGTTATAACATTGTAGTATTTCTCTATTTTTCAAGGCGATAGTTTTTGTAAGAATTATTCAAGGTATGTTTGTATACTTATATCTTAAGATTACGTCTTAGAAATTATCAGGTTGGAGTTCGTCTCCTTCCAAATTTACGGCCATGCTTGGCCATTTTGTCTTTTTAAGTCACTTTACAGAACACATTTGAATTACGCTTTTCAAACCTTTCTGGAACACGTGCTGTAAGTTTTGCTCTTGGATAAATCCGTTTTATTCACATCATCAATGTCTCACATGACTGAGAGAAAGTCTAATGCGCTTCATGATAATGCTTCAGTGAAAGTAATGCAGGACACGGTTCATCAACAGCTTAGTGAGCTCCATATGGGCCTAAGCATATGTAGGTAAGCGGCAGCCAAAATGCCAGCAAACCAATACATTATAGGGGTATTATCAGGGTTGGGTCTGATAATATTTTCCAGGATACCCCGCTACGTCGCAGCTTAGCCTGTTGGTGACGGCAAGGTCTGCAGTGACGTTGCGTATAACATGCGTGTGCTCAAAGTTAGTAACTAAATCGCATCTACACACCGCCAACCACACATCAGGTATCATCTCTGGCGAGCTTCATAAAGGCCCAGAGTATAATACAACAACGCCCCCATATAGAAAAGAACGAAGGAAAGAGGTGAAAGCCTAGTCATTATCTAACATAGTTAAGAATATGGTTATGTCAGTGTCTTTTGGGAAAAGGGCAATCTTGGGGTTTGTTTCTTCTGACCAAGTTTTTCAGAAAAAATTCTACGATAGTCTGTTTATGGCACACCTTCACGCTTCTGCTTAAGGCGGTGAATACAATGCCGACGTTTTCTGTACACATGGCGCAACCCGCACATGACTGAAACCTTGTGAGCTCCATTTGGGCCGAGGTGAAAGTTAGAAAAGGCTTTTGATGTCTTTGGCGGAGGCTGCACACAAACAAGTTATCAAGTAAGCAGAGTAATCTTCCAATTTTCTTAAAAGTAGGAAACTCTGTCCTGTGTATTTCAGAAATCTAAATATAGCCTTAAACACGGTCCAAGAAAAATGTGGTTTCTACTACTCAATCAAATGGTTTCTCACGCAATCTCAAAATCAAGTTTTGGTTATTCTAATCCCACGGAAATCTTATGGAAAATAGAGAAGTTATTTGGAAAACATAAGGTATTCTTCGTTTGGATGTTAAAGGGGGGATTGGGTCAACTAACAACTCTTTTTGTTGTTTTGCTTCTTCAGCAACAGGAATAAAAGGTTTTCTCTTAAGTATGGTATCGTTGCCCAATATGAATGTAAACAACTCACGCTGCAGAGTAATATTCTTACAGTCACACTACGTGTGTACAGCAATCAAGTACCTTTAATGAAATAAGTATCATTAGAAATTTAATAACATTTTAGACTAGATTTGTTGTAGGATGTAATATGACAAATAAGTCTTCTAGCATATTGATGATTAAACTACCTTGATTGGTAAGGTGCAATGTCTTTTTCTAGAGGCGAGCTCCATAGGGCCCTCTAACATTTTATATTTAGCAGGTATTTTTGCATATTGGTCAATACTTGGTCGCAACGAACAAATAACGGTTAACAATTTGGCAGTAATCAGGTTTCTCAGTATCTCGACCCCAAAACGAGTATCAGGACGATCACACTGGTGATGCTAAGTACCAAGATTTAGTAATTTATCTTCTTTGGGAGGGGAACCGGGGAACTAATCATATAACTGTTTTTCAGAAATTAGTTTTTTAACCCATTTTACAAATACTTCACGAACACGTATTCGTCAGTTTTCTCAAACCCTTCCGCAGGACTAGTTGAACTCCGAAAAAATTAAAAGGAATCCATCACGTCATCGCTTCTAATTTCCAATTACCCAAAGAAAGTAAAATTAGAAATTATCTCACTACTCAAGTATAAGTGTGAATATCACTAACATCAGCTATGCAATGAAATTGATAGATAACATAACTGGTAGGAACGTAGGGATCATTTCCTTTTTATCAAGTTTTTGCCAGGCTGTTCTACTGAAAGTAAAGAATATCAACACCACCACATAGGAGGCGAATTGCATCTCAATTTAAGAGCTTCCATTATCCTGCATTCTAATCCAGCTTGGTTTGGTCAAACCAACCATGATTCAAAACACGGACTCGCCTTTACTAGTTGTACCATCTCAACTACAAAATTATCTTCAAGCATCAAAAGCTGAAATATCTAAGAGCGAATATATACGAAACGTCATTGAAACAAGAGATAAGTAAGATGCAAGATACGTAGAGTCTTAGGAAAACAAGTCTTTTTTCTTTTTGCTACTAGTTTTATATTAGGTACCAGGTCCAGGTTGTTACCCAACATAATGGGTCATTCAAATCTGAGCCAAACGCTGTGTAAGATGTTACTAGTTTGCATAGAAGCAATTCCTACCAAGGTTTGCAATGTGCCGTAAAGAAAATCAACTACTGTCAATGTGTTAGGAAACAACAAGGCAATTATCAAAACCGGTTACGAATGTTGAACAATTAAGAACCTTTCTAACGTGGTCTGTTCTGTGATAAGGAATTTCCGATCTTCTACAAATGTAAGCTCTATTCAATCTTGATTAGTTGAGAGAAAAGAGAACAAATTCTTTTATTAAGGTCCTTCTACGAAAATGTCTCTGTTGGGAATTATTACGTGGTTAATAGAAAAAGATGTTTCAAAAGTTACGCCCAACAGTATTTGAAGATGGATCCTTCAAATAGTTCCGATTTACCATCAATACTACCTGTACCACGTTCGGTCCAGTACGACAACAACTACAACATCCTGATTACGAAAGAGTTGATGCATTTTAATGGTCTTTGCCAACAAGTATAAGTTTTAATCTACAACGTAAAATATTCAATCGTCATACTACCATTCTGTATCAATAGTTTGATTAGGGTTGTGCCAGTTGAGCTCTGTGGATATCTCAGCCAGCACCATTTGATTAACGTCACATCTAGAATCATCACGAATCAAGCCAATTAATTCAACCAATTTTTTGCAACAACTTCTGACATAAGGAGAATTGCATCTCTAAGGTGTGATTCAAAAATGATTTCTGCAAATTTCCCTTAGAACACTTCATCAAATGTAAGAATGTTTTTGCTACCTTCAAATTGTCAATTTGCAATCAATCCAATTTCAAAGTTGCCTAACGTTACCTGGTCAGTCAAACGTCAAAAGAGAGAAAAGATTTATTCGTTTTGGTGTGTCAAAAGTTTGGTAAATGGAAATAGTAATTGGAGACGTCTCGAGGTCAAATGATGCAAAATAGATTACAAATAAGCCCTACTACTACTACTGTAACAACTACATTAAGATACAAATTAATCGTATAATAACCTGCCAGGAAATCCAAAAGGAGTCCAAACCAAAATATCAAAAATAGTTTCTACCTGATGATTTGTCTCGATGTGGCCAAATCTCTTTTCTATGCAACTGTTTAACACGGTTACATTTTTTCTTCTTCTGAAACTCGAATGTCGTGTGGTTAGGAAACGAAAGAGTACAAATTGTCAATACTTCCAAATTATCAATAGTCCATTACTACCTACTACTGTCCCAAAATCTTAGCAAATTTACGAAAAAAGCGTTTGACAACTACCAATGACCATGGTTGAGAACATTCTTACAATTAGGGCTGAAATTTTCTGCGCGATGATACATCTGTCTCGTATTCCTGGTTTTATCTTAAGATTCTACAAATAGCATCAATTGTCATGTGACGTGAGTTGTGGGGAATGAGAAAACGAAAAGATTTCCGACTCGTTCGGTTTCGTTAGGTCATGTTTGTTCCGTGGGGGGTTTCTTCCGTACATAATGTGGTTGGTACCGGAAAAAAGAAGACTGGCTGTCGAAGAAGGAACGTAATCAAAGAAG
>NYWG01000188.1 GCA_002684915.1 Verrucomicrobiales bacterium
AAATAGATTAGATGTTGTCAATACAGTATTCTTAACTGATGGTGGTAGTCACCCACTTTATTACTGGTCCCATTTCGAAGGTGATGCTAGATTGGGTAAATCTTATGTTGAACAGAGATATGGGTATGGGAGAGGGAGCAGACATTGTTTTATCAATCCAATCACCAAAAAACAGTATAGACTAAATTATAATGAATACTACGGTGGTGATATAGTGACTAGAACCCTTTTGAAGTCACTAGCAGATTTTACCAAAACTAATGTGATAGGGTTTCATATTCTTCCAAATAGAAAGCCTTCAGCTATGAGTGAAATGCCTAGAGATATGAAATACAATATGAAAGAATCAGCTTGGACAGAAATGAAAAAAGAAAAATTCACAATTCTATCCGACAAAACAGATACTGGTTACACTACCCAGTTTGCAGTACTCGGTTCAGATTTAGAAACTTCAAATGGTTCAATAGAAGTTTCTGAAACTGCTACTACGGCTCAGATAAGACAAGCTTTTAGAAAAGCTAACAAAGGTAAAAAGTCTAGCCGATTAATGCTTTCAAAATTTATTGATTTAGTGGCATAAAATATGGTTTGAGGGGTTGACTTTTCCAGAGAACCTGCTATTATAATAGTGTAAGTGATTCGTTTTTAATAATTAGAGAGAGTGAAAATATGATTTTAAATGATAAACAACAGAAATTTGTTGATACTGCAATTGAGAAATTCGGTACCAACACAATTACTGCCGCCCAGATTAAAGAGGTTCAAGCTATGGGTTTTCCCAAGCCGAGCTGGTTAATCTACGGTACTGACGATAACGGTGCTTGGAAGTATCGTGTCGGCAGAGGCTTGTATCAGCTACCAGTAGGTGAACAAGAAACTGCTACAACGGCTGTTAAAGCCGAAGTTATTGGGGAGGTTCCCAATCAAGCTGAAGCGGCTTATATACCAGCCCCTAAAGCTAGTTTAACTGTTGATCACAACGGTTTTACTGAGAATCTAATCCCTGCGATTGATCCACTTTTCGTTCCGTTCGGTAACTTTCAATCTATTAAAAAGATTGTTAGTTCAAAAATGTTTTACCCAATTTATGTGACTGGTTTGTCTGGTAATGGTAAAACATTCGGTATCGAACAAGCTTGTGCCCAAGCCAAGCGAGAAGTTATCAGAATCAACTTTACTGTTGAAACTGATGAAGATGATTTAATCGGTGGTTTCAGACTTATTGAGGGCGATACAAAGTTCTTCAAAGGCCCTATCATCAATGCGATGGAAAAGGGTGCAGTAGCACTACTTGATGAACTTGACTTGGCTAACCCAGCCAAAGTTATGTGTCTTCAATCTATTCTTGAGGGCAAAGGTTATTTCATCAAGAAAACTGGTGAGTTTGTTAAACCAAAAGCTGGTTTCACTATTGTTGCCACTGCTAACACTAAAGGTAAGGGTTCTGATGATGGTAGATTTATCGGTACCAACGTAATGAATGAAGCCTTTCTTGAGAGGTTCCCAATTACTGTTGAGCAAGAATACCCTTCAGTTTCAATTGAAAAGAAAATACTTGGTAAAGTATTTGATGATTTGAAAATCAACGATATCAATTTTTCAAATAAACTTGTCGATTGGGCTGATATCATTAGAAAAACTTTCTATGATGGTGGTGTTGATGAGATTATCTCAACTAGAAGGCTAGTTCACATAGCGAAAGCTTTCTCAATTTTCAATGACAAAATGACAGCCATTGATATGTGCATAAATAGATTTGATGAAGATACTAAATTATCTTTCAAAGATTTATACACTAAAATTGATAGTGAAGTTTCCACTGATAGTGAAACTGTTGATAGTGAAGAGATACCTTACTAATCAAAAAATAAAAAAAAAGAAAAGCCTGTCTTGACAAAGATGGGCTTTTTGGTATATAATGGTTTTAATAATGAACAAGGAGTTTGATTTTGGAAATATCAGTTGAGTTAGAAGATTTACGTAAAAAGAAAATCTTTGTAGCTACCCCGATGTATGGCGGACAATGCCATGGTATGTATACTAAATCTAGTTGTGACTTAGCTAAGATAGGACAAGCTTATAATATGGATATTAAGATGTTCTATTTGTTTAATGAGTCTCTAATAACTAGAGCAAGAAATTATTGTGTTGATGAATTTTTACGTAGTGGTTATACCCATATGATGTTCATTGATTCAGATATTGGATTTGATCCAAATGATGTACTATCACTAGCGATATTAGCCGAAGGTGATAAAGAGATTGTTTGTGGTCCTTATCCAAAGAAAACAATAGCTTGGGAGAAAATTAAACAGGCTGTTGATAAGGGATTTGCTGATGAAAATCCTCAAGAGTTAGAAAATTATGTTGGAGATTATGTATTTAATCCAGCAGAGGGACATACTGAAATACGTCTAGACGAGCCTGTTAAAGTGTTAGAAGGTGGGACTGGGTTTATGATGATAAGTAGAACTGCTTTTGAAAAGTTTGATAAAGCTTATCCAGATTTTAGATATTTTCCCGATCACGTTAGAACTAAAAACTTTGACGGCAGCCGAGATATCGGTATGTATTTCCAATCTTTAATATGTCCAGATTCAAAACGATATCTATCAGAAGATTATATGTTTTGTCAATGGATGGCCAAAGCTGGTGTTGATACTTGGTATTGTCCATGGATGAGGCTATCTCATACTGGTTCTTATGTTTTTGGTGGTAGTTTAATAGATATTGCACAATTGGGTGCCTCTGCAACTGCTGATCCAAAAGAGTTAGAAAAAATGAAAAGTAAGCCTAATAAAGGTGTGCAATTGAATTTAGGAAATCTAGAATGAGTGAAAAATTTCAAATATTTAAGATGCATAAGTTACAAGATCAGATGGAGCAAATGGCTCATAATTGGGTTTGGGAAGATATATCTGAACATTTTAAAGTTGAAGATATTGAAGATTTGAATCAAGAACAAGTTGACGAGATATATGCATATGCAGAAAGTGAAGAATGTTATGATGATTATGTAGGTATGGTATTAAGAAGTATCTGCGATAATTGGGAAGGTATGCAAGAATGACAGAAAAAGTAAGTTTTAAATTTAGTGAGGATAAAATCCTTAAAGAGTTGTATGATTATATTTCTGCAACATATAAAGGACATTATTCTACAAATCAATTCCAATCCACGGAGTTCATAATTGATTGTGGACACGGAGAGGGATTTATGTTGGGTAACATAATAAAATATGCTCAACGATATGGTAAGAAGAACGGATTAAATCGTTCTGACTTGCTAAAAGTGGCCCATTATGCTATAATGGCTTTACATATAAATCAAATGCAAAATGAAAATGGAGAAATTGATGATGCAAATAAGTGATGATACCATGGACGTTCTGAAAAACTTTTCGGGTATAAATCCATCTTTATCGTTTAAAGCTGGAAATACTATTCGAACAGTATCAGAGCAGAAAAATATATTGGCTGAAGCCACAATAGGTGAAAGTCTTCCTGTAAACTTTGCTATCTATGAATTGAATCAATTCTTAGGACTAGCTAGTCTTTACGATAAGCCAGACTTTAACTTTGGTGAAAAAGAAGTAACATTGTCAGAGGGCAATAATAAGTCAAGATATACTTATACTGATCCTTCTATGGTAACTTCTGCTCCTGATAAAAATCTAGAGTTAGATAATGCTGATGTTAATACTAAAGTAACTGCTGATGATATGAAACAAATAATCTCAGCGGCTAATCAACTAGGACTTCCTGAAGTTGTGTTTAGAGGTGCTGAAGGTAATCTTTCTTTAGTAGCAACTGATACTAAAAACCCAACATCTAATGAACATAGTATTAGTCTTGGTTCTAGTAACAATAATTATGAGATGGTTTTCAAAACTGAAAATCTTCAAAAACTTGGTGCAAGTGATTATGATGTATCGATATCAAAAGCTGGTATTTCACACTTCAAATCAACTGCAAAAAATCTTCAATATTGGATAGCAACTGAGACTAACTCAACCTTTTCTTAATATTGAAACTTTATATTATGGTGTTATATGCGAGATGATTTTTTATGGGTAGAAAAGTATCGCCCTCAAACAATAAAAGATACTATATTAATTCCTGAGTTGAAGACTCTATTTCAGACTTTTGTAGATAAAGAAAATGTTCCCAATCTTCTTCTAACTGGTACTCAAGGTGTAGGTAAAACTACTGTAGCTAGAGCAATGTTAGAAGAGTTGGGTGCAGATTATATTGTCATCAATGGTTCTGATGAGGGTAGATTAATCGATACTCTCAGGACTAAAATTAGAAATTTTGCTTCATCTGTATCTTTAGCAGGTGGGCGTAAGTATGTAATTTTAGATGAAGCCGATTATTGTAATGCTGAGACAGTACAACCCGCTCTCAGAAACTTTATGGAAGAGTACAGTAAGAATTGTGGCTTTATAATGACTTGTAACTTTGTCAATAAGATTATACAACCACTTCATAGTAGATGTTCTGTTATAGAATTTAAAATGTCTAATGCTGATAAGCCTAAATTAGCTGGTGATTTTTTCTCAAAAGTAAAAGGTATATTACAATCTGAAAATATATCTTTTGAAGAAAAAGTTGTAGCTGAAGTTATCAAGAAACATTTTCCAGATAATCGAAGAATCATAAATGAACTTCAAAGATATTCTGTGACTGGACATATCGATAGTGGTATATTATCTAATCTATCAGAAACAAATATTAATCAGTTAATGCAATTGTTAAAAGACAAAGAGTTTACTTCTATACGTAAATGGGTTGGACAGAATATTGATGGTGACGTTGCACCTATGTTTCGTAAGATATACGATACAGTTAGTCAATATGCAAAACCCACAAGCATACCACAAGTTGTAGTTACACTTGCTGACTATCAATATAAGTCCGCATTTGTGGCTGATCAAGAAGTCAACTTTATGGCTTTCTTAACTGAACTTATGGTTGATACAGAATGGCAGTAAAGAAAACAAGTCCATTCAATTATATTAATGCTATCAATACTTCAAAGAATAATCTTATGCGAGGTAGCAATAATGATACTATCGCAGAAAAAGAATATAGTCCATTCTTAACTAATAGAGCATTGTCTTATTTCAATGACACGATTGGTTATGCCAATGAAATGAATCAGAGATTTGCAGTAGATAATCTCCTGCAATTTGAGTATTTACTAAATATTGTCAGGCCCAAGAAGAGGTTCTCAAAGTGGGTGAAGAAAGATAATGATAGGGATATGACTCTGGTGAAAGAATATTATGGCTATAACAACACTAAGGCTATTCAAGCCCTCTCAATACTTTCCTCACATCAAATTAAAATTATAAGAGAGAAATTAGAGAAAGGTGGAGTATGATAGAACTAGAAAATTTAGTAGAAGTCTTATTAAAGAATGATGAAGACTTCTTAAAAATACGTGAGACTCTTACACGTATAGGAGTGGCATCTAGAAAAGATAAAACATTATATCAATCTTGCCATATCCTACATAAGCAAGGGAAATATTATATTGTGCATTTTAAGGAGCTTTTTGGACTAGATGGAAAACCTTCAAATTTTACTGAAGATGATATCTCAAGAAGAAATACAATAGCAAATCTATTAGCAGAATGGG
>NYWG01000189.1 GCA_002684915.1 Verrucomicrobiales bacterium
GCTTGTTCAATTTCTGATGATGATTGTGTAGTTTCTAATATTAGATTATAACCACAACTTGGACATTCGACCTCTTTACCAACCATTGAATTATCAAATTCAATATTTTGACCGCATTTTTCACAGTGAGATTTAGCCATACGGCAAATTTTACATATCTTAATTTTTTGTCAAGATAATAATGTGGATATTATTTTAAACTGCTAAACTAGTTATACTATTATGCAAGGCTGAACTTATCTCATAGATTCATACACCGTTCTCTTTTGATGATTTCCCATCATTCACCAATTCAGAGATTCGTAGAGGTGATGAACTGAAAAAACATAACTTTTTATACAATGGGGTAACCCAACTGTTCAGAAAGTTATGTTTTGAAATCTTCGATCTAAGTACGTTTGGAGTAATCGAATGTTTCTGTACTTCTTCTGTACCAAACTTAGAGAGACCTAAAGCTCAGTTAAAAGAACACACAATTGATAAGGATTTTAAACTAAATCACATTCAGTGATTCAGTATTAAGATAAGTACAGAAGATGTTCAGAAAAGTTCAGCATCAAACCACTGTTAAATGCTGATTTAGTCAAATTCATCAACGTCAGAGAACAGCTGTAAACTGTTCAATCTAAACGATTTATTGATTCAACCTATGGATTACGAAGAGGGTTTTCAAACCACACGATGTTTTTACTTTGCTGGCCTGCGATGAGGGCGTCGAGATCGCCGTCGGTATCCATGTCTACAAGACGGATATCGTAGGCAGCTTGATCATTATGAATGATGTGTGTGGTGAATTTGCCTTTACCGTTATTCTCAAACCAAGCGGCTTTTCGGCTGACGTAGGCGCAGGTTATGGCATCGATGTCGCCATCGCCATCGATGTCGCCGACCTGTAGGCAGTGCGGCGACATGAGGTCAGTGTTAATGTCGTGAATATCCCACTTAGGATTCTCATACCAAATAAGTCCTGTGCCGTGGCCACGTCCAGCTATAATGTCTACTTTGCCATCATTATTTACGTCGGCAGGCATGATATTTGTGGCGCCGGGATGGGTGCCAGGTAAGAGATGTTTTTTAAAAGGCTTCGTTGGATCCTTTCCCGCTTCCCACCATGCAAACCATTCGCCTTTTCCTGATTTGTCTTGGCTTCCGCCTTTGGCCGCAAGAGTTATATCGAGCAGTCCATCACCATTTAGATCTCCTGCCCCAAGGTAATGGCTTAGGCCTGGAGCATCTTTTTTGGCAAACACATGGCGTGTCCAGCGCTCCTCGCTAAGAGGGTTTTTTGGGACTTTCAGCCAAACGGCTGAATCAGGAAACTTACCTTTAGGCTGAGCGCTGTTGGCGAGGAGATCGAGTTTGCCATCGTTATTGACGTCTGCTTTGAGGATCCCATGGATCCCTATAATTTCGTCCTCAGCAATACGAGTTTTCCATAGTGCGCTTGTCGAATTCTTGTTTGGCTGCTCGAACCACACAATAAGCCCAGGTTGATAACGCGCGCCAATAAAGTCTGCGTCACCATCATTATCTACATCGAAGGTTTCACCATGAATAAAAGTGTGATCCTTATGGCTGCCAATAATGAACTGATTCCAGTTTGGCGCTACAAATAGTCTAGTTATACTGCCAGCATTGCTAATCACATCAATTTTACCATCACCTGTAAAATCTGCGGCAACTGCAACATTATTGTGTAGCCCCTCCCAGATTATGTGGCGCTTCCAATTGCCTTTTACCGCGGCATGTGCTGAACATGCCATCATCACATAAACAAAAAAGATCCTAAGACTTAACATAATATTGATTGATGAATTTTTTAGGAAGCTGATGCAAAATAATTAAAGGCTAATAACTTAAATTAGAAGAATATTTTTTTCATATGTTTAAGTATGTAGTTGTTCTTGTGCCCAAGCCCCAGCTAATTAGAATTTCGGGGTGCGTATTTTTATTTCACTGTATTTTGCTATTGTAACTCTAAGTGCGGGAAACTGGCCAGGCTGGAGAGGCCCCAATGGGGACGGCATTAGCAATGAGAAGATTGTTCCAAAACTTTGGAGTAATACAAAAAACATTGTTTGGAAGATGCCGGTTCAAGGGGAAGGTCATTCATCCCCTATAGTCTGGGGCGACCGGGTTTTTCTTACCACTAGCTTAACCGATAAGAATGAAAGACGTTTATTATGTTTTGACCGCCTTACGGGTCGGCTTTTATGGGATGAGGTGGTGATCCAATCTTCACCCGAGTCGATTCATCGCTTGAACAGCCGTGCTTCAAGCACTCCCTCTACAGATGGGAAACAGGTTTATGTTGCTTTCATGCGGGCAGAAGGAGCAAAGGTAATTGCGCCTAATGTTGGATCAGAGCGAATGATCACTCCGGGCAAGATTATTGTTGCTGCGTACGATTTTAAAGGGCAGCAAAAATGGAAAACCGATGTTGGTGATTTTGTAAGTGCGCATGGATTTAACTCCTGCCCGTTGTTATTTGAGGATTTTGTCATAATCAATGGAGACCATGATGGTGATGCTTATCTCGTGGCACTTGATCCCAAAACGGGTAAAGAAAAATGGCGAACAATTCGTGAAAATAAAACGCGTAGCTATGTAACACCTATTATTCGTCAGATTAAAGGAAGAACACAGATGCTTTTATCCGGTAGTTTATCTGTAGCAAGTTACGATCCTCGTTCAGGAAGCCGTCACTGGATTATAGACGGGCCAACAGAACAATTTGTTGCATCCATGGTTTACAATGGGAAATACGTTTTTGTTACTGGAGGTTATCCCGAGAGACATATTTTAGCGATTGATCCAGATGGCTCCGGCAATGTGACAGACACACACATAGTGTGGCGAACCACAAGAGGAGCGGCATACGTGCCATCTCCCATAGTTGTTGGCCCATATTTATTAATTGTTGCGGATAGCGGGATTGCGAGTTGTTTCGATGCTATGAGTGGAAAGCGCTTATGGCAGGAGCGATTGCCGGGGGGGCATAGCTCATCGCCTGTTTCGGCTAATGGGTTAGTTTATTTTATTTCTGATAGTGGAATCACATCTATTGTTCGCCCTGGAAACGCCTTTGAGGTTGTTGCTAGAAATGATTTGGGAGAGAGAGTTTCTGCTAGCGTGGCTGTTAGCCAGAGCCAACTATTTATTCGATCGCATCAATATCTTTATTGCATCGGCAATTTAAATCAGGTCAAACCATGAGCCGAAAACGTTCTCTTTCTTCTGCAGAGACCTTAATATGGCCGATCACTTCAGCGATTGAGCCTATTGACGTAAAAAAATTATTTACGGTTCAAAATCCAATGGAATTAGAGCTCGGGTGTGGGGACGGTTCTTTCACACTGCAGTATGCGAAGCAAAATCCAGCAATTAATATTGTTGCTCTTGAACGATTACTAGGTCGTATTTCTAAACTTAACCGTAAGGCTTATCGAGCTGAATTAAAAAACCTTAGATTACTCAGGGCAGAAGCAAGATATGTGCTCGAGTATTTACTTTCGCCAAATTCATTTGAAGCGGTTCATATTTATTTCCCTGATCCCTGGCCAAAGAAACGGCATCACAAGAATAGGCTTATTGGGGGATTTTTCCCTCCTATAATTAAGCGATTACTTCGAAAGTGTGGCGTTGTTTATTTGCGAACTGATAACGCAGAATACTTTGAACAAATGTTAGAGGTTTTCGGTGCTGCTAAAGAATTTGATTCAATAGAAACTCCGGAGCCTATGAAGCAAATTATTACCGATTTTGAAAGAGAGTTTAACGCTAAAGGTATCCCAACTAGATATGCTGCTTATAGAAGCAAATAGAGCGCAATTAAGGATTTTTTGGTATAATTAGTTGTTGGCCAACTTTTACTCGAGATGAAGGCAGGGGAGGATTTGCTTGCAGAATGGCCTGTACAGATGAATTATTTTTTCGAGCAATACTGTTAAGCGTATCGCCTGTTTTCACTCGGTAAATAGTTTTTACATCTGCCTGGGTCAGGTAAGCTTGAAACTCCATTCGCATGATTGCAGCTGGCTGAAAGGTAGCTTTCCCAAAGCTTGGACTGCTTACTTCAATGCCTCTTTCCGTCCATTTTTCTAATACAAATGTAAGCCGGCTGCCATCGCTGAGGTGAGCAATGACTCGCTTTTTAAGAGGCATGGTTAAACTGGTCTTAATTGTTGCTGGCTCTATTTGTTTTACCCGGTCAAGTGGTACGGGAAATTCTCCTTCGGGCGTTTTGACTTTAAGTCTATCATCCGAAATACCAGTAACTGTGCCTTCCATTAGATCGTTGTTAATCAACTTCACAAGATCATTTTCCGATCCTATTGGATGTGTAGGCGGCTCCTGAAAACGGCCATCCCATTCCTCTACACGTAGATTGGCAATTCGGACGGCGCCACGCCCTTGATGTACTATTCGAATACCCGTTCCTTCACCAACAAAACCATCAGAATCCGTCCATCTTCGAATTACTTTGCCGTTGATAGAAACAGCGATCATTTTTTCAGGTTTACTAGTAAAGAATTCAACGTGAGCATTAGATTCATTACGAAAGCCAGGTAGTGTCGCTTGCCCAAGATAGGTTAGAGGTTTACCTTTTTTTACAGGCAAAAGATTAACTGAATAGCTATTTAGTTGGATACTGTAAAATCCTCCAAAGTCCGGTTCGTTCTCCTTAGTTGAAAGGCTGATTGGGTGAAGGGTATCTGTATATAGCGCAAATGCGAGGTGTAGAGAACCGTTCCATTCGAGGTCAAAAGAAAGGCGAGAGCGATCAGGGAGATTCAGATTTCGTGCAATTGAGGCAGCTGGTTTGGCATGAAATCCGCCGTTGTGATATCTCCATTTTCCGGATTGTCCTAAAATTTCGTTGGTAATTTTGCCATGAGTCCATTCTGAATCGCTATCCGGTCCTTGGAAAATAGTTTTAAGGCCTTTTGCTAAGGGCGCTATTTTACGAATGCTTTGGCGATTAATTTTCATCCTCCCAGAGTGCCATGTATCTAATAGAAAAGAACTATCGGCGGATCCTGCAAGATTACCTCGAAAATGGTCACCATTGATAAGCTCCACTTCGCAAAGGTTACCGGGAGGGAGCTTAATCGGGCTTTGGCTGTCGAATGTTACCTCGGTGATGCGATTAATGTTGAATTGCATTAATTCTTCAGCATCTGGGTGCTTCCATGAAATCCCGTTGGCTACATCGTAGTTCTTGAGTTCGCCGCGCAACCAATCTCCATTAGTGAAATGAATTGTTGAATTTTTTGGTTCGCTCAAGCCGGTTTGCCAAAGGGCCAACAACAATCCTATAAGGCTTCTCAGCCCCCATTTAGCAGAAAAACCTTTTAAAGTAGTTTCAATCATCCCAAGGCCATAGTTGATCAGCCCCTCCTCCATTAGTTTCGTTGGTTTTTTGAGAGTTTAACAAATTAAATTGAAGACGTCGGATGAATTTAGAGTCAAATTTTACTGCTCCAAAGTTACGGCTGTTTCCCGTGAGCGAGGTTCCTTCCCATTGTTTAAGGTCGAAAGACACAGCTGCTCCGCCTGCAAAATGAGCGCGCACTTCCCAGGGCTTATCTGCTAGTGCTAGGTTTCTTGGTTTTGCCAATGAAACTCGAGAAATTCTTTCAAGAGGGATTTTTAAATTAGCTCCAAGGGAGTTTATAATAACTGTTTGCCCATCCATTGACTTAATAAGACCAGGAACTTCATCTCTGTTTTTGAGGAATACAGTATCAGTGTCTCCAGAAGCTTCAGCGAATTTAACCGGGTCTGAGAAACCATCCCAAGCGGAGACGCGTAGATTGCTTAATTTAACAATTGGACCATTTAATTGTGAGAAAAATGATATGCCTGATCCAGTAGCGGCGAAGCCTTTGGCATCTTTCCACTTTCTAGCAAGCTCCCCATCAATATACATTTCCATTTCAGCTTTTTCTTTATTTATACGAATCTCAATTTTAACTCGGTTCTTAGTCTGCATTTTTGGTATTTGGCCTTGTCCGAGGTTGCGAACCCCAGCTCCGCTTTGTACACGTTGAAGGCTTACGTAGCCTCGACTAATATAAAACATATATGAGTTACTTCGATAATCGAATCGATCTAGTGCGGAAGTGTAAACAGGTACAATAAGACTAAATGTTCCGTTCCATTGTAGGTCAAATTCAATTCGTGAAGATCCGCTTAGATCAAAATCTCGACCAAGTACACCTACACCTTCGGAGATTAATACTCCATCTCGGTACTTCCATGCTTTAGGATCACGGCCGATTTGCCAGCCGTTTATGCTAGTAGGACCTTCGTATAAAATACGAAAACCGGGAGATAAAAACGCGAGAGATCGCAGAACATCTCGTGGGGCAAATAGCTGTTCATTAAACCAAGTAGAAAATTGTACCTGCTGTTCGTCGAGACCAATTAGATTGCCCAGTACTTCGTCTCCATTATGAAATCGTATGTGCACAGATGGTTCGTTATTACGTTTTACTGGGCGTGCCCCTTCAAAGCGAATCCAAGCTAAATTGTCCGGGCGGAAATCTACCGGTTTAGTCAAATCGGTATGCGCCCATCTTATTCCTTGTTGCAGGCTGACTTGTTGTAATTCTCCGTGCAGCATAGAGCCGTCCATGAATCGAATTAAACTGTCCCCGCCGTCTGAATGACAAAGCGTTTGACTAAGGCTCAGAAATAAAGTTATCAAGGATATTTTCAGGCCCGGATTTTTTCGGTTTTTAGTTTTATCGTTCATAGATTGGAAGAAAACGATAATTTAAGGCGATGGAGAGCAATGAAGCTGAAGTGCTGAATGTAGTACCAAATTGCCCCCCCCAACTCCCATCTTCATTTTGGCTTTGCTTGAGTTTAGTGATGTTTTTGCGATTCCACTTGTTCCACTCCTGCGGGGAGGCATGAAAAAAAGCCTGAGCTCCGTAGTATAGATAGTATTGACGATAACTTGAGCTCTCAGGTGCTTTCCGGAGGTAGTTAAATGATTTCTTAAATGTTGCGCTGTCTTTTTCTTTTGCAAGTGCGAATACAAGCGTGGCAATGGCTGTGCGGGCAGCGTTTGGTCCCCGGTTTGAGGTGTAGCCAAATCCTCCTTCAGGGGTTTGACAGGACTTGAAATATTTTAAGCCCTTTTGTATCGCTGTTTCGGGAACCGCTAGTCCGGCGTTTCGGGCTGCAAACAAAGCAACCATTTGTGCCCCACTAACAGTAGTGTCCGCATCTGTGCTTTCAGGAGAATAACGCCAACCTCCTCTTGGATTCTTTTTCTGTGAAGTTACGATAAGGCTTATAGCTTTTTCTAGGGAAGGGCCTAGCCGATCATCTTCTACAGCTCCATATGCTTCTGCAAGAGCAAGTGTAGCAAAGCCGTGGTTGTACATGGTGGTACCGATATATCCTGTGGTCTTATTTTGTTGATTAATTATAAAACTTAGCCCTCGTTTTATATTCCCACTATGTGGGCCATGATTTGGATCATCACCATGCGCCAACATTGAGGCTATTGCTAGGCCTACTACTCCTGGAGATGTGCCGTAAGGATTATCTTTAAATCCTCCGGACGACAGTTGTGATTTTGAAAGAAATTGAAGCCCTTTGACATACATTTGTTCAATCTCTTTGGGCAAGGCATCACTATTTTCTTCAAATAATTTTTGAGCCTTACAGGCGAAACCTAATGTTAAGCATCCTAAAAGGAGGAGAAAAAGCCTGCTTATTTTCAAGGGAGTTCTCCTTCCTCGATTACTTCTACTGCCTTGAAATATCCTTCTAATGCATCTCGAAATTCCTCCGGCAACTTACTTGCTCTTCCGCTACCCTTGCTAATAGTGCGATTGGAATCTTCTCGGCCTTCTGGATCTCCTTTCAATCCGCTCGCTGTTCGATTAGTTGTGCCCCCTGCTTGACTGCCTCCGGCGGTTTGTCCCTGCTGCATTCCTTGGCCCATTTGCTGTTTCATAGCCATCATAGCCATCATAAAGTTCATTTCTTGTTGTGACTTTGACTGCCCTTGCTGGTCTTGATCTCGCTTAATTTCTTCGTTTATAAGGTTAATGACATCAGAAATGTGGCGAATAGTTTCAGTCTGCGAGTCTATGGTGACCGTATCGGTTTGAGGTTTTTCGAGTAGATTGTCAGTGGCTTCCATCGCATCGAAGGTCTCCTGCAAGGGGTTTAGCATGGCGGGTTCTGAATTCTCGAATTGTAGTCGGTTTAGCTCTAGCATCGAGTCGGCATGCATTTCTAATAGACGGTCAACACCCTTGTTATAAATTTCGCTATTTTGTTTTTGTTCTTCGATTAGCGTTGTTTGTTGTCGGTGTCGAAGTTCGCTTTCACGCAGGCGCAACATCGAGAACAGTAACTTCATAAGATTATCCTCTTTTTTTTCGCCACCTCCTTGCCCGGATCCTTGACTATCTCCATCAGACTCCTGTTTTTGGGGTTCAAGCTTTTTAGCCCATCCTTCAAATTTACCTGCCCAATCTCCTAGGTTACGGATGGCGAGCATTGAGATATTAGAATCAATTTGGCTTTTAATTTCACTAAGTGATTCGCCGGTTTTTTCCGTTTCCATTTCACGGCTTACCTCTCCGTATTGACCCTTGGCTGTGCGCTCATAAAATCGACTGATTTCTCCCTGTAGTTCTACGGCTTTTTCCTGTGTTCGGCTTTGTGACTTGGTGAACCGGATGTTGGCGCGGCTGTATCGTGATGGCAAGTCGTCAGGAGTCAGTCCAATTGTTTCTTGGATTATATCTTTGATTTTTTTGCGAAGCGCTAGTTCTTCCTTGCTCAGTTTGCGTAGTCGCTGGGCAAGTGTAAGAGCTTGAAGGTTATCGAGGTCTTTGTTGACCTTGTCCTGTAAGTCGGCGAGTTCATCTAGAGCCTCTTCTTCCTCCTCGAGCGCGTCTGCTAGATTTTCTTTTTTCTTGTCTGGTTGTTTTTCTTGAGAAGCCTGCCCAAGCTTTGATTGAGCTGCTTTCATTTGCTGATCTGAAAGCTCATCCATTGATTTAAGGTTCTGGGCCCAGTCGCGTAAAGTTTGTTCATCGAATGCAGGATTTTTCATGGCTTCCATTAGAGCATTTGCACCCTCTTTAACTAGGTCTTTTAAGTCCTCTGCATTTTCTCTCTGTTCATCTGCAGTGTTTTTGATTTTCTCATTCGTTTTAGCTTTTTCTAAACTTTGATCACCCAATTTGGCCAATTCACGGGTTTCCTCTGCTATGTTTTCCTCAGCTCTTGAAACCTCTTCAAGATTTTGTAGAACTTCTTCAAGCTTCTGACGGACTATTTCAGCGTGGTCTTCTATGCCAAGGATATGAACTTGAATAGGAGAAGTGCGACTTGGATCGCGCCCGGGCAAATGATCTGTAGCCCATACCATTAACTCGACAGTTGTGTCTCGGCTAATACCCAGTACTGTAGGGCTAAAATAAAATTCGGGGCTTATCTCTTTTTCTTGCGTCCCTTTTGCGGAAACTGTGAGGGCATCAATCGTTTTTGGAGCGGTTTCTTCTGCTTGCCCGAGAGCCCTCCACTCTATGCCGGCAGCCTTAATTCCATAGTCGTCAGAAATTGAGGCATTAAGCTCTAGCACTTCAGTTTCTAGAATGGCCATGCTGCGGCCTTTTGAGTCAAGATCTGGTCGAGGGGGAGTATCATCTATGGGTTCTACATTGAGTTGCCAGGCGGCTGTTTCTGTGAGGTTGTGTTCGTCCTGCCAAGTAAATGCAAAGTGTGAAGAACCAGTTACTTTATGTTTAGGGCTCGAAAAGGTTTCGTTGCTAACTTTCATTGGAGCGACTTCATTATCAATAGCCATCTGGGCTTGATTAAGCTTACGAGATACCGTCCCTCGAAATGCTATTTTACTATCCCGAAGCACTGGTAAGAAGCCGGATTGGACTATTTCGTTTTGAGAGGGGTATTTGAGATATTCTGGAAGTCTAATTTCTACAATTAACTCGCGCATTGCAGGCCGTTGAAGAGGTCGAATTTTTATGGCTTGTTTTGCGTCTCCAACTGTAACTGTGAGATCGCCGTTTTCAACTTGACCAGGGACTGTAAATTTTATGTTTCCATCGGTGACCGAACTCTTTTGAGGCGTGTTGTTTCGGAATTGAGCAGAGGCAGTTTTTGGCTCCCAAAATGAACGATATTCTATTGCTCCGTTAATATCGAATGGTTCTCCTTTAGCTACGATTCGTTGGCTTGGAAATCCATCTAGTTTAACCAGTGTGTGTCGTGATATATCTGCGCCGGGTAGCCCCCAACGGCGTAGCGAGTTTAGACCTGCTTCCGGAATTATTATCCAACCGGCAATAGCAAGGATAATGAGGGAGGTGGTAATGGCTGCCCTGCGGCGGGCCGAGCGAGGGTTGACCGTTTGCTTGAAGTCAAGTTTGAGAGCTTCCTCTGCAACTTGTCCGATTGCAGCGCGATAAAGAGCTGGCGAAAAAATGGCAGGCCGCTTTTCTTCAGTTGATAATTCGACTATGCCCAGCAATCGATCTCCTAGACGGCGGTAACGGCGTTGAACTAACCGGGCTATTGCTCGAGTGTCTCTCCTGTTAAACACCCAACGGTATAACCACCATATTATTGATCCGATTGTAATAGCTATTCCGCTAGATAAGAGAGCAAGCCTAAGCCATTCAGGGCTATCCCAAAAGCGGTCTGAAAAGAATAAAATTAGATATGATCCAATTAATCCGGCGGCGGCAAGACATATTGCCATGGTGGTTTCTACCCGCCAAAGACGATGCTCAACCAAAATGAATTGCTGCCGCAAATCTTCCGGGAAATCCTCTTGTGATATTCTTTCGTTTGGATTCATTCTATCATTTATATGCCGATAGAGCGGTGCAGAAGTGTAGTCGCCGATCAGATGTACGCAAGCCGCTCTTGTTTATAACTTTCTTTATCTGAATTAATTATGAATCGTTGATTTGAGCCATTGTCGCATTTTTTTACGAGTTGCGCTTGGCCGAAGAAGCCATTCATCATTGTGATTGCGGAAGCCGGTTTCAGCAAAAGTAAAATGCTTTCCTTTGGATGTGGATTTAAGCAATTCCATTGTTGCCGCAAGATTCAGTTTAGATTCTGTAATTTCATGGCATATAAACTGAGGGCGATTTCCCAATCGCTGAAGCCGCTCAAGTGCTGCTTTACGTTCTGAGCCTGGGTATGGCCAAGACGCAACACCGTCATAATGGCTGTAAGCGATGAAGGCGCGCCATAGTTTAGCGATCTGGTCATTTTGTAATCCTATGTAATTGCAAGCGATAGAGCCCCGGGAGAAGCCGCATAGAATGACTTTTTTAGGATCCCCTCCGTATTTTTTGCAAATCCAAGGTATAGCTTTAAGGCAGTAATCGATTGTAGGCTTGGAAGTTCGGTTTTTTCTATCGCCCCACCAGGTTAATGATATGTCGTCTCCGGTCTCATTTAGATAAGGAAGACAAATCCAAATGAAACCTTTCCCAGCGGAAATCCCATAACCCATGTTACTACCTTCAGGACGTCCTGTACTGGTATCGCTGTAAGATCCAATATATTGATTGCCTGTATACTCCACTAATATTGGATAGCTTTTGCCTTGCTTCCAGTCATTTGGCAAATATACGACATGATAGACGGCGGTACTCTCATAACCCGGGAGGATTTGCTTAAACCTTTTACCTGATTTTGCGGGGCCTGTTTCTAATTTAGGAACAATTAGGTCTGGGTTGATTTCTCGAATATCTGGAGCCTCGGACTTTGCTAAGTTTAGAGAAACGAAAAAAAATAAAAGGCTTAATAATAAAGGTTTTATGCATTCCAATATCACAAGCGAGGAAGGATGCCTTTGTTCGAATTAGTATAAAAGCGGATTTTTTTGATATAAAATACCGGTTGCAATCATATTTGTTTATGATAGGTTCCCGCGCCCGCTTCTCTAGAGAGGGGCAATAATTATTTAATTTAAAGAAAATATGTCACAGCATCCCAGTCTCAAAACCGGAGGAGGCACCTCGGCCAAGCGCACGGTTCTCAAGCGATTCGAGCGGGTAGAATTGTTGCGTAAGCGTGGTGAATTCAAAGAAGGAGGTCGCATAACCGGCCTGAAAAAGACAAAGCCGGAGGAATAATCCGCCGGTTCTTCTTCTTTATTAATCTCCAGACCACCGCCCTTTTTTCCTAGCGGTGAAGATTCGTCTACAAAAATTCCTTTCAGAGGCTGGCGGCGCTTCGCGCCGGCAAGGCGAGAAACTTATTGTTGCAGGAAAAATTACTGTTGATGGCCAAGTGGTTCGTTTGCTTGGTACAAAAGTTGATCCCGCTAAGCATCAAATAGCAATCAATGGTAAATTAATTAGGGCTAAGGCTAAGAGGTTTTTAGCTTTAAATAAACCTCCTAAAATACTTTGTACCCGCCAAGACACACATAACAGATCAACTGTATTTGATCTTTTGCCAAATGATTTTGGTCATTTATTTACTATCGGTCGCCTTGATTCTGATAGTGAGGGCTTAGTTTTATTAACTAACGATGGTGAGTTTTGTCAGACAGTGGCCCATCCTCGGCATGGGATGCCCAAAACTTATAATGTTACTCTGGCTAAACGCATAGATTCAGTAGTTTTAAAAAGTTTGACTACTGGATTGAATGACGATGGAGACTTTTTAAAGGCTAAGCACGCTAAACTACTTTATGCGAATAATACCCGTAGCCAAGTTGAACTCGTATTAGAAGAAGGGAAGAATCGGGAAATTCGACGAATGTTCAAAGTTTTAGGTTACCGAGTTTTACTCCTTCAACGTATTGCTGTCGGGCCGGTTAAGCTAGGAGAGCTTCCTCTAGGTAAATGGAGGGTCTTGAGTCAGGCAGAAATCACTTCATGTCTGCGACTGGCAGATAAATAACGTTATCCGCATCGCTGGAATTGACACGGATTGCGGTACGTTTCACAATCTGGTCCCAATGAAGTTTTGTAGACGCTTACTTTTAACTTTACTGTTATGGCTAATAGCTAACTCAGTTGCATTAGCCAAAAATATAGTTAGTGAAATTAATCCTTCAAAAGCAGGAATAGTTTCAGCTGACCGTGTAAATGTAAGAGCGCGTGCCAGCTTGATTGGAGAAAGGGTGACTCAGCTTAGAAAAGGTGATTCGGTCAAGGTTTTAGCTAGAGTAAAGATAGAACCTGTCAAAGAAGGGCAGCCTTCGGAGTGGCTTAAAATTGCTATGCCTGCCGGTGGCCAAACTTGGGTATATATGGCTTTTGTAGAAGAGGGTAAGATTACGGTTAATAGGCTCAATGTACGAGCTGGCGGAAGTGAACAATTCGGTATTGTTGGGCGCTTGGCTAAGGGAGATAATGTAAAGGAGAAGCGCTCAGTTGGTGATTGGATTGAGATTGAGCATCCAGATGGAGCATATGCTTTTGTATCCGCTAATTATATAAAAATTGGGGATGTCATAGAAAGGAAAGAAAAACCAACTGAGTCTAAGGAGAATATTACAGAGGCCCTTCTCAGTCAGGGAGAGCAAGGTGTTGAGGTTAATGAACCAAAAGACTCAAAAGAACAGAAAGACAGTCTGGATAATTCCACTGTTTTGTCAGGATTCGAAATAAAGAAAGAGGAGGGCAAAAGTAGTGGTGATTCTGAAATTGCACAGGAGGAATTAGGGGGTCAGGATAAGACTTCTGATGATAAGGCAGCTGTAGGTGAGCTAGAGAAAAAAACCGAGTTAGTGGATATGCCTGATATGCCTGAACCCGAATTAGTTGTGGTTGAGGAAGGTGCAGTTGTAGATAACAATAAGAAGCCAGCGGGAAATCCTGAAGACGTCGAAGAAGTAAAGCCGACAAGTATTTCTGTTGCTAAGAAAAAGGAACTTCCTGTGCCGCCACCTAGAATTGTTACTCGCGAAGGGAAAATTAAGCGGCGTTTTTTTCGTAGCCCAAAAGCTCCAAGCCGTTATGAGTTAGTGGATGATAACGGGAGGACATTAAACTATCTTTTTTCATCAGAAGATGGCCCTTTGAAAGTGGCTGATGATGGAGAGGAGCCGATTACGTTTGGTCGATTAATGAGTATGCTTCGAAACCGCAAGGTTATATTGACTGGAGTGGAGGCGGTAGACCCTCGGTGGCCCTCGTTACCATTGCTTGATGTTCGCACACTAAAGACGCTTCCCTAATGTCTTTGGATAATATTATTGATGGGCGCGCGATCGCCAAAGAAGTCCACACGGAGACTGAGGCGCGTGTGTGTGCCTTAAAGGCAGTTGGGGTTAAGCCCAGTCTTATATTTATTCGTGTAGGAGAGGATCCTGCATCGAGAGTTTATGTAGGGATGAAAGAGCGCAGCGCGATGAAGCTAGGAATTCGATCGCAGACAACTGTTTTGCCAAGTGATACCCCAGAATCTCAATTACTTGATTTAATTAAACAATTTAATGATGACGAGGGTGTTAATGGCATCCTCGTTCAGGCCCCATTGCCGCCGCATATTGACGAAACAAAAATATTCTCCATGGTGTCGCCTGCAAAGGATGTTGATGGTTTTCATCCAATCAATGCAGGGAAGTTGATGCTAGGAGAGAAAGGCGGATTTGTGCCATGTACTCCAGCAGGGGTTCATGAATTACTGATTCGCTCTGGGGTTGCCATTGCTGGATCTCAAGTAGTAATACTTGGAAGAGGTAATATTGTTGGTAAGCCGATGGCTGCTATTCTTTGCCAAAAGGAATCCCATGCGAATGCCACCGTAACGATTTGTCACTCTCGTACACGTGATGTAGTTTTTCATTGTCGATCAGCAGATATTATCATTGCAGCAATGGGGGCCTCTGAGTTCCTAAAAGAAGATATGGTGAGGCCGGGAGCCACGATTATTGATGTAGGTGTGAATCGCATGGAAGATCCTTCACAAGAAAAAGGATATCGCCTTGTAGGCGATGTTGACTTTAAGGCGGTGCAGCCTATTGCTGGTAAAATCACACCTAATCCTGGGGGAGTTGGCCCGATGACTATCGCCATGCTCATGCGGAATACAGTTCTTGCGGCTGAACAACAAGTCGCCAAGCATAAATAATTAATTTAAATGCAAGCATCTCGAATTCTTCCCGATCTACAATGTTCTGTGCTGTGCGAAGACGTACGGCAGGAGATTACAGGTAATTTCATTGCGCTAGGTATAATTGGTGCAATACGAGTACCTAAGGTTCCAATTATTGCTGGCAAGCTATGTGTCTTTACACGTTGGGTTGCTGGGTTTGGAGAGTTTCATGAAAATATAAAACTTATTGGTCCTGATCAGGAAACTGTACTGCATAAGTGCGAAACTAAGTTCGCTCTTCGCGATCCGTCACATTGTGCTACCAATGTAGCTGTATTTGCAGGAACCAAGTTTGAAATTCCCGGTACTTATACCATCGAAGTAGTTGTGGATGATGTAATGAAGCTTCGTTATCCTATTCCCGTCGCTGTTGTTGAGCCCCCTCCAGGAGCTAGTTCACAGAGCTTGGAGCCAGAGGAGGACCCTGAAGCGCCAAAAGAAAATATATAATTAAATTTTTGGAGTATAGGGAAAAGCATTAGGCAACAATTTCATTTACTAATTGTCCGTGCACATCGGTTAGGCGGTAATCACGGCCACCATGCCTAAATGTAAGCCGTTCGTGGTCTAGGCCAAGTAAATGGAGGATTGTTGCTTGGAGGTCATGGATGTGAACAGGGCGTTCGGCAATGTGAAAGCCGAGTTCGTCGGTAGAGCCTAAAGTAGTTCCTCCTTTTATGCCTCCTCCTGCAAGCCATAGACTGAAAGCTTGAGGGTGATGATCCCTACCTTGAGATCTATTTAGAGTGGGATTACTTTCAACCATTGGAGTTCGACCAAATTCTCCACCCCAAACTACAAGTGTGTCATCGAGCAATCCGCGTTGTTTAAGGTCTAGTACGAGGGCGGCACTGGCTTGGTCAGTGGCGCGAGTATTATTTGTGATGTTACCGGCGACATCAGAGTGTGCGTCCCAGCCAGAGTGATAAATGTTAACGCAACGCACTCCTCTTTCAATCATGCGGCGAGCAAGCAGGCATGCTCTTGCGAAAGAAGGCTTGATTGGATCAGCCCCATATAGATTAAGCGTTTCTTGGCTTTCGCTCCTCAGATCCATTAATTCAGGCGCGCTGGCTTGAAGTTTGAAAGCCATTTCGTAGCTTTCTATGCGTGTAATAATATCAGGATTATTTTCTACGGCTAACCTTTGGCCATTGAGGATACGAATTAAATCCAGAGAATCTCTCTGTAGTTTTGTATCTGAGCCAGCTGGGGGGCTAACATTTAAAATCGGATCCCCTGAGTTTCTAAAGCGAACACCGGCATGTTTACCTGGCATGAATCCAGCAGACCATAGTGCTGACCCTCCACTAATCCCACCTCCTGTAGAAAGAACAACAAAAGCTGGAAGGTTGTCCGCTTCAACGCCAAGCCCATAGCTCAGCCAAGAACCGAGGCATGGTCTTCCGGGTTGGGCGAAGCCTGTGTTAAAAAAAATTTGACCTGGAGCATGGTTGAATTGGTTCGTATGCATGGAGCGAATGATTGCGATTTCGTCTACTACTTTTGCTAAGTGAGGTAGTTTATCTGATAGCTCGGCACCACATTGACCATGGTGTTTGAATGTAAAGCGCGGGCCGAGAACTGCTGCATTTTGTTGAATAAAAGCGTACCGTTGATCGCCGATCACTGAAGGAGGTAAAGGCTTGCCTTCAAGCTTTTTTAGATCTGGTTTATTATCAAATAACTCTAACTGACTTGGAGCCCCAGCTTGGAAAAGGTGAATCACTCTTTTTGCTTTGGGAGCGAAATGTGTTCTAGATTGAGCTCTGCACAATGTATTGGTTAATAATCCGGCCAAGGCAATTTTGCCTACTCCATACCCACACTCTTGAAAAAAGTGTCGGCGTGTTATTGATTTACCATCAGTTGCGAGTGATGAATTCATGAGTGTTTAGTAGCACCCGGGCAAGTGCTGTCCAAGTAGCTTGAGTTTTTACGTCTCCTTTTGACGATCCAGCAAATACAGAAGCGTCAAGTTCACCAGAGCTAAAGCGAGCATATGTTTTTTTGTAAAAACTTTCCATGGCTTGTTGCTCTATGGCGTTTGGGAGGCGAGTGAGGCATCGCTGAAAGAGAGCATTTATTACAATTATATTTTCATCAGGTTGCTGTGTAGCCCATGTTCCGAGTGTGCGGCTAGCTTCTATGAAGAATCTATCGTTTAACAGTGTCAGCGCCTGAAGCGGAGTATTAGAAGTTTCTCGACGAGCAACGCAGGTCTCGTGGCTAGGAGCATCAAATGTGCCGTGCATGGCGTAAGGCATGGAACGTTTGCGATATGTATATAGGCTGCGACGATACTGATCTGCTCCAGAACTGGTTTTCCAGCTACTGCCACCGTATATACCCTCGCCGATGCTTTTATTTTGAGGAGGGAATACACTTTGTCCTCCGATTTTTTGATGAAGTAGATTACTTACTTTTAGGGTGGAATCGCGAATTTGCTCAGCACTTAACCGAAAGCCCATTTGTGATTCTTGACGATAGGTAGAACTCGTCAGGATTAGGCGCAGAATTTTTTTCTGAGACCAGCCTTGGCGGATAAACTCAATTGCCAGCCAGTCTAGTAGCTCTAGATTTGTTGGATAGGCGCCAGTATAGCCAAAGTCATCTGTAGTCTTCACGATTCCTTCTCCGAATAATGCAGACCAAAGTCTATTTACTACAACTCGCGAGGTAAGAGGGTTCTTTGGGTCTACTAGCCAATAAGCAAAGCCAAGTCGGTTTCGCGGCATGTCTTTATCCAGCGGAGGCAGAAAAGGTAACACTTTAGGGTCTACTATTTCTCGCGGAGATAGAAATTCGCCGCGATCATGGCGATGAGTCACCCGCAAATGGGAGACAGGCCTTTCTTGCATTACAAGTGTAGTAGGTGGTGAAGGTAATTTTTTATATAATTTATAGATTTTCTCTCGGGCTTTGGAATTTTCTTTGGCGTTTTTAATATAATATAACCGGAGCTTATTACGGTCTGCTTGGTTGCGCATCTCATCTCTTTTGGTAAGAAGTTCTTCGATATCGCCTGGCAATTCTTTTGCTTTAAACGGAGGGTTTTGGGTTGTAACTGATAAGCGGAATCTGCCAAGGCTTGCCGAATAATGACGGCTAAAGTCAAGTTGAAGCTTAATGGCTGAAGTGGTCAGAGGTTTAGCTAATTGCCATACCGCCTGACTATGCTTTCCTTCTCGTCCGCTAGCCGACCAGCCAGTTTGTAGATCTCCATCTACAGCCGCCATCGCACTAGATTTGCCGCTTCCTATCCATTGTTTTGCATAATTTTCTGTGCCAGAAGTTATTTCCAATGAATTTCCATCTGAGTGAATAGCGATTTCACTCAAAAAGAAATCGCCTTTTGGGCCCTCATAATAAGCGCGCCCTGGTCCACCTTTTGGCAGCCGTTCATCTGGCAGCGCTTCAAGACGCAGACCAGTAATGTTTTCAGGTAGATCTTTAAATTCAAATTCGTAAGTGTCGTGCTTACTAGTATCGCCGCGAGCAAAAATAGATTGATCTTCAAGCAACTCTAGCCAGCCGATGTTCGCCTTCATTTTTGTAGGGATTATTGTATGCCATGACACAGAAGTTCTTTTTTTGGATTTGAGCCAGGCCTCGTAACTAGCTTGATCTATGGGCAAATGTGAAAGTTGGTTTATGATTTGGTTTTCAGTTATTTTTTTTTGTTTTTTTTGTTCTGGAGTAAATAGTGATAATTCGGGCTCGGTACTGTTATTCAGAAATGCCATCATTTCATAATACGAGCGATGAGGTACGGGATCGAATTTATGAGTGTGACACTGAGCGCATCCAAGTGTTAACCCAAGCCAAGTGGTAGCGGTCGTGTTGACTCGATCAACCATTGCATAAAAACGAAATTCTAGTGGGTCGATCCCTCCTTCTTCGTTGACCATCGTATTCCTATGAAAGCCAGTTGCTATTCGTTGGCTTTGCGTGGCTTCAGGCAACATGTCGCCAGCGATTTGTTCGATGGTAAATTGATTAAACGGAAGGTCTTCGTTGATAGCATTGATTACCCAGTTGCGCCATGGCCATATTGAACGTGGCCGATCCTTTTCATATCCGTTAGTGTCTGCATAGCGCGCTAAATCCAACCAGGGCAATGCCCAATGTTCACCATATTCTGGTCGGTCCAACAATCGGTCTACTAGTCGTTCATAGGCATTAGGCTTTGAATCTTCCACGAACTCACGAATTTCTTCGAGAGTCGGCGGGATCCCTATTAAGTCTAGTGAAAGTCTGCGTATTAATTTATAGCGATTAGCTTCAGGAGCGGGCGTTTGCCCGTTGGCTTCGAGGCGAGCTAGTATAAAATAATCTAGATCATTACTTGGCCAGCTGGGCTGACGGATCTTTGGCAAAGAATAAGCCTTCGGAGGGATGAAGGCCCAATGTTTAGTATATTTAGCTCCAGCTTGAATCCACTCCACTAATAATTGTTTTTGGGATTCTAATAAGGGCTTCTTCGCCGATGTCGGAGGCATTATCTCATCAGGGTTTTTGTGATTAATTCGATCAATTAGTTTGATCAATAAACCTTCTTTAGGAGGAACGTCCAATCGCAAATTGGCCTCCCTTGTTTTTTCGTCAGGCCCATGACATTTAAAGCAATGTCTAGCTAGTACTGGGCGTATATCATTCTGAAAGTCAGGCGTTGCAAAGGCGGAAATCTCAATTACAAAAACAGCTATAAGCCAAGGGCGTTTTAATTTTACACGGCCGAGACTCATTAGGAATTTTTTATGCGATTATATCCTTTACGACTTTGCCATGCACATCAGTAAGTCGATAGTCGCGACCGCTGTAGCGATAAGTTAGCTTCTCATGGTCAAGTCCCATCTGATTCAGGATGGTCGCATGTAGATCATGAACATGGACTCGGTTTTCTATGGCTGAACATCCAAATATGTCTGTGGCTCCGTAGCTGTATCCCGGTTTTACGCCGCCGCCAGCCATCCAGACTGTAAATCCATAGTGGTCATGGTCCCTTCCATTCTTTCCTTCAGATGTTGGCGCGCGTCCAAACTCCCCCCCCCATACAACGAGAGTTTCGTCGAGCAACCCACGGGTTTTGAGATCTTTAAGAAGCGCTGCGATGCCCTGATCACAGGCTTTGGCTAATCGTGCGTGACCTCCTTTGATATCACCATGCCCAGTATCCCATGCGATGTCGTATCCATCGATAGAGTGAGAAAGCTGCACGGTTCTCACTCCCCGTTCGATCAGCCGTCTAGCAATTAGGCAGCCTTTGGCGTATTCGCTATCTCCATAGAGGGCTTGGGTTGCCTTACTTTCTTTCGAAATATCAAATACATCTGGCACACTGAATTGCATCCGGAAGGCCATTTCCATGGCTTCAATACCAGCTTCAATTTGTGCGTCTTTTTCACGTCGTGCCAAAAATTCTTTATTAAGTTTAGAGAGAAGATCAGCTTGTTTTCGTTGTTCGTTACGATTCAGGTTTGCATTCTTTAGATCAGCAATAACGGCGTCTGGTTTCATGCTGTTTATATTCACATACGAGCCTCCATACGCCCCAGGCAAGAAAGAGCTCCCCCAGTTGGCTAGCTTACCCCTCGGCTGTGCTCTTGGTGACATTGCTACAAATCCCGGAAGATTGTCGCTATCACTGCCAAGGCCATATGCCAGCCAAGAACCTAGGCTTGGCCTGTTCGGCTGTATATGTCCGACATTCATCATCATGATGGCCCCGGCGTGTTCTGGGATGTCTGTATGCATGGAGTGAATGAAGCAAATATCATCTACCATCTTGCCTACCTCCGGGAAAATATCACTAACCCACTTTCCAGTCTGGCCATATTGCTTAAAGCCAAAAGGTGATGGCATTAACCCGTTCTTCGTATTTCTGAGTGTTTTTCGATCGACCAGGCTCGGGCGTTTCCCGGCATTTTCTTTGAGGGCCGGTTTGTGATCGAAGGTGTCCACCTGTGATGGGCCTCCAGGCATGAATAATTGAATGATCCGTTTTGCTTTAGGTGCGAAGTGGGGTGCTTTGGGTGCTAGCGGAGAGGTATCTCCATATAATGTCGAAGCAAATGGATTTTTGTCAGCTATTAGTCCCGCCAAGCCGATGGTTCCAAAACCGGCTCCAAGTTGCTTGAGCATCTCACGGCGCGTTTTGGGTGCCCGCATCATCCGGCGTACAGCGTGTTCGTGATCGGAAAATTTCATAAACCAACGAGTTAAGTCAATAATTAGCTAATTTTCGCTTCTGGCCAATTTTTTTTTAGAATTAGCAATTATATTTCCGTCGAAGTTTGCTGCAATGGTCCCCGGCATAGTATTAATCCAAAACTTCATCAGTTCTTAAACTTCTTCCCCAGATAGTGTGCAAGGTCTGGAAGATCGTACCACAAAAGAGCATTTGGGACGATATGATCGGCCATATTGCTTCGGAGTGGTTTTGCGACCACATCTTCAACCCAGCTATCAACAGGACTTTTTTCAAGCGATACTTCCGATATTCGTTTATCCAATGCGGCGGCATGTAGTGCTACCGGTGCGGCTGCGTGTGCTCCAATCAACTTAATATTATTTGCTGATTCAAAACTATCGATAAAATCTACCACTGAAAGCAGATCCCCGACACGCTGTCCAAGTAATGGCCGACCGATATGTGTGGCAACGTTTGCAATGCGGTGAGAATGGCTTTGGTATTTCTGATTGCTTCCTTGATCTTTTGTTTCGCCAAACCCTCGCAAGTCAACAACGAATACGGCTGTCTTATCGTTGAGTAATTTTCTTACAGACCCAGACTGCATTGCATGCTTCATTCCCATGCTATTCGCAATTATGACAACATCTATGTTCATCCCGTTCTGATTCAATGGTCGAAAGAGCAGCGAAGGAACGGGCATGCCATCATATTGTTCGAAAACAATTTCATTCACCTTTGCCCATTTGATTATGACCCTCTCGCCAATTTTGACATTCGCTTTGCCTCTCGGCTTAGGCAGTCCAATTAACTTGCGAACCTTGGATAAAGCTTTTTGGCTGTCATTTTTCCAAAAGCTTTTCCTTTTCTTTTTTAGTTCTTTTGCAATTTGCAGGTTGAGAGCAGCGACGTCTTTTTCATTGTCAAATTCTTTGAAAAGCTGTCCGCTATTTGTAACTTGCAATTCAGTGTCGGTGAACAATTTAATGTTTTTGGGTTCGGTCACAGAAAATGGATCGTTGTAAAGCCATTGCAGCATCCAGCGTGTGGCTTCTTGACGATGGCCGACATGCATGCCGTGTTTTGCATCACATTCGTAGTAGGAGAATTTTTTGTTATGCCCAAGTGTTGAGAATGCGGCCTTTGCATCGAGTATAGCTTCTCGTGTTGAGCTGATCTCAAAAAAATCTCTAGTTGCAGCGAGGATGTTGGTCGGCCTAGGAATGCGCATTAATGTATAGTCTATGTGATCGATACCATTCAGTCCTTCTAATGCTAAATGTTGGCATCCGTCAGCTGGCCCACTATGACCTAAGAATTTGTCTGTCCTCTGCATTGTGTAACACGATGGTGCAGCGGGCCCGATACGATCATCTAGCGCCATTAGAAATGTGGTTTGTGTTCCCCCTCCGCTTGTTCCTGTCATACCTATTTTTTTTGAGTTATCAACTTCAGGCCGAGATAGCAGGTAGTCGATAGATCTCATCCCATCCCAAGCCGAGTACCATACAACACTCCGGCCGACTAGGCGTGAGCCGTGGTTAAGCAGTGTGTGTGTAGTCGTGCCGTAGCGGTATGCTTTAGGTTGCTGTATCCTTTCTCCTTGTGAGATAGGGTCGTAGCTAAGAACGACAAATCCTTTTTGAGCAAGTAGAGCGCAGGCGGTTTGATAAGCTGGATATGCTTTGCCATTGGCAGAGTGTCCGCAGGCAAATAGCACTCCAGGCCATGGGCCGCTGCCTTTTGAAGGAAGGTATAGTAGTGCGGTGACGTGATGGTTTGGAAGGCTTTCGAAAAGCACTTTTTCCACTCGATAACGATGCCCGTTTAGACTCCCAGTAATTCGAGCATTTAAGGTTGTTTTGGCGGGGAATGTTCCTATTATTTTCCTGTACTTATTGTTTAGGGCGACTAAGTGCTGTTCAAGGATTTCGGGTGATTCTAGGGCTCTGGACAATTGTTTTGCCCTTTCTCGATCAAGGCGGCGGCTTTCAGCTATCAGTGTATTCCAAAGCACCTGTTTTTGGTTTTCTTGTAGTACTTGAAGCCCTAAGGGCTGTTCCACTTGCCCCATCGCATGGCCGGTACAAAACAAAAGCATAAGACATGCTTGTAACCTTAGATTCATGTGGTGGAGATGATTACTTAAAACCGAAGGGGCGTCACGACCTCAGGTTGTTTTTCGTATATCTCATTTAACCGTCGTGTTTCGTCGATCCGCAGATCATCAAATTCATCTGCTTTTATTGGATCTCCTCTTTTAAGTGCCAAACTCCATTTTTGAAGAGCCTTAATATAGTCTTGAAGGGCGCCTTTGTATTGTTTGTTCAAGTGTTCGGTTTTGATTTTTTTTAGTTTTGCAACAGCTTCAGCAACACCTTTGGATGCATCTTGAGGAGTGTCAGATGCATTGTAGGCATCGATCATTTTGTGCTCTATAGATACTATTCGTTCATGAGTTTTAACTACCCCGCCTTTGAACAGATCTCCTCCGAAGCCTAATCTTAATAAAAAAACTCCTACTAGAAATACCCCAACAATCATAGAAGTTATTGAGCCCGAGAATTTTGAAGCACTTGTTTCCCTCAACTGAGTTCTGGATCCCGTCAAGTGACTTGCAACATGCATTGCTGTTTGGGAGCCCTGAGTTATATCA
>NYWG01000190.1 GCA_002684915.1 Verrucomicrobiales bacterium
TCTGCCAGGAGGCAGTGAGCAATCGCCGCTTTTTGTTAATTCCTTCAGCAGGCTGGAAGTAAGACCTAACTTTCTGATATCGGAGTCCTTGATGTACTCTTGTATCGATTTCTGGTTGAGTGAGCCCTCAACATTCGCACTTATCTCTGCGATGGCATTCTCTTTTGCTGTAACACCCCACGCGGAGGTGAGGAAATCAAATTTCTTCACTTAAAAATTGGACGGATTCCCCGGACTGCAGTACATGCTACTGTAACGACCCTGCGCGAACATGGACACCACCATGCAGCAAGCAGAGAGCCAGAACAACAACCAGGAGACCGCCGCCGCCGTTAACGGAGATGCCAATAATGACGACGCCGCCGCCCCTGTGCAGCATCATCAGGTCGAGGATGTGGACATCGTTCCGACCTATGATCAACAGTTTCCCAGCCTAGGCGGCGGATCTGGCGGACCGGTCGCTAATACTGCGCCCCCAATCGGAAGATGGAATAAGAAACCCCCGTTACAATCAACAACCATCACCCAAGTGTTTCATATTCCACCTGAGGAACGGAAGGCGTTGAACGTTGAGGGATTCGGTGGCGGCGAATCCCTTAAGAAATTGGATGCCATTATGAACAACACTGGGACCAAGATTGAGATGAGCAGTGCTAAGGACAACAGCCTCACTTTTCTGCTCACAGGAAAACCCGATTGTGTATTGAAAGCCAAACGAGATGTACTTGTTGCTTTCCAGACCCAAGCAAATGTCACCGTTCAGATTCCAAAAGAGCATCATCGTCACTTGCTTGGAAAAGGAGGCACCAGACTGCAGGAAATGGAGAAGACAACTGCCACCAAGATCACCATCCCAAAGAGTGGAGACAACAGTGACCAGGTCACCATTGTGGGTTGCAAGGAAGGAATTGAAAGAGCCCTGCATGACATGAGATTAATCTCTGACGAACAGTCTAAGCAGGCAATGGAGAGGATGAGTATTCCCAAGACTTACCACCCCTTCATTCAGGGCGCCAACAATGAGAATGTTAATAAGATGTTGGCTGCCTACCCTGGTGTCAGAGTCAACATTCCTCCTCTGTCTGTCCAGAAGGATGAACTTAGCATTGTAGGCGAGAAAGATGGCGTCATGGCCATCAAGGACCAGATAACAACGATTTGGAAAGAAATGGAGCGTAAATGCAGCCATGTTAGTATTGAAGTTAAGAAATCGCAGCATAGATACGTCATTGGTCCTAAAGGCAACTCTATTAATGAAATACTGTCCGAGACTGGAGTTTTTGTTGAAATGCCTGCCAATGATTCTACTAGCGAGACCATCACCCTGAGAGGTCCCCAGGACAAGCTGGGCCTTGCGCTGACCAAGGTGTATGAGAAGGCAAATAGTGTGACTAATCTTATTATTGACTGCCCTGGCTGGTTACACAAGTATATCATTGGAAAGAAGGGAGCTGGTATACAGAAGATCAATGAGGAATGCCAGCTCTCCAAGGTTCACATAGGATTTGACGGAGAAAAGATCAAGATTGACGGTCCTCCAGAAGAGGCGGAGAAGGCCTACAAAGTTTTGGATAGTCAAGTAACTGAACTCATGAAAACTATCACATTTGTTGAAATGACTGTTGACGCCAAGTATCACAAGCATATAATTGGTAAGGGTGGTTCCACCATCAACAAGATAAAGTCAGAGGCTGAAGTGACTATCAACATTCCTGAATCTGAAAGCGGTGTCACAATCATTCGCATTGAAGGTAACAAGGAGGGCGTGGAGAAGGCCAAAGTTGAACTAGAGTCAATGGTCGATAAAATGGAGAATGAGAAAGAGAAAGATGTGATCATTGAAAACAGGTTTCACAGACAAATAATTGGTCCTAAGGGTGAGAACATCCAAAGGATTCGTGATGAATTTACCTCCGTTCAGATCAGCTTCCCCGACTTGGGTAACAAATCTGACATTGTCAAACTCCGTGGTCCCAAGAATGACGTTGACAAGTGCGCCAAGTCCTTGACTAAGATCACGCAGGACTTGCTGGCCGCCAACTACCAGGAGAAGATCCCCATCTTCAAACAGTTCCACAAGAACATCATTGGCAAGGGTGGAGTCAACATTAAGAAGATCCGTGAAGAGACCGATACAAAAATAGATCTTCCTGACAGTGATGCAGCAAGTGATACCATTATCATCACCGGAAAGAAAGAAAATGTTGTCAAGGCCGCCAACATGATCAGAGATATACAGTCACAAATGGCCAACATTGTGTCCAAGGAGATGAAAATTCCTGCCAAGATCCACAACACTGTGATCGGAGCTGGAGGTAAATTGATTCAGTCCATCATGTCAGAGTGTGGCGGAGTAACCATTAAATTCCCAGAGGCAAACTCTGGCTCTGATGTTGTCATGATCCGTGGTCCTGCTGATGATGTTGATAAAGCCTTCACAAAGCTTCAGGAACTGAGTGATGAGAAGCAGCTGTCAGGCCACTCTGCCGAGGTGAAAGCCAAGCCTGAGCACCACAAGTTCCTGATTGGTCGTCAAGGTATCAACATTCAGAAGATCAGGAATGAGACTGGAGCCAGGATAATCTTCCCAGGTTCTGATGATGCTGATAGAGAAAGTATTACTATAATTGGTACACAGGAGTCTGTTGGCAAAGCCAAGAGTGACTTGCTCGAGAAGATCAAAGAGCTGGACAACATCACCGAGGACACCATGACTGTGGAGCCCCAGTACCACAAACACTTTGTGGCCAGGCGTGGCAAGATCCTCAAGGATATCAGTGAAGAGTTTGGCGGAGTTATCGTGTCTTTCCCCAGGCCAGGAGTGACCAGCGACGTGGTCAATCTGAAGGGTGCCAAGAACTGTGTGGATGGGGCCAAGACCAGGATATCAGAGCTAGTGCAGGATCTGAAGGAGATGGTCACCATAGATTGTGAGATTGAACAGCAGTATCACAGGACTGTGATGGGAGCCAAGGGATCACAGGTCCAGAGAATCACGAAAGATTTCGACGTGAACATTAAGTTTCCTGACAAGGCCAATGAAAACGGTGAAGTTCCCGTCAGTAATGATCCTGAAAGATCCAGTGATCCTAACATCATTAGAATTACAGGCAAGAAGGCAAAGTGTGAGGGCGCTGCAGAGGCTCTCAAGAAACTTGTCCCCATCACTGCTGAAGTTAACATACCATTCGAATTCCATAGATATATCATTGGTCAGAAGGGCAAGGAGGTCAGAGAAATGATGAATGAATACGATGTAAACATCCGTGTTCCCTCTGCTGACCAGGAGTCTGACATCATCCTCATGTCTGGAGTACCAGATCACGTCGAGAAAGCCAAGGTCGGACTTGCTGAGAGGTTGGTCAAGCTGGAAGGCGAGAAGGAAGACAGGGTAGCCAGGTCATACCAGGTTACTGTCGAAGTTAAGCCAGAATATCATCCCAAGATCATTGGACGTGGTGGTGGAGTCATCAACAAGATGCGTGAAGACTACAAGGTCAACATTCAATTTCCAAGCAAAGGATCCGAGAACCAAGAGATTATAACCATCACTGGTTATGAGTCGGACACCACCAAGGCTAGGGATGCAATCTTGAAGATTGTCAATTCGTATGAATCTATGGTGAAGGAAGAGGTACAGATTAATCCTCGTGTGCACTCAATGATTATTGGAAAGCGTGGCAGAACTATCAGAAAGATTATGGATGATTACAAGGTGGACATCAGACTGCCCAGGGATGCTGATGAAGATCCTAGTCTTGTTGTGGTGTCTGGTGAGGAGGATAATGTTGCCGAGTGCATCGATCATCTCAAGAATATTGAAGAGGACTACATGGGAGAGCTAGCTGACAATGAGTGGATGCACCAATATGAGAAGCCCGCCAGAGACGTAGAGAACAAGGATTCCAACAAGTACCCCAAGGAATTCAAGGTTTCTAAGGCTCCATGGGATGTCAGCTCCGCTGAAGCGTTTCCATCTCTTGGCAGCGGCGGCGGCGGGGGCTCCAACAACGTGGCCTGGGGACCAAAGGTCCGCCGCTAAACCATCATCTGGAATCTTAGAAAATAAAACCGGGATCTGATACAGATTTACTCAAGTTAAATTATTAGTATGTTTGCATTTTAATATATGTATGTATTGTTCAGTGCATCTACTGGGATTGCTTGAGATATTTACTGGCCATGTCCTGGTTTTAATTCTTACTTGTAAATAAATGGATTATTTCTGCTCTGTTTCTCAGGGTGCAAATTTTACTCCACTGTAACGGGGGGAGCAGAGTTTGTGCTTGAGAACGTTAGTCTTGTCATGTTAGTTACTTCAAATAATCTTGGCTAACTAAACACTTGATTATTGTGAACAGAAAAAATCCAGTGTTGTATCTTCGCCCTCTTGTTAAAAAAATGAATTTTTGTAGTAACTGAAATCCGTCATTTTTATCGTATAATACAAGAGTAAATATTCGAACCATTAATAATTGATTAAATATTTCCTTAATCTATAAGAAAAAACCCTTATCAAGAATCTAAATAAAATAAACATTTTCACTTTTTAAAACTTTCAACACTTATGTGAAGGTTAGAATATTTACTGCGTTTTATGTAACATTGGGAATTCATAACATAATATCTTAATATGAATCATATATACTACAAAGAAAAAGGCATCACCAAACATAACATTCTCTAAAATATAGTTGTCAAAAATCTGCCAGGAAAGTAAAGTCAGTTTTCAATATAGTAAATACATTATTCATGCATTTTCATATAACATTGAACACTGTCTCCCTCTCTTGGCGCAATTGTATATGTAATATATAAATATTCTATCAATACTATATATTATGTAAATGGACAACAAGGTCTCTCTTAAAAACTGTAGCTTTCTGTCTTGCTGCTTCAGGCTCACCGACCCATGCGCGACCTAAGGACTTGAATTTTGGAATTGGAACAGAAAATGTAGCAAGAAATTCAAAAGATTAAAAGTAACATAAAAATAGTAAAATTGTCTTCCTGCTTTTTTAATGAATACATTACGAAACTTTTCTCTTTATTTTATACTTTATATTTTTGATTTTGAATCTGTTTTTATAAAACTTGCTTGTCTGTGATGCCTCTAATGATGACTAGTTGAGCTATCCGGCTCATAAATGTACATGATGTCAATAACTGTTGAGTTTTGGAACTACAGCCCGTGCAGCGGGTAGTGGCGTGTTATTTCCTTTTATACTATGTCCATACTCTACACAACATTTTGGTTTACCTTAATTGTTTGAAGTTTTATTCAGTTATTTAAAATTTTTATCTTATTATTATTGAATTATAATTTTACAAAATTATTGTGTGGCACTTGTAAATTACACACACACACACCTTGTTAATGCGTTATCATATCACTTTTTTAATATTGTACATGTATAATATGTAATAATTGAATTTCTGATTTATATGTATGTTATGATTGATCAAATCTGTCTATGCATGCATCTTATTAAAAGAAATTGGTTTTGATATTTATGTACCATCACCATATGGCCATTTTTATGAGGGTTGAATAAATTTATATGAAAAAAAA
>NYWG01000191.1 GCA_002684915.1 Verrucomicrobiales bacterium
AGTCGGAAGGCGTCATTGACCATGGAATCGGTGCTATTTGCCCTTGCGCAGCTGGACCATGTAAAGAAGTCTTCATTGCTATTTTGTGCTGGACAAGTGATAGTACCATCTGGCTGTGTGCATGTATTATTTAAAAAGTTCTGAACCATGATGTTTTGATATTCTGGTTTACTAAAGTCACGTTCTGGAAATTCCCAATCTAAGTTGACTTGAAACAGTCTTGCTTTACCAGCATCTGTGGAGGATTGAACAAAAAATCCGACAAGACCGAAAATGGCTAAGAGTCCATGCCATACTCCTGCTATAAAATTAATAGTTCTAAGATTTGGTGGCCCACATCGCAAAGCGGGGCAGCATCCGAAGCATTTACAACAGTCCACTTTTGGACAGCTTTTGCAAATTGCATCACATAGGTAGCGTGGCCAACAGAAGAAAAAGTCTAGGATAACTAAGCAAAGGGCTTCACATGTAAAGCAAGCTTTGAGTCTGCCTCTTGGACCACCACTTTTTTTCATGGATTGAAAGTTGTTTGTTTTACGATCGACCAGACTTAATTCTACGTCACCTTCATCATCTTCATATGAATCTTCTTTAGAGGCCATGGTTTATCGTTGTTGTTCTGTCATATATATAGAAAGAAATGTTTAATGTATAAGATCATGGATCTAGATACACTAGATAATGCACCAGATATTGTAAAGAAGGCTTATGCAAAATGGTGTGCAAATCGTGGTGGTCCTGGTGGTGCAAAAAATTTTGATAAAATTTGGCCATGGATAAAAAAGAACGATTCCGTTAATGCATTGACATTGTATATTGGTACCCTAAAATTTAAGACGTTGCCTTGGCTACGCTTGCCTGGTATTCCTGAGAATCACTACGTGATACGTATACCACGTGGTCAGAAATTTGATAGGGATAATGGAGAATACGGTATAGGTACAAAGCTGCAAGCAATGCTAGGAGATGAGCGTAAGTCGGTGCTAATCGAACCTGGTTTTCGTCCAGATGGGGTCTTGCGTTTGGTGACACTAAAGAATATCGCTAATAAATAGATATATATTTACGTAATAAGTCTTTTTAAAAGATGCCTAAAGTAGATTGGCACATACCTCTTTTAACTCTTTTTATCTTATTGTTTTCTGTTGGAATCAATGTTCTTTTTTTATTTTCTCCCACAAGGCTAATTCTGAACCAACTTTTTAGTCCCTGTGAAAATGGTTTTTCCTACGATACACAGTTGAACCAATGTAACTGTATTGATCCATTTTACGGCGATTATTGTGAATTGAGTAAGTGCGAACATGGTTCAGTTGCTGTAAAACAGACCTTTGGTTGGACCTGTGAGTGCAGGGACTTGTGGTTTGGTTCCTACTGCCAATTCTGCGGTACACACGACGCAACCAATGATACTTGTTATGGTGATGCACCGTATCCTCAAGGGTCACTTTGTCGAACCGATACAACATCGTTTGGTGAACTAGAATTTCTCGGAACTCGTTGCGATTTGGCATGTGTGAAACAAAGCAATAGTCGTGTAATGTCAGAGGATGCTTTAGAGGTATACAATATGATGAAGGAAGGAGCACCGCTTTCCGTCTTAGCTTGCCCAGATGCACTGTGTTATGCTTGTGATGCAACTAGTCGCGAAGCCCTTTGTGTTGATGGTGCTTTGAAGTCGGAAACTAGTCGTGAGTGTGATATAATTTGTGACCCTTGCACGGAGCAGAGCTGCCGGCCATGCTCGCGTCGCGGTACTTGCAGCTTGCGCGGGGACTATGCTGTATGTACTTGTAATCCATTGAGCCGTGGGTTAGTCTGTGATTCCTTGTGCCCGGGTGTCACAGAAATATTCAATGGACCAACTGCAGTATTGGTAGGCCCCGCGTGTTATGGAAATGGTGTTTGCAACAACGAAGCTATTTGTGAATGTTTGCAAGATATTAATGGTGTATCGATGTTTGTTCCAGAGACAACTTGTGAAAAAGCTTGTCCACTGAATAATGCAGGTGTTGTTTGTAGTGGCCATGGTACGTGTACCGCTGGTGTCGAAGCAACTTGTGCATGTGATCCTGGTTGGTTTGGTCCTTTGTGTAGTTGCAATGATGGTAGTACGGCGTCAAAAACGTGTGTTCATGGCGATTGCCAAGCCGATGGCAGTTGTGCTTGTCATGATGATGATGTTCTTGGTCATTGGGACGGTCCTTTTTGTTCTATTTGTGCAGCAAACTATTTTACAGAGTCTACTTTTTGTACTCAGTATTGCAATCCAGAAACAACTTGCCACGGCCATGCATTGTCATGTGTCTTGGATCCAGTACAGTTTGACGAAGTTACTGGTCTAGCAATACCTTGTCGTGAAGAGAACGGTGCTCTGGTTGGGACTTGTGCTCGTTGTTTGTGCAATCCTAACTTTGATAGAAGCATAGCGTTGGAAGCAACATTTACAGAATATTCAGATTCAAAAAGTTTGGCTTATCAATGCGGTACTTGTGATGCGAATTATTACCCAACGGTCGAAACAAAAGCATTTGATGATAGTAGCGTTTGTAGTATTTTTTGCGATTCCTCTACTTGTAACAACCGTGGTGTATGTTTAAAAGCAACAGGACAATGTGTTTGTTATGGAGAATGTCCTAATGATCAGACAAGCTATGTTGGTACTTGCCTGCAACGTCAAGGTATTGATGTTATACAGCCACACTACGAGGAGCTTAGCTCCTGTTCTAGCTGCGATCCTCATTGGGGTCCGTTTTTGAACGATTGGGATTTGTCTTGTACAACTTATTGCGATGCGTCGGCAACGGAACTTTCAACCTTTCCAAGTTCTTGTTACGATGAAAATGGTTTTATTCGTAGTGAATGTGTATTTTGCTCTGGTCGTGCTGAGAATTGTACTAGTTTAGGAATGCAACCAGTTTGCAATTGTAATGATGGTTATACTGGTACTTATTGCCAAAGCACTTGTGGTTCCGCTACAAGCAACGCTTGTAACAATGGTGTGTGCGAAGAGGACCGCTTAGCAAATTATTTCGATTTTGCTACACCAGAGTATCAGAAGCGCAGCGAAGATTCATGGAAATGTCGTTGTGATCCACAAGATGACGTGTCGGAAGAAGAACGTAGTCTTTATGAAGATAGTTTTTATACGATCACTAGTTTTAATTTAGACAACGTGCAGATAGAAAACCTTGGTTTGCCAACAAAACCTGATTTTTATGGATCCAACTGTGCGTCTGAGTGTAAACGTTCGCTGAGCGGTGATATTTGTTCAGGGAATGGTAATTGTGAAACGGTTTCATTAAACGTAGCGTGCAGCTCGGATTCTGATTGTAATAATGTCGATGGTTCACGCGAAGATAAAGAACTATTTTGCTACAAGGAGCAGCGCCCAAAATTTTTCCAACTGTTGCAACAATTGTCTAGTACTAATTTACCAGCATGCAGAGCTTCGGAAGTGTCGTTTATGCATGATTTTATTGATACTTACGATTGGAATCGATTTTGTTATGATTTTTCATTTTCTTCTGTACCAGATGAGTTGCAAACTTCGACTTGTCGGCAATGCAATCAATTAATTGATTCAGAAGTACTATGGAAAGATATAGATAGTAAGTGTAGTGACTTAGTAACGTTTGCAAATTATGAAAATTTACAAGCTTTATCGTTGGATTGCAGTAGTGAGTGTACGATGGCAGTAGCTTCTTTTGATTGGAAGTCATTTTGTGAATTTTCAGAAACTGATTTTGCATCTTGCAGTGCTGATTGCCGTGGAAAGTTAGAAGATATCGATTTTGTCACAGATCAAGGTTTTTGTAAAAATTTAGAAAATTACACTAAAAATACGGCCCTACAAGACGAAGCATGTACAGTGTTTGTCAATGATGACTTAGCTAATGGTCGTACTTCTACGTGTCAAGCTGTAGGTTCGCAAGTAGATGATTACGAAGTAGCATCATCTTGTCTTGTGACCAGAGAATCCATAGAGACGCCCAGCTCCGTCGTCTTGCTGCAACCCTACAGTAGTTCCTTGAACTCGGTGATGTGCAATGTTGCAGAGGTTTGTGGTTCCATCGAGCATGTGATACCATTTGAAAAGCGATCTTGCGATGCATCGCAGCTGAACAAAGACAATACTGGCATGAACGATTGTTTGTTGCGAGATGCAGAATACGAATATTGTTCCAACTTGTATCCACATGGTTGGTCAGATTTTGCAAACAATAAGTTTGTCGTAGAAACCTATTTTCGGCATGATACGTATGTTGATAGTTCAGAAACAACTATCTTAGTCGATAGTGTGGAATCGGTTGACGGTCGTCAGTTGCAAGCGGGACTTTTTGTTCGTTTTGAAACTAACTTTACTGGAATCTTAGTTTCAGAATGTCGTCTTCGAGCTCCAAAATGTTTGCATTGTGGATCTATTCGAAGCACCGGCCAGGTCCTTAGCTTAGATAAAAATGATCCTAACTTTAACAATGATCCCATAAAATGTTGCAAATCAGGAACGTTTTACCAAGAAGGCGATGCTTCTTGGTGTCGCGAAAGTTGTGATTCGTTGCGGTGCAAGGAAGCAGTGGAGGCAGTGGATTGGACTGCAAAATTAGAAGCGATTGATAATTTAAAGGTATTTGACCCAACCATTGTAGGCTTGTCCAGTTCTGAAAAACGACAACAGTTTGATTTAACACAATATTGTAATGCTCGTTTGAGTATGGATGAAAATATAGCCAGTGTGCATAGTTTGGAAGCTTTTGAAGATTACTGTCGTCAGATTGCTCCGCTACCCATTTCTACACCTTACGTAGCACCATTTACAGAGGAATTATCGGAACAAGATAAAGTGGAATTGGATGCTTTGAAAACAAGTATTTGGCAATCCATACGACCGAAATTAGATTTACCATTGTACAATGAAGTTTATTTTTACAAGGATGATACCTTTTTAACTGCAAATGGTCGTTATACATTTGGCGAAGCCGGTTTGCAACATAGGTCACTCAGTGTATGGATTAAATTTCCTGAGCTAGAAGACAATTCCTTTTTTATGTCTTTGCAATTACAAAAGAAAGATGAACAAGTTGGTTACGGTAGTTTTATGCAAATAGATTTGCGTCGTAAAGCACTTTATGTTAATAATAAGGCTACTGACTTACTGGAAATGTTTGGACCACAGTGGTTGCATTTAACAGTACACATGAACTATGAGACAAGCACAGCAGACGTAGAGTTGGAATCTTCTGCTACAAGTTTTCGCTACTTACTCAACTCTGATTTCCTGTGCAAGTCCTACGGTCGTGATTGTAAAGATGCAAATGGTGGTTTGATTTATTTGGATGAAGTTGTACTGGAACATCCAGTGACCTCAAATCTACTATACAATGATCTTCGACTATTCAAAAATGACATTCAGTTTTCTTACCTAGCCTATGCATTAACACCGAATGGTCGTAGTAACATAAATTATTTGCAATGTCCTCTTTTTTTAAATGCACCTAATATTACGTCTTTGTTTTGTGATACAGGTGATGATAGCTGCGCTGCTAAGATTCAATTAACATCATGGGCACGCCTTTGCAATGATTATAGTACCGCAGTTGTATTGTCTGATAGTGAAAAAGCAATTATTTGTAATGAAAATACAGTTTGTTTAAATAGCATCAATACATTTGATTTTGATACATTTTATCAATCTTATGCACGTAACAAACGACCGTTGGAAACCTATGATACAAAATGTCAAAGTTGCAGCAGTTTATTTGATAATTACAACTTTGCAGACGCTTGCGATGCGACACTACGAGATGTTTACGAAAGTTGCGATGATTGCACAGCTACGTTTGAAGCTTGGAGACAAGACTTTGACAAAAAGGGATTCTGTAATGGTTTATCTACTGCAGAAACAGATATTCAATCGGTGTTTGAGACCGGTATTGCAAACTGCTCTGCTGCCTGTCGTGATAAGCAATCCAATATTAATTTCTTAGATTTTTGTGATACACGTCTGTCCACGCACGGTCCATTTGCTCCTTATGTCATGTCTCATAATTTAAGCATTGCTTGCCGCACACAAGTCATGACATCATTAAAAAATAGTGTAACAGACAGTGAGTTTCGTTTTGATCTTGTACAAGATTGTCAATCCTTAGCAACGCGTGGAACGACTGAAACTAGTGGCGTTTGTCATAAACTTGTTTGTGATTGCTCTAGTCCAGATGTTGGTGGAGATCGTTGTAATTTATTATGCTCTGTAGGGAGCGATGGATCTGTTTGTAACAGTGCATCAGGGGTTGGAAAATGCTGTGAAGATATTGGTACTAGACCATCGTTTGCAACGTGCAATACAGACGTTGTGACCACCGATGCACTTGTTCCCGGAGAGTGTTTATGTTTTGATACCGTTATTTCTGGAGAAAATTGTGATGGTGTCTGTGAAAAATGTTCAGAAGAATTTGGAAATTGCTTACCAAGCTCTGGAACATGTCAATGCACCAGTAACCCAGTGTCTCAATCATTGTCGTCTAAGGGAATTAAAACTTATAACCAAACGTTTGAGTCTAAAAATTTGACATTTGACTGGGCCAACAAAGAGACGGAGGATGGTGTTTATGGTGGAGACATCACAAAGCAATCGGAAGTAATCATGTTATGGCAACCAGCTGCAACATGTGGAAATAAGCTCGATTTTTGCTGTGAATGGTCTGATGAATTTTTAAATTCAAATCAAAATCCGTTATCAGCTAACTACAATTTCAACGTCATCATGGTACATAATAATAACTTCATGCAAGTTGTAGCACCAACCACAGCACCAACTACGGCACCAACTACGGCACCAACCACAGCACCGACTACGGCACCGACTACGGCACCGACTACGGCACCGACTACGGCACCAACT
>NYWG01000192.1 GCA_002684915.1 Verrucomicrobiales bacterium
AGTCGCGAGTTCGCGAGTGCGGGAGAATGCAACGATATTATTCGCTGCGGTGTCAGATGTTTTTGCATCTATGGTTTGCTTATCCAAGCAGGTTTCAGTAACACTCCTTATACCCCGTCTAAACCATGGCACCCCCAGGAGTGGGCAGAGTTGGATTTGAACCAACGTAGGCAGAGCCAGAAGATTTACAGTCTTCCTCCTTTAACCACTCGGACATCTACCCAATGGAGGTGAGGGGAATTGAACCCCTGTCCGAAATACCGGTGGTGTCACCTATTCCACAAAAGTGGAAAGCCAAACACAGGACTTGAACCTGCGACCTGATCTTTACAAAAGACCTGCTCTACCAGCTGAGCTAGTTTGGCGTTTAAACTCTAAATGTCCCCATTGAGATCCCCAGAGTTTTTTTCCAGTCTCAGGATCAATTCCCGAATCCATGACCTTGTAGTCATTATAACCTAAAATTATGCTATTTGTCAAGTAAGTTTTAATTCCTTTCCAAAACACCCAGCAAGTACATTCAGTATTACTACCATGATATTTGCTTCCAATCAATTCAAATAATGTATCGCATCCTTCTTTATATACACCTTTTAGGTCATAATTTTTGACGCGAATTTTTTCCCCTTCTGGGAAAATACGAATTAGAAATTTCCTATAGGGTTCTCTTTTATGAAAAGATTGGGTGCCCTCAAACCAATCACCACCAATCCACCTATGATTGATAATAATTCTAGCATATCTAGTAGGATATTTTAATGCCTGTTCTTTATTGTCAAAAGTACCTTCAATATAATCATGAAAACGTGTCATCTGGCATTAACTCTGGATTAGTCATTTCAACTGGATATAAACATGGGTGTAATTCTTCAGCAATAAGATAGTCGGAATATTGATCTACCTGCTCCATTGTAAACTCTGGATTTAATGCTGCTTCTGCTCTTATCCAAACATCTTCAAGTTCTTCCCTTTCTACTTTATCATATGTAAAAGGCATTCCCTCAATGAAATACATTTTCACAATAACTGTGTAATTTACTGGAAATGTGCAAAAGACGTATTTTGATGTTAAATTGTATGGATGAAACGACATCGTATTGCTTCTGCTTGTCGTATTTATGGTGATATCAACTCATTTTCATTCTCCATATTCTTTTTTGAGTTTGAAATACAGTTTGTAATAGGGTTTCTTCATTTGATCAATAGTATTCATGTCTTCTTCAAACCCCATCCATTTACAGAGTTGATATGATCCTTCTAATTCACTAATCAACCTTAAAATATTAGCAGGATGCCTCTCAAGTCCACCAAAATCATACTTAGACATAGTTTATTATTAATAATAGGAGTAGGGAGACTTGAACTCCCACGAGCATAATGCTCAACAGATTTTAAGTCTGGTGCGTCTACCGATTCCGCCATACTCCCGAATGCAGGTTGTGGGAGTTGAACCCACTTTAGCCGCTTTATGAGAACGGTGCATTTACCAAATTGCTAAACCTGCTATAGTCACAGATCAATCTCAAGTTGTAGTTTACGTTCTTCTTCTATCCTATTATGCTCTGCCCACATCTCAGCAACCATATCTACAGGTTCTGGTGTCTGATAAGGTGGTGATGGTTGTGATTGCCACTTATCAATTGCTTCCTGTGTAGGCACAGCAATTCTAAATGGATAATCTTCCTCTTCAAACTCCTTATTCATATCAATATATGTCTGAGGAGTAATCTTAACCTGTTTAGGTTTATGCATCTTCTGATATTGATTAGCACCCAAGTTGTCTAGAAAATCATTCATAATGTTCGTTCTAATCTATTTGTTGCTTGATCTGGGAAGTCTCTTGGTCTACTATCAGTAGCATTATCAGTCTTAGGAGAACCTTCGTTCGCCTTCATAGTATGCTGATAGTTTGGTCGTGGGTATCTCATATAGAATGGATCAGGCATCCAGTATGTTACCTGCCATTCTTGATCGGGATTTAACTCAAGATGCTTCTCTACACTATGACAGAAACTACCGAGTTGAATGTATCCATCATGAGTAATACATCTGCCGTTGCCAGCATCAACTAGGAACATCATCTTGCTACTCATAGCATTTTTTGCTCCGGATTAAGATTTTTGACAAATTGCACAGGATCTTTTTCGGACTTATGTACCCAATGATAGCGCATCATCTCAAAAATGGGATCCCATGTGGCGATACAGACATAATCCTTCATGTATACCTCGCTGCAAGTTCTTTAAGTTCTTTCACTGTCAGTTTATTTAACTGCTCAGTAAAATGATCTAATAGCAATTGCTTATATTGTTTCTTAGTCATTTAAACACAGATAGGTCCTTCGGATTTTTGAAATTCGTAAATTACATTACTACCCCATATGACTTTATCGTTCTTCCATCCTTGATCTCTACTCTTGTAAACTTCACCATTAAATTCTACCACACTTTTGAGTTCTCCGCCATTAATTATGCATTTATTTGTAGCAACAGAACCTTTATAGAATATACCATTAGGTTTAAATATCATATCACAACATTTATTGCGCTCTTTCCAATCAGGAGACCAGTTTTCAACTACAATTTGATTTGAATCATCTTGAATACGATGCCATCTATATCGGTAAGGATTTTCTTCCCCCAGGTATTGATACCATTGTTTTGATTTAAATTCAAGTTGTCCTATACGTTCCCAAATAAGTTTGATGTGTGCATATTTTGCAGGATTACCGGCAGCTTGATACCAATTATCATAGAACCCCTCCAATTTATCACAAAAATCTTCAATGTTTATCATAACCAATACTACCAAGATAATGTAATGTGTCTTTCATGTTACCAATATGTTTATTACCGATAGCAACCTGAGGATATGTTGCGTCAGATCCAAATTCCATTTGAAATTGTTGCTGAGTAAAATGATTCCCTAGTACGTATTCATGGAATTCAGTACTAATAGATCTTAAGAGCATTCCTATGCGTTCGCATTCTTGATTACTATTACTGTAAATTACTGCTGTTGTCATAGTTAATTACAATTTGTCGTGAAACTTCTCCCTTGCTATTTACCAAGAGTTTTTTTTCTAATGTTCCATTTAGAATATTGCGAACATTTTCCAGTTGACGTTCAATTATAAATTTTTTAAACCCATCATCCATCCAAGATTTATTAGATCCTGGTGTATTGAAATTTTCCATGTTAAATCCAATCAGGTTTGCGGTCTGGGATACGAAGATAGTTATCTTTTACCCATGGTTTAGATGAAATATACATCTTATACTTATTGTAGATATCAATACCTTCATCGTATTTAAACTCATCAGGTCCTGCAAATACAAAAGGTTTAGGACCCTTCCCACTGCGACCTTGTGGGTCTGCTGTAGGAAGTATCTCCTTTGCTGCTAGAAGCGTCTTCTGACAGGTGTGAACTTTACCATAGCGAGCAGTATACTCATCACACATAGCAAGACCATGTGCGAGTAACCACTGCCAGTTGGTTACAAACTCATTCGCCCAAATAGTACAAGGGTGATTACGAAAAGCACCTTTCTCCGTAGCATAAGGAGTACCGTCTGCTTTAGGAAGAGTGCCGAAGTTATGTCCCCATTTGTCTGAGCATACAATAGCAAGCATCTGGCAAGTCTCTAGGGGCATCTTGACAATGTGCTTGTCAGGGAGAACCACAGCAGACTTATATGGACTAGGATCAGTTACAAAGATATTCATATCAATTTAGATAGCGAGATGCATAACAAGAATACTAACATTATAACTACGTCCCAAGATCTTGTCTTTATAAAGTAAGGAACTGAAATAAGATCTGCAACGAAGTGTGCGCCCACACCAATTAATACATTTACATGAAGGACAATGAAGTAGGCAACAATAACAAGAGCACTACCTATGATCCTTAAACGAACTACATTCATAATATTAGTATAACTCAATTAGTCACGCTGACGCCAATCATCAGGTTTATCTTGCTGAAACCATTCTAGCATATCATCAGCAGATGTAAACCCCTTTTTGTGATTGGATGGATCGGGGTCTCCTAGTCCCATCCTATTCAGAAAATCATCTGTGCTTCCTTCTTGAATATCTTGTGCGGCTTGTCTTCTTGCCATTTTTAACATCTCATTGGCAGATGTATTTGCCTTTGCTAATTTGTTTGCCCAAATCATATCAGACAACTTTACTTCTTCTCCATTTGCAATACATTTACAAATAAACTCCATTCGTAGTCTATATTGTGTAGATAGCATAAAACCTAGATCACACCTGGTTTATTTAGAAACATAAAAAAAGAGGACCCGAAGGTCCTCTCAGTTATGTCAGGAGATCAGAAGGAATACTTCAAACCCAATTTTGTTCCATAACCGCGATCAACGTCGCTATCACCTGAACCAACGAACGAGACTTCGCCGTATGCACCCAGAGCATCGCTCAAGGAGATACCAACGCCTGCCTTACCGGAAGGAACGGTGTCGCTCTCAGCACCGTCAGGAGCAACTACGCTAGCGCCGCCTTGGACATAGTATGATGCAGAGTCACCTAGTGCGCCTTCGTAGCCTACGTGAAGGTCTGTGGCAGTTCCGGAGTAGTCGGATCCAGTCCATCCTGAGTTGGCTTCTACGTTAACGTAGGGTCCGGCGAATGCAGCACCAGCAGAGACGGACAGGGCAGCGGTTGCTGCAAATACAGATTTGATCATTTTGTTTAATTACCTTTTAGTTTACTTGTGGAGTGATTACCCACAGATGTTGGATTGGGTTGTCCCAATCGCTTGTACAGATTGTAGCACATGTTGTGATGCGCGTCAAGTGGTATGTGCGATTAATTGAGGCACTTCCTTGATTTGCTACAAGAGTAATTTAGCACGAAAAAGGGGAGTTTCAACCCCCCCTTGTGCCAGTTAGCGATACGGATATCCGATGAATGTGATAACCTTAACTTATCAATTCAGGTATATCAACAGTCCTTTAACATTAACGTTACCTGTCGTTGCTGTGATATCAACATTTCCCGTACCGGTAAGCATGTTGATACCAGTACCAGCAAGTGCAGTTAAGAAAGTCGTAGAAGTAATAGTAGTAGCATTACTTGCTTGTGTAAGTGGTCCTATTGCAGTAATATTAGTAAATGCTGCACTTGTAAGAGTTAATCCACCAGCAACAGTTTTCATACCAATAGTACTCACCGGATCTTTAATTAATCCAAGAGGTTGTTTAATTCCAAGAGCAATCATTTCTATTGCTCCACCTGCACCCAGAGAGATATCTCCAGCAGCCTTAACATTCATATGTCCAGGTGATATGACATTAACTGATGCACGAGGATCATACTGAAGACTCACTTCTTCACTAATAATATCTGATTTTTGTCCTGCGACTAAACCGACTCTAGTACCACATGTTTCCGTAATTTGCCCAGCATTGATACGAAGTTCTCCACCGCCATTAGGACCTGCTTGAATAAGAACAGAAGATTTACCAATCAAAGATAAAACATCTGCTGCTTCTAAAACTATATTAGTTCCTTTAATTCTTACTTCACCATGGACTTCTGTAATAGAATCGCCATAACATAATTCAGATTTTGCTGTTTCATTTTTACCTGCTGTAGAAGATTCATCAGATCCGCCACCTTTTGTTGAAGAATCTGGATTTGCAGTGTATTCAAACGTTGCGGCACCGCTTTTAACTAGTTGACCACCCTTGGAATTGACAATAAATCTGCCACCACATGCTTTACCATTTCCACCAGAACCACTAAGCATCATGATATCTCCATTCTCTTGAATAGAGATTCCCATGCCATTTAACTTATTGCGAATTTCAAGGTCTCCACCATCATCCGTCAATGTATAACGTTTACCCGCAACTAGTACAGTAATTTCAGTTGTAATAGGTCCTTGCTCCTCATCAGGAGTTGATGATGGTACTGTAGTTTCTCTTTTCTCAAAATTTCCTGCACCGCGAGGGGTTTTGCTGCTCCCAACAGAGTCGTATACCTGATCAAATCCTTCTCTACTTTTTGCCATAATTACTCCTAAGGACAATCAATATATTTACCTGTCCCGATCTTGGCAGATCCAACAGTAACTCTAACATCTCTATCAAGACAAGAGAATGATGGAATGAATTTAGCACCATATCCACCACCGCCGATGATAAGAACTTTAGGATATCTATCAAAAACAATAGACCTGTTTTTAATTCTAACACTAATGACTCTACCATTTTCAACTACCGCATCAGCAATGGTATTATCACCGTTGATGTATACTTGAGGTGAAGAAGTATACTCTCTACCAGGATTTAACATAGTAAAAGAATCAATGATACATTCTTTGTCTGATGTTTGGGGAGTATTAATTTTATATCCAAATCCAGGATCGGTAATTCTTATCTCAGTAATTCTACCAGTAGAATCTAATAATGGCAATGCAGATGCGCGGAATCCTTCTCCCGGAATAATAACCACTGGAAGTTCTGTATATGGATCTCCAGGTTCATCAATAGGGATATCAATAATTCCACCACCAGGATCAGTAATGATCTTTGCAGGATCTACAGTAGGATTTCTAGGTGGGTCAGTTCTTGAATTTGTATTAGAAGATGAATCTTCACTGGCATCTAATTCTTCAGGACTAAACCCAGAAGTATCGGAGAGAATAAGAACATTGGTACTAGCAGTTGTTCCTGCAATACCAAATGTCAGTATTTCTTCATCTTCTAGTTCAGAATCTACATTTATACCAATAATAACAGTTGCTGTATTATTTTCTATAGTAAATGATCCCGATAATGAATTATTTACAATATCATTTGGGGTAATTCCAGTTCCAAATAAACGATAGAATAATGTTCTACCAGTTTCAACATTTGTAGTAGTTATAGTATATTTGATAAATTGCCCTTCCTTTACACTAGACCTATCAGATACTACTTTATAGGTTGGTGTTGTATCAGTAGGATCAACCGTAGGATCAGGATTCACATCTCTAGCGTTAATAATATCAGGAATAATTGTGTCAGGTGATTCAGTAGGTGCAGGTGGAGGAGATGGTGGGGGATCTCCTGGTGCTGGTGACGGTAGACCTGGTGTCCTAATAGTACTTTCAGTTATCACACACTTAGCAACAGTTTTTTTAGCAAATGCTGGAATTGTTCCAGGAGAATCTTTTCTGATTGACACAAAGAAATCTTCATCTCCCTCAGATTCCGTATCAGTAAGAGTTCTCACAAGAATTTTCTTTTCCGATTCTCCAGGAGCAAATCCTAAAATACCACTAGATTTTAAATAATCAATTCCTTCTGTAGCACTACCGTTTCTAGTAGTATACTTAACACTTGATGATACATCAAGATATCCAATTCTAGTAACAACAAAAGCTGCTTCATCTCCTTCTTCAACTTTAATATCAGAGATATCGTATTGAATAGAATTCGGAACTGGAGGATTTTGAACCCCACCAACAAATATTACTTTTGTTGGTTGAAGAGTATTTCCTTCATATGCTTCATCACAAGTATACCTAGACCAATCTTCTCCAGTAACTGGGAATAGATCATCAGTAATATTCTTCAGCAGTTCATCTAAGAAATCGTCACGTTTATCAGAATCGCAATTAGTACAAGCTACAGTAGTTTTAGAACATGACTTTCCAGGACCGTTGCATTGGATTCCAAGTAAATCTAAAACATAGTTAATTGCATCACCAATAATATTGATAGCAGATGCTGCAGCACCTAAAAGGTCTTGAAGAGGACCCAAAACAGATTCAAGTAATTCATTCATTAAAGATTGGATTTTACTTAAAAGACCGTCAACAAAATTATCAACTAAACATGCTGCTGCTTTGTATACATCAAACAAATATCCAAAAATAAGATCTTCCAAGAAAGAAGCCAAGCGATCTCCAAGATCTGCCATCTGACAACCAACATTAGCCAAAATGTCGTTAAAGAATTTTGTAAGCGGTGTTAATGCATTACCAGTATCCGATGGATACAATAGCATGTTGATTAAATCTTTAATGCCTGCTTTTATTTTTTCAAGAATAAATCCCTTTACAGACGCGACAAAAGTTCTAACAACAAGGATTGATTTATTTACATATTTTCTCCCTATGCCAATTGCATCATGCAATTCACCACTTAATGGTGCAATAAGGAACGTCCCTAATTTACCGTCATTATTTTGAACTTCGGCAAGCATTTCCGAGAATAATCTAGTAAAAGTTTTTTTAAGATCAGTTTCTTTACCACACTTATCTGCTTTCTCCACACAAAAATTAATCCCTGCAGGATTTAAATCTGTATTTTTAGAATATTTTGCTACTTGAAAATTTGTTGGCCCATCATTTATTTTCCCTTCACCAGTCTCCGATATAGTGCCAGTAGGAGCTAATCCTGCCTCGGTAACAGTTACCGCAGACTTTTCTCCAACAGCAGGGGTAGGTTGATCAAACGCTACTTTAGCATCTTCCGGAATATAGGTAGTGAATGATTTACAGTTTTCACCTGGTGTAGGATCATCAGCAGTCTTTTCAGATGTTGAATTAGCAACTCTACCAACAGAACCCATAATAATAGGTTGTTGTTGAAGATTATCTAGATAAAATCCAATAACCCATACTCCTTTACCCAATTGATCAGAAACTGATGTTGCTCCTCCTGGTGTATGAGGATTCGTTACAGGCATCATAGTAATTGCCCATGGAAGATCCTCCCATGAAACTGCCTCACAAGACTTAGGATGAGTACCAACGATCCTTACTTTATAACGACCAGAAAGTTTTTCATCATCCGCCTTCTCAGATTCAACTTGTCCAATCCACCATGAGAATCCATCGGATCCGATTTGGTTTATTGGATATAACCCGTTTAATGAATCCATATTAATCAATCTTCATATACTAAGCATTCAGGTTCTGAAGGATTTTGATCGCAGAAAAGTTCTAGGTAAGTGGGATCGTGATGATCTCCTGCTTCAATCTCCTTCTTGTGATGCTCTGCATACTCCTCCAATTCATGCAACTCACCTTCAATGTGGCGACGTTGATTGGGAGAGATCATAGGGTTATCAAGGATTTCTTTATCCTTTTCAATGTGATCTTCAATTGATTTCATTTGTACTCCTAATAATTTTATTTATTTGTATATTTTTTAATTCCGCAAGAATCACGGATTAACTCAAGTACAGTATAAGCGTTTTGTTCCTTAACGTCAATCTGATGATTGACAGATTTAATCAAATATGTGCCACTATATGTTGGATCCCAAACTTCATCTTTCCTCTCTGCATCAGAAACTTGATTCGGAATCCTAATATCTATTGTATCTCCGGCATTAAGATCAAAATTCGCAGTTAGGGATATGGTCAATTCGTAATTGAACATAACTCCTAGTCTAGAAATACTCTGCGGTAAATATTGTTTAACATAATCAGGAAAAGAATTATCGGGAGATTGATCCCCGAGATCAGCATCTTCATTAGATGCAACATTTTTACCCATATACCAATTTTCGTGATTTACAATAGTTGACATCACTCTACTTGGATACTGTGATAATATAGTCTGACCTACAGGAAGTTCAGTTTTTGTCCCTAAGTGAGACATATCATTCCAAGTATTTGCTAGGGAATAAACTTGCTCTTCATACTTACCAGTATTTATGTCGTAGTAGCACACTAAAGAAGAGTATGCTCCTTCCCTCATTTTTTGCATAGTATCAATTTCACTTCCGAATCTAATCTCTTGGATCTTAAACATACTTTCTTCAGATGTCTTTCCAGGAGAATAAGAAAAAATACTAGTCTTTGGTTTTTGGTCTGATAAAGAATCAATTGACTTAAAGATGAATTGAGATTTCTCTTCTTTCCTTGTAACCTGAAAAAATAAATATCCTGCTGTTCCAGATGCATCATCTGCAGTATTAGGATCAGCATCAGAAACAGTACCGCTGGTGGGAGCGAATGGTATTACTTCTAATGGAATGGGACCTTTTTTTGGTGTAGTAGATTCTTTTTGGGCAATTGTTTTAGACTGTAAGGATCTAATTAATGCAAATGGCGTCTTTTTAGCAGGTAAGTGTGCAATGCCAGTAACAGAATCTTCAACATCAATCCTATTACCAACAACATTCAAATATTCCAATAGTAGTTTTCTCACTACATCAGAAGTAGATCCAGAAATTAGTTTATTAACCCGAATACTCTCATTTAATAATCCCTCGGTGGAAATTAATGCTAGTGTATAAATCTGGGTTCTATCTGCATTAACTCTGTTACTTACTTTGAACACACGAAACTCATAGAAATAAGTATCTTCTTTAGCATCAACTACTTCAAAAACAACCCTTTCAAATCCTTGAATAGGAATAGATGAAATTAAATTTTGTGCATTATCAAGTACCACCATGGTTGCACCATAAGCAGGCCACAGAATATTTTCATGATATTGAATAAACAATACCATATCCAAGAGGTTTGCTTCCGCCTTCTCTCCATCTGGTTTATATAAAGCAATCTGTTTTATTTCACAACTAGATGCGTATGGTTTTCTATTAAATTCTGCCATAGTTAACTATACATAGACGGGTAAAGTTCGGAAAATCCTATATCACCCTTTGTACTTATATAAGAAGGAGGAGTATCATCAGCAGTATCATCTATTTGACTGCTATTACTGATGAGAATTGGTTCCAAAGTTTTATTTTTGGTTTCCATTTTACGTAGAGAATTTTGCTGTGATTGCATATTTACAACCGTAGATATAGCACCACGAGATGCAGGAGAACTAATACTAGATTGATCTCCCATAGGTTTACCATACATATTCATACTTTCATCAGCGCCAGACATACCTGCATCACGCATATATTGTCTTAAGATATCATTTCGCCTTTGGGTTTTCTCAGCGATTGTCGCAGTTTGATCCATCAACCCACGAGTGCCTGTCATATCTCCAATATCTTGAGCGTTGCGGATTGCACCATCTAATCTTCTGTTACCTGTTGTTGTAGATTGCGGAGTAACCTGTGGTTGCACACTACGAGTTTTATATGCAGGATCACTTATATTAATATTATATTCCTGACGCATTTTTTCTGCAAGATCTTTCCTACTTGGATGAGGAACTGCATCATATGTCTGCATTTGAGTTCCAGAATCCTGACTGTTATATCTTTGAACATCTTCGGGAGTATATCCACTCCTCCTAGCAGAAAATGGCACTTCCATTCCAAGGAATTTTTGTACCGTTCTACCATCTTGCATATAACTACCGTTGTCGCCAGCTGATGGAGTCATAACTCTACCAGTTCCAGGTAAGAATCCAAAAGGTCCACCTGTACCACCTTGGCGACTACCATATTGCATAGATGACCCACCAGTGCCACCTGGAGGTCTGCTATAAATGGTTTTAGAACTATCACCACCTATACCACCACGACCAGTGAAGACCCCAAGAGGATCCCACCACGCTCTGTTATTTTTAGATGATGATGTACTACCGGTAGCAAACATCTGTTTTTGTCTATCTTGCTGTTCTTTTTTATGAGAAGTATCTGTAATAACTTTATCAGCAATAGTATTCGGAACTCCAAATGCAGATGCAATTGGGTTAGCAATTTGCTTAAGTTCGGAAGTAATAGGAGCTGCCAGTGTTCCCATACCAGAGACTGCCTTCTCAAGCATAGATAATGTCATAACTCCTGACGCTCTGAGCGGCAGTTCCATAGCTTTCTGCAGATCTTTATTCTTTTTGTCTATTTTTGCAGGAACAGCAGAGTCCTGCATAGAAATCATAGCATTAAGAATATTAGGAGAAAATGAAGGATCGGATGCCTCAGCAGATCCTTGTTCATACATTGATACACCACCAGTTTTAGGAACTCGGGATGAAGGAATTGCAGATGTTTGAGGTTTAGGTCTTACTTTTCCATCAACAGCACTAGGTTCACCTTGAGTGTAATTATTATCAAGTGGCACGATCATTTCATTGCCATGTAACTTGGCAAGATAACCACTATCAGGACCGGACATAATGCCGCCCTCTTCAAGTTCAGGTAAGGGAAGACTTAATTGCTGATCTTTAGTCTCAGGAGTTTTTCCAATTTCTTGTTCATCTTGCAATAAATTTAATTGTATTGCTTCTTGCTTTGATTGCCCTATATCTTGTAATCGTTGTGTACCAGATTGATCAGTTTCTTTACCTTGTTCTGCAGCTTTGGCTCTAACTTGTTCTACATCTGTTTGTTTCTTAGCAGTATCATTCTGATCTCGTAAGGCATCTATAATAGCATCTAACTTAGTTTCTAGCAAATCAGAATTTTGTTCTAATTGCTTAATAGTACCAAAAATACCTTCTTTAGCTTGAATTACCTCTGATTGTGCATCATCTAAACTATCACTTAAAGTAGAAAAATTCTGATTAATTGCTTCTACTGCAGCAGCTAAGAATTTACCAAGTTTTTTATCCTGAACCTTTACTGCTTTATCGTTAGATGGAACAGTACCATCTAACTTACTACTATTTTCCTTAAACTTCTTTTCAGTAGGATTTGCAAGTTTCTGATATTCTGGAAGATTTCTTACATGGGCAGGTGTTCCCATTAAAGGATCACTACTTGATTGCCCTCTTGCAAGAATATCATACATGCTGGTCTTTGGTACAAACCTTTCACCAACTGTCTTTTTAATTAAACTATCTCTAAATGCCCTAGAAGTAAACTCTCCACGTTTAAAATCTACATCTACCCCATAACCGTCTGCTATTTTTTGTGCAGACTCCTTATCTTTCTTACCCTTAGAAAAACTATCACGAAGAGTAGACGCGAGATAACCAGTAATAGAAGATGTTAAGTCCCCACTATATGTTGCCTGCAAACTCGCCATCTTATGCTCCTAATACCGCTAACTGATAACTTTTCACTGGATTAACTTTAGATGTACTACTACTTATATTAGTACTGCTCTGATTTTTAATGATAGTATTAGTCACCACTACTGTTTGAACTGGGATCCCATCTTCCATGTCCTCCATACTAGAACTAATTTTTTCAATTTCATTTAGTTTAGATTGATTATCAAATGGATTTAAGAAATTTATTGGTTTCATATAAAGACCAGAGAATCCCTCTTCATCAGTCAATGATTTAATGAGTCCTTTAGGACCTGCGGGTCCTGATACTTTATCAGCAAAGATTGTTTGATTTGTAGGACTAACATCATTCGCGGTCGGGTTTGATTGCCCTGGTACGACACCATACTCTTCCATAACAGCATTAATTTTTCCTGGATATATGGCGTGTGGATTATATCCAGCAGATGCAATATTAGCGATTGCTTCAGATGGAGTTTTAGCATCTCCGTAATATTGTTTCCATATTCTAACTCGGTATCTTACAGATTCTTCAAAAGAATCAAATTTAATTGCTGTATGTTTTCCTTCTACTGGATCAATATAAACATATTTTTTAGATGGTGGATAATCTGGTGGGGCATCTTGACCAAATAAATTATTTGCCTCTACTGCTAATGCAGATCTTCCAAAATCACTTTCTTCTACAGCTTGTGCGGCAACTACTTCTGGAAATGGATCTCCTGCTGCTTTTGCTGCTTTATAAATTCTTGCGTAAAATTGACCGTACATATCTTCAGGTTTCTCATAATTAGGATATCCGATAACTGGACTTCTATGTTTTAACCCAGCACCATAATTATCAGAACCACCGATACCTCCTCCTCCGTTTATAACTGGACCTTGATGACTTGATGATGGCAACACGCTAGCAGACTGTTTTATTGGTGGGATATATCCAGTTGGAACTTTACCCTCCATTTGTATAACTAGATTAGTTAATGCTGTTGCATCTGGATGCCAACCACCTCCATCAGAAGAATAAAAATCTAAACTTGTGTGGGGTCCTGACATATTACCCGCTCCATTACCTTGCATTGCAGCACCTCCACCAGGACCCCTTACACCATTCCACCCAACTTTTCCTAAGTAATCTCCAACTCTTACCTTATCACCTACCCTTACTGCCATTCCATTATCAGGAAAATGTGCATAAAGTGCTTCAAATGTATCATCTGGATTTAAAGGGTTTATACTTCTAATTTGAACTGCATTTCCATATCCAGGATATCCCGGAACTTTTCCGACACTAATAACTTCTCCAGCAAATATAGCATAATTGTTGTTATAATCATTGAAACTAAAATCAACTCCATGCTCACCACTTGCATCTGCACCTTGTCCATCAAAAAAAGTAACTGAGCGTTTGTTTTGTTTTGGATATGATAATGGTCCATTTGAGCTATATCCAGCCCTAGGTCCTAGTGGAGTATTAGTAGGAGTATTTGGGTTAGTAGGATCATTTGGGTTAGTAGGATTATTTGGGTTAGTAGGATCATCCGGATCAGAAGTATTATTAACCGCTTTAACAATATTTTTATCTCTACGATTTAAATCCTTCAATAATGCTTCAGTAGGTTGTTTAACAGCTGCTGCTCGCTGAATATTTCCCACATCAGATGCAAAAGGAATATTTGTAAATTTATAGTCTAATCCAGATTTTTTAATTATTGAAGATATTTCTCTTCCAGTTCCTGTTCTATTTGCTAAAGATTGCACTGAACTAGCAAAATAAGAAATCTGATTATCTTGATTCAGCATCATGGTATCAGAAAAATTAGAACTATCTTTCTTTGTAACAAGTGCCTCCATACCATGCAACATACTGTATCCCTTTTTGGCAAATCCAGTTCCTCTTTCATATTGAGGTGTGCTCATATCTCTAGCAGCAAGTCCTGCATCAATTGCTATAGACCCAGCTGTTCCTATTCCAGGGACAAATGCTGCAGCACCAGAAGCAAGTTCTAGTGCAGCTCCAGCGGGATCTGGTGGATTTTGAAATAATCTTTGAGCTGCAAATATACTAGAAATTGCAAGACCTATGCCAAATGGCAATTTCTTTGCAGCAATTTTAGCACCACCTTTTGAAAGTCCTTTAACACCAAGATTTAAACCAAATTTAGATGCTCCCTTTGCAGCATATTTCTTTAGTGCGACTTTCGCTGCTGCTTTTGGTTTTAAAATACTTCTAAGTGGTTTTAATCTATTTTTTATACCTTTAAATTTTCCTTTAGTAAGTCTACCTAAAATTTTAGATAAGACTCTATTAGTAATATTACCACCACCATCACTACTAGATGATTCATTTTTGTTATCAGATAATTTTAGACTATCTGATAGATCATTACTTTTTTCTAATTCTAACTCTTTTCTTTTTACCTTATTATCTTCTGAAATTTCTTCTTGTAATTCACGATTAGCAGTAAAGTGACCTAGTAGTTGATCAAATTTAGCGCCAAGCATTAAATTTTGATCATATATTAACTGGTGAGATTGTACTAAATTTGAATTTAATGCACTTACTTCGTTTTTAAGTTGCTTTACAGAAAATTCAACTACATTAAGTTTTTGTTCAACAGTAGACCCTAAAATTTTACCCGCAAGTTCTCTTGTTTTTATATCCTTTACTGGAAGACTATTATCATCATCTTTTTCCATCTCTTCCTGCGCTTTCGCTACAGGTCCCTTCTTTTCTTTTCTAGCAGCATCCAGCACCTTCCCTGCAAGGGCAGTAGTAAGATCACCGCTGTATGTTTGCTGCAAATTTGCCATTACCTGTTAGCTGCTGCTTCTTGTTTTTGCTTAACTTCATCAAGGTATTGCATTAGAAAGGTAGTATAAACTTCCCTCTCCCAAGGCATCATATTTTCAATCTCAGTCAAAGAGTATTTATGATACTGCATCAAAGCAAAGTTCATTCTATAATACCCCTCCAGATTATTCTGAAAGAGTGCTATGCGAAAAAATTGGATAATCCCTCAATTGTAAACGTGGACTCAACACCAGTATTAGGATTAGTCACTGTAAAAGTATGACTTAATTTAGGTGCAGTTGCATAGAATTCTTGAATTTTTTCAAATTGCTTCGTAGTCAAATTATCAACAAATTCACGAAACTCTTTCTTTGATGTAGTAGAAGAATCATATACATCTTCACCTTGAAAAATTTGATCAATTGAATTAGCAATAAAATCATAAACTTCTTGAGTTTGCATTTCTTTGCGTAAAAATTCGCGATCAACGAATTCTTTCATACTAGGGTAGTTCATAATAATACCCGAATCTTCGTCAAACATGATTTTCTTATCATGTCCTTCAGGTTTGATAACTTCAACTTCATCAATATTGATTTCCGTTTCTACAGTAGTTTCGTTATCATCTTGACACGTTACCGTAAGAGTTAGAGATTCTCCGATAGAAGCTGCTCTAATTTTTAAGAATAAGTATTCCAGGTCAAAACTAGGAAGCAAATCAACCTTAATACGTGAAATAACGCAATTTTTGATCAAATCCTTAACTGCGCTAGTAATTTGCTTTTCGTCTTGTGACTCCATTGCAAGTAAAAGTACTTTTTCTTCTTTTACTAAAAATGGACGATATTTTATAGATTTTCCTGTAGAAGGCAGTGCCGTCTCATAAGTAGGATAACCAAGTTTTGGCAATGCCATAATATTTACCTCAGATCATATGTATATTTATTGCGACTTTTTTAGTCAAAAATTAGCGGAGAAATTTTTCCGACTTTTACAGAATTAAAATAGTTATTTTCCGTATGCTACTGTATGTCTTGAATAATAGAAATTACATGTAAGTCTTGAAATTTGCGACGATCCATATGCTAGAGGAACTGTATCAATAGAATATGGATAACATTTTTCTAAAAGATATGTTACAGGAACTCTACCCCTTTCCGAATTACCATTAGGTTCCGTTTTCATAATTCTAAGTGTAGCAGCATATTGATCCAGATATTTAAGTCTGTTTACACGGTTCTCCGATAATGGGCTAGCGGTTGTTGCACCTTCAAATCCACTATACTGTACATTATCTTCATCAAAAATATAATTATACCAGCTGTTCATAAATTTTAGTGCTGTCAAATCAGCATCCAATAAAAAACCTAAACTAATATCAGTAAAAATTCTAGTGTGGGGATAAGATACCGGACCCTCGCCAAGATTTCTACCAGATCTTTGTGACACAGCAGATTGTACATTCGGTAGTTGTGCTTCATCACACAACATTTGAATTACATTTTTATTTTCTCCCTTAAAATCATAAAATGTCGGAGAATCTTTAAAAGAAAACTCAACATCAAAATTGGTGGAGTAGGACATTCCGCCCTTAGCACCAATTTTGGTCATGAATTGATTTAAACCATTTACTGCCACTGCTAAATATAATCGTGGGATCTTATATATTTATGGCATACTCGGGACTGTATAAACCAGTCAATCCAAAAAAGTATCGCGGAAATCCTACTCGTATTATTTACAGATCATCATGGGAACGAAAGTTCATGGTATTCTGTGATAAAAATCCCTCTATTTTAGAGTGGGGTAGTGAAGAAGTCATTATTCCATATCGTTGTCCGACTGATGGACGAGTGCATAGATATTTTCCAGATTTTTACATTAAAGTTCGCGAAAAGTCAGGAAAGGTCACGAAGTATATTATTGAAGTAAAACCCAAGAAACAAACATCACCACCGAATGACAAAAACAAAAGGACTGCTGCCTATAAACGGGCTGCCCTGACGTTCATGAAGAACCGTGCCAAATGGGACGCTGCTCAGGACTTCTGTGAAGATAGGCAGATGAATTTTTTAATTCTTACAGAAGATCACTTATTTTAGGTAAAGAGCAATGGCACAAGGATTTGCAACTATACAACGTAATGTTACTAACGAAACTACAGGATATACAACTCTATTTGAAAAAATAACTGAATTAACAGGCGGACAGAAGCAAAGTTTTAATTGGTATAAAAATGCTGTAAAAAAATCGGCAATGGATTATAAAAAAGATCCATCAAAGATTATAAGAGATGAACGAATAGATAATAGAGGTAAGGAAGAAGAAACGGATGAAAATATCCTTAGAGCATATGCAGTCTCTGGTCACCTTTATATGTTTGAATATAAAGCAAAAACAAGATGGTTACCGTATTATGACACGTTTCCGTTAGTTTATGTGATGAAAGCATCACCCGATGAATTTTCGGGTGTCAACTTACATTATATGGCACCAAAGAAACGTATAATGGTTATTAAAAAGTTAATGGAAGGAAGAATTGATGTTCCTAAGCGATGCTTCCATAAATACTTAACCAGTCAAGTAGATGGTATGATGCTTGACCTTGCTTCTAAAGAATGGGATACTGCAATACTACTTCCTATTGAAAACTTTGTTCGTAATGTAAAAGGTAGTGCTGGTAGATTTCCATACACCAAGGAACTTGTATGGGAAGAAACAGATGATAAGTACTACGATCGCATCAGAGGAAGGAGAATCATCCGTGGATATGGTAACCGTAAAGACACCGAGATGGTAAAATAAATGGCAAAACCAACGGGGCAGGGATATAGAAATCAGGTCATTAAAGATGAGGATGATCCGGGTGTTTATTGGCAGAGAAGAGGCGGTGCGTGGATCAAAGTTCCACAAGAGCAGATTCCTTCTGTAAAACGACAATTTCAAGAACAAAATCCAGAAGCAGGAGAAGAAGTAAAATTAGATCAGACAAATTCTGGTAATCTAGGTGGTGACTTCAGCAACTATGCACGATATCCTTCAAAAAATAGTCAGGTAATATCAAATAACACTGATTATGTTTTATTCCAATTTGCAGACTATACACCTCCGTTTAAAAAAAGGGACGATCGTCTTCCTAATGGTCTTGGAGAGTATAATCAATCTGTAGATAGTCTAAAACCAATAGATATTCCAGTGCCAGGTGGTAAAGTGTCTGGAATTATATTACCTATGCCTCAAGATTTGAGTACTGAACAGAAACAAAATTGGAATGGTAAAAAGTTTACTAGACTAGGTGCTAGTGCTATTAGAACAGCAGGAGGAGACTTAAGCGCACTATCAAGAAATTTTGATGATGGAGCACTTTCAGCAGCACTTAATGCATTAAAAACTTCCGCATTAAATCGTATTCCAGGTGTTGGTGGTAATTTAAGTATAAATGATATTACAGGTTCAACTAGAGGTGTAGTTTTAAACCCCAATGCAGAACTACTATATGACTCTCCAGATTTAAGAGAGATTGGTATGGTATTTAAAATGGTTCCTCAATCACCAGATGAAGCAAAACAAATTAAAATGATTTGTGATGCATTCCGAACTGCTTCTTTACCCAAATATGGAGCGGGAACAGGACAAAACACTACGGGTATTGGTGATGATCAAAAACCAATTGCTTCTGGGGCTTCCAATTTTATTAGAGTTCCAAATTTATGTAAGTTTACTTTTATGACAGGATCAGGTTCAAATACTAATATTGCACAATACAAACCATGTGCAATCACTGGAGTACAAGTAAACTACACACCAGATGGAACATATGCTACATATGGCGACGGTTCTCCAGTTGCAACAGAAATTACTCTTAAATTTGTAGAAACAAAACTCATATTCAGTAGCGAAATTCAATCAGGATTCTAATGTATTTTTCTCTTATTCCCGATATTAAATACGATATAAAACCAATCAGTTATCCGTTTACGGAATCTGATTACATTACTGCAAAGAATTTCTTTCGTAGATTTAAAGTCAACAAAGATCTATTTGATTATAGTACATATTATACAAAGTATACAATAACGGACAGTGATAGATTAGATACTATATCCAATGATTTTTATGGTGATACTAATTATGATTGGGTAATTGTATTAACAAATAATTTGGTCAATCCATTATTTTCTGTCCCTGTATCAACTACTGTTCTACAAAAATATACTGAAGATAAGTATGGAGATGAGGCATACTCAGGTACTCATCACTATGTGACATTTGAAGTTGCATCAGGTCAAGTAATTGATGGGATTGCAGTTAATGCACTAGAAGAGGGAATTGTTGTTGATAAAACATTTTACGATGCCCCATTTGAATATTGGAATGGATCTCAGTTAGTAACTATTCCAGGAAATACTGTTTGTAGAGAAGTATCTAACTACGAATATGAAACTGATGAAAATGAAAAGAAAAGAGAAATTTTTATGCTAAGACCAGCATACTTTACCAGATTTGTAGAAGAATTTAAATCCGTAAACAAATATGCAGAGTCCTCAGACTTCATAACAGAGAAACTAAAAAAGGTCGCAGTTTAACGCGACCTTTTGAGTAAAAAATATGCCGGGAAAATTTTCCCGGTTTTATGAAACTAACTAATCCAATTCGTAGCAAGCAGACCTTGCTAGTCCTGGATTTTTTTTCAGTGCTCTGTGAACATGACCATGCACATCAGTTTCTAAAGTGTGATGTGCTTTAGTGTGGACTACCTGAATCAATCCCAAGGTCCCAACAAACAGTAAGTTCAATACTGTCACGGGGTGGAAGACCACCCCAAGCACTTTGTTGATCACTCTTCAGCAAGACGTGCGAAGTAGGACAGGGCATCATCATCTTCAACGATTGCTTCTTCCTTGACAGGAGAGGGAGCACTCATCTGCTGACGGAACGATGACTGAGGGGTGATGTCAGGATCGTTGAATCCACCAGTAGCAGCGACTGGTTCATACTCTTCACTGTCTACTGTAGGAACAGCAGTACGTTGAGTGATACCAAGCACCATGTTCAGACGCTTCTCAAGATCCTCATAGGACTTGAACTGATCTTTATTGGTGAATGCTTCCAGGGAGTGCTCAGACTTCCAGGTTGCTTCCAGTTCATCATCATCTGCACTGAGAGCAGAGACAGAATCAAACTCGGAACTATCATAGTTCCAGTAACCTGCGACCTTCTTGATCTTCAGTTTAAAGTTAGCACCTTCCCAAAGGTCAAAGACATTGACTGGAGTCTCGTCTTGGAACTCAGGTTGCATCGCAGCGAGGATCTTGTCATGGATCTTCTTGCCATACTTATAGAGGAAGACTTTGCCTTCGTTCTCAGGGTGCTTAGGATCCTTCACAACATAGATGTTGCTGTAGTATTGAAGCTTACGCTTCTGCTTACGAGCAGTCTCTTTGTCTTCATCTGCACCGCTGTTCCAGAGACGGCGGTTTACTTCACCAACGGGATCCTTCTCGTTGAGTGTAGTCAGAGAGTTTTCAATGTACCATCCACCAACACCTTGGAAGGCGTGGGAGTATAGTTTTGCCCAAGGAAGGGTCTGACCTTCAGGGGCAGGGAGGAAACGGATAACAGCGTATCCATTTCCAGAAGCGTCAACCTCTGGTTTCCAGAAACGTTCATCAACGTTCTTACCGCTGGATGATTTCTCTAGTTCCTTTTGAAGGAAGTCAAAGTTAGTCTGGGATTTACGCTTAAGGTCTGCAAAAGACATAGGATTTTTAGATTGAATTGGATTTGGTTTGTGTGATACCCTATCACTTAGTCATTATAACAGGCACAGAGTCGGGCGTCAACTCTCTGTGCCACTTTTAAGAATGTCTTTGAATTCACGGACTTTACCGAGTAATTCATCAAACATATCAGTTGCTCGTAAATTTTCATCACCGCCAAGCAAAACAACTGCTTGCTTAATACTTTCCGCTACAGATTTTGCTTCGGGATCATCACTCAAGCAAACTCGTGCATGAAAAATTTTTTGCTTTTCAATTAGTAATTCTAAAGCGTCAAAGTATTCTAGTTTCCTATCGTAATCCAAAAGATTTAAGTTCATTGCACAGCGGAAGCAAAACTCCTGCAGTGATGTCATCTCTTGGATCTCTCCCCTTACTAATTCGGATTTAAAAAATTCACTCATCAGACTAACATTAGTTTTGCTCTGGACGTTTTTTTAATGAAGTTTAATTTCTGTGCTTCACACTTTAGTTTTTCTTTCAATGGTTTTGAAATTAATTTAGATACAGAGTCTACTTCAATTTCATTAATATCACATAGATGTAGTACAGCATCAATATAATTCATATCTAAATTAGTGAGTGCTATTTTTTCTACCTCTTGAGAGAACTTCGCGCTTGTCATAAATTTATCTGCTAGTAGATTCTTTTTTTCCATATCGGGTTTGGTATTCGTCTATGTACTGGATTAGTTTGAGCAAGTATTCTTTTTTGGGAGGAGTGACATGCACTTGCGTCTCTCCATTTTCACATGCAACAATAGTAACGAGTTGCTTTACGGTAATCCCGTAAAGTTCTTGCAAACAACATGCATATGCAGTTTCTTGCACCAAATAGTCGTACAAATAAGATTCTCTTTTTGGTTCAGCAGAAGTCTTGAAGTCAATGATAGAAAGAACTCCATCAAATTCCGCAATACAATCAACACGACCCGCAACTTCAAGTTGGTCGGAGTATAATGCTGCTTCCTGTAGGTAAATATTATTTATACGGTCCAAAACAGACCGAGAATGCTGGAACATTAGTACAGGTAAAGGAAACTTACTGTACTTTTTTAAGTCCAAATTATTATTAAAATAATCTTCAGCAATAGCGTGATACTTAGTTCCACGTCCAGAAGATCGTGCAGAAATATTTGCTGCCTTCTCTTTACCAACTCTCGCTCGCCATTTAGCAAGACCAGCTTGCTTCTTAGCGTTATTGCCAATCACAGTGGTGATTGACGGATAATGATTACCGGATGGTGTATAGTAGACACGCTTTCCATCTACCATCTCAGCATTCATTTCAATAGGTGTCACATCACCAACATGATTAAACAAATTCATTTATAGACCAAGAGATAATTTACTAACAAGATATGCTTTGACAAGTCCGGAGCGAACAATATCTTCCACTCCAAACTCAATCATAGAAAACTCTTCCATGTTCTCTAAGATTCTTTGGAAGTCAAGAATGCCATTACGTTCATTTGTTTTCTGCAAATCAGATTGATTTACATCTCCACAGAAACAGATCTTACTGTCCTGTCCAATACGTGTCATGATACTATCAAGTTCATGGAAGTTTAGATTCTGACACTCATCAACAATAACGATTGCATTATCTAGAGTAGTACCACGGAGGAATGAAGTAGACCAGAATGAAATTGTTTCCTGTGCTTTAAGATTTTCATAAAGCATTTCAAAACTATTATCATCTGGCATCTCAAACATATGCTTTACCATATTCTTATATGGAATTTGATAAAGAGATGCTTTGTCATCATGAGTTCCAGGGAGGAATCCAATTTCTCTAGTTGCTACAAGAGAACGAACAATATATACTTTTTCAAAAGGAGAATTCTCATTTAGAATATCTTTGAGTGCTAGGTACAAGGCAATGAAAGTTTTACCTGTTCCTGCTGCACCATATGCAAACATGTTCTTTCCTTCTGCCCACTCGGTGAAGAAAACTTCTTGGTTATCTGTTAGGGATTCAATCTCAAGAAGATATGCTTCGTTGATTGGCTTCCTGCGCTTAAGTTGTTTCTTAGACATCCCTTGACCAGGTGTCCGATTTGATCTTCCTCTAGCCATAATTTACCACTGATAACTATCTTTATGTTTGGTGGACATACCGTAACCGGGTGCCTCTTTTACTTTAGACATTACATCTTTCCAACCAGGATGTGTCTTACTCATTTTATCACGCCAGTCACCAGCTTCACCAGCACCAGCACAACCTTTTGACCAATCTTTATCCCAATCAGGGTTCTCTTCTTTCCATGTCATGTAGTCCTTCATGGACATATGAAGTTCTTTTTCTTCACCTGTCGTGAGATTTTTAACTGGATAGGTTGGCATCTTCCTCCTCCTTTTTCTTATTGAAACCAAATGGACCTGCTAGTTTTTCTTCTAGTGCTGTCTTCAATGCGACACCACCAATCGCTTCCATCACTTTGAGAACTTGCTCAGGTTTGGCGTCCTCTCCAAGTTCCTTAGCGATGTACCAATACTTAGGCCAGAACGTTTCTCCTGCTTTTTGATAGTCTTCTAGTGTAAGTGTTTTCATAACCAATCAAGTGCCTCCGCACAAATAGGGAACTGTTCTGCGAACACACGCTTTGCATCTAGTGCAATATCCATGTGTTCTTTCTGCGTACCATTAGCGGAACGCAATTCAATATAATGGATCCATGACCTGACTGAGCCGGTCATGTAGATTTTTGTTGGAACAGCGAGGGGTAGTACAAAACGAGCACACTCCTTTGCAATATTTCTATCAAGCATTTCTTGATAGAGTTTCATTCCCTCATCAAAGTGTTGTTGAATTTTAATTTGGAATTCTTGACGGATGAATGGGTCAACATCATCAATAGAGTTCTGACGATTCTTTGTATCTTGCCTGCGAAGTTCCGGCAAAGGAATCTTGTCTGCCAACATAGAACTGTCAGCATACCGTTGAGAAAACTCTTGGAATGTGAAAGACCTATGCCTCAGGATTTGAGCTGCCAATGCCCTAGTGGTTTCAATCTCCAGCGTCATGTGTGCCTGCTCAAAGACGCTCCAGTGGTTGTGTTTGATGCAATAGGACAATAGACCTGCAACCTTAGGATTCTCCTGGTTGTTGGGGTTGCTCACCCTCGCTACGTACCCCATCGTCTTCTCCGCTTCGGGAGTTACTGTTAATAGTTTCACTGAATTCATTACTAAATCCCTTCTCCTGTTTGCGACGTTGTTGTTTGAGTTTCAATGCTATCTTAGCACGAGTTAATTGAATTGCCATGTAAGAAATCTCTTCTGCGGTATACAGATTTGGATTTGTCTTTGCTTCTTTGATTGCTTTCTTTGCTAATCTAATTTGATCTTTTAGTCGGGTCATAGTACGCTTTGTAGTAGGCAACAATGCCATCTGTTCTTAGGTTTCCTTGAGACACCCAGTCATGAACACATTCATAAATGCTCTGGTTAGAATATCTAGGTGATCCATCAGAACAAATTTCAGATCCAAACTTCTTTAGTAGAATGTTTAGTCCCTGCGTTCTAATATCCATGCGTTCGTCACTGTAGCGCCAATCAGTTACGATGTCCATAGTTAAATCACAGATGCATACATTATAACATAAAAAAAGAGGGGTCGCAACCCCTCGTAAAAAATTAATTTAAAATACTCCTGCATATTCGTTTGCATTGACGTTGATCTAAAGAATCACATTCAATTAGACACTCATAGTAATCATTTAGTTTATAATTGTCTTCTTGTGAATTTTCAAAACTCGTCCACTCATTTAACTGAGAGCGGGATAAAAGATTGTGCATTGAACACCTCGTAACATTAAAAACATAATAAAGTGAGGTTATGGGTTCATTGGTTGTCCTCTAATTCTACCACTATTTAATAAAATTATATTGAAATCAACACTTATTGTAAAGAATATTATTGCCTACGAGTTTATACTCATAAAAAAAGAGAGGGGTTAAACCCTCTCAGTAAGTAAGTTGTTCACTTGGTGTAAAGTTTACCACGATAACAGAATGTACCATGGGTCTCTTTAGATTCTACACAACGTGTATCATACTCAACACCACGATATGTAGTGTGGGTAATCTGTGCGTCATGCAGTGCAGATGCTTTTTGAATCTGCTTACGAATCAGGTTAAGTGTGTTCATTGTAGTTACTCCTAAAGTAGTTGGAATTTAATCCGTTCCTTTAGTCGTTTGCGTCCCATGGGTAGCACTCAGGTGTTGATTCCTTCATGACCTCAATCAATTCCACCTTAAATTCAGGAGGAATATTCTCATTTGTTCTCATGCGAAACATAATTGTATCCGCTTGAGCACAAGTGAGTGTTGTATAGAATAATAGTTCTAGCATGGGATGAACGGCTCCGTTCCGCGACTTACTTGCGTCCCA
>NYWG01000193.1 GCA_002684915.1 Verrucomicrobiales bacterium
AAGACGTGGGCAGGCAGCGCCGTCACAGGTCCTGTGAGACCAGACTGGAACTCCCAATCATCAGCCGTGGAGTCGGACATCATGTCCGACTCTTTTTATATATTAAATTGTTTCATTAAAATCTGATCAGAAATAAAGCCCAGAAAACTCTTTGCCTAGTGAAGCCAAACCGTAATTCTATGGAACGGATCGTAAAATGGTTACTGGATAGAAAGAGGGAATAGATTAACCAATTGAGCAACTCTTTCATAACTTGCTGCGCCTATGAGATTCATTCTTTTCACTGAAACTATGTGAGGTTCATTGAGAAAAAGGTAGAGACAGTGGGATTTGCACTGTTTGAGACCGTTCTTCATTGGACTTTTGGGTGTGGAGAGGGTTCGATTCCCTTCACCCGCTCCACTTCTATTTCATCATCTAATCACAGGGATAAGCGATTAATATCTTATGATTTGGAAATAAAAGCCTATAGTTTTCTTCATAAGATTTGCTAACTTGACGAGAGACTATTTAAATCCCAAAACTGTCTTAGGAAGTAGCACCAAAATATTCGCTCTTTTCCCAAGGAGTACTTTTAATTTTAATGAAGAACATTTCTTTGATTTTTTTAGTCTGTTTCTCAGTCAATTTCTACGCTGCAGAACTACCTAAGACACAATCTGTAAACATACAGCCTGCATCAGATGAAGGAAAACAAGCCATGCAGGGTTTCAAGCTTGCTGATGGCTTATCAGTTAACCTGGTTGCTGCGGAACCATTACTCGCAAATCCGGTTGCGTTCGATATTGATGAAAAAGGCAATTTTTATGTGGTAGAATCATTTCGCCTTCACAAAGGAGTGACAGATATTCGCCAGCACATGAACTGGCTGGATGAAGAGTTAGCATCTCAAAGTGTTGAAGACATGCGCAAGATGTACCACCGCCATAATGTTAAAGGCCTAATGGATTACTCGGATCGTGTTCGTTTATTAATCGACACCAACAATGATGGGATACTCGACAAGGCCACCGTCTTTACAGATGGCTTTAACGATGAGGTAGACGGTTTAGCAGCAGGGGTACTCGCACGCGATGGAAAAGTATGGTTCACAAACATTCCTCACTTATGGCTATTGGAAGATAAGGATGGCGATGGTAAAGCTGAAAAACGCCGTAGTCTAGCCAACGGATTTGGAGTGCGTGTTGGATTTCTGGGCCATGATTTGCATGGACTTCGAATTGGCCCAGATGGAAGACTATACTTCAGTATTGGTGACCGCGCAGCGTCTGTAACAACCGCAGAAGGAATTAAACTTCACACACCAGAATACGGAACCATTTATCGGTGCGAGCTAAACGGTTCCAAGCTTGAGATTTACCACTCTGGCCTTAGGAACCCGCAAGAACTGGCATTTGATCAATTCGGAAATTTATTTACAGGTGACAACAACTCTGACGGTGGAGACCCAGCACGGTGGGTTAATGCCATTGAAAGTGGCGATAGTGGATGGCGCATTGGATGGCAATTTCTAAACAGTGCTCCTTGGACAACCCGGCGCGGCCCCTGGCTCGATGAACGCATGTGTTTCCCCGACGGAAAAGCTGCACATCGAATCCCTCCAATCGCTAATATCGGCAACGGTCCGTCTGGACTAACTTACTATCCCGGCACCGGATTTGGTGACCTCTACAAAAACACATTCCTAATGTGTGACTTTAAAGGTTCCCCATCACGCAGTGGAGTTCTTGCAATTCGAAACAAAGCTAAAGGTGCTCACTTTGAAGCTGAACAACCGAATAAAGTCATTTGGAACTCACTACTTACAGATGTCGAGTTTGGATATGATGGCCACATCTATGTATCCGACTGGGTAAATGGCTGGGGCCTAACCGGTAAAGGGCGCATTTATAGAATATCGAGCAATGAGAAAGACAAGGCCGCAGATACTGTTAAAAATCTTTTTGAAAATGGATTCGAAAAAATTAATGATAATCGACTAATCGAATTGCTTAGTCATGTCGACATGCGTGTACGGCTTGCATCGCAATTTGAATTAGCCAAACGCAATAAAATTGAAGCACTTGCTACAATCGCCAAAGAATCAAATCATCAACTTGCACGATTGCATGGAATCTGGGGGATCGGGCAAATCAGTCGCCGAACTACAGAGACAATTACCACATTGCTGCCTCTACTGAAGGATCAGGATGCCGAAGTCCGAACACAAACAGCTAAAATAATAGGAGATTCCAAATATAATTCAGCATACGCCAACTTAATTGTATTGCTTGCTGACAAAAACGCTCGCGTGCGCACTCAAGCTGCCATCGCATTGAGCAAGCTAGACAAAGGTGCAAATAAAAAGGTCCTTAGTATGCTAGAAAAAAACAACGGTACTGACCCTATCGTTCAGCACGCCGGGATCTTGGCTTTGACCAATCACTCAAAGCCTGAAGACTTGGCCAAACTTTCGAGCTCCGATTCTATCGCAATAAAAACCGCTGCCGTCGTAGCTCTTCGCCGTCAAAACAGCAAAGAAGTGGCCGCTTTTCTCGACGACAGCAATAACCAAATTCAACTAGAAGCTGCCCGAGCAATAGCAGATGCACATATACAATCCGCAATGCCACAGCTCGCCAATCTATCAAAGCACAATGATCTTTCTAAGGAGGTGATGCGTCGCGTTTTAAATGCTAACTATCGCCTAGCAAGAGCAGAACCTCTCGCGATTATAGCAGCAGACAAAAACCATTCGGAACTAGCCCGAGGGGAAGCATTAAACCTACTTGCTGCTTGGAAGAACCCCTCTGGGCGCGACCGAATCACTGGCTTATGGAGGCCAATTGTCAAAAGAGATAACTCGTTAGCTTCCGCTGCGCTTATAGATAAAATCGACTCTATTTTACGGAGCAACCAAGGCCTTGTCCGCAGCGAAGCTATCGCCGCTGCCAGTAAACTTAAACTAACACAGGCCAGCCCTGCCCTACTAACAATCTTAAAAGACGAAAATGCTGGCAAATCTCGCACACAGGCACTCAGAGCGCTTGGTGAAATCGAATCTAATGAACTTGGCGCTGCTGTATCATATGCAAGCAACACCAAGGATACTTCTCTACGAAGCGAAGCCACTCGTCTTGCCCCCAAGGTCAAACCAGTAGGCGCAACCAACAAACTTGCATCTGTATTAACCAAAGGCAGCATACAAGAACAGCAAAGCGCACTTATCGCTTTGGGCGAATTAAAAGATGCTTCTGCAGATAAAATAATCACGGAATGGCTAGACAAGTTAATCGCAAATAAAGTTCCAAATCCATTGAAACTCGAACTTCTTGAGGCTGCAGCCAAACGCAGTGATAAAAATGTAAAAACTAAACTGGATAAGTTCAATGAAAGTCGCCCTGACCCGAGACAAAACTTTTTTGCGCTGGAACCATATTTAGAAACACTTGAAGGCGGCAATGCTGAGAAAGGGAAAAAGATGTTTTATGAAAACGTCGCACTTAGTTGCGTGCGGTGTCATGTAATTAATGGACAAGGAGGCGAAGTTGGCCCAGTGCTCGATGATATTGGAGCAAAAGTCGACCGGAAGTATTTACTTGAATCGATAGTAAACCCAAGCGGAACCATCGCAAAGGGATACGATTTTTTTCTTATCTCACTAAAAAATGGTCAAGGTTATGCTGGGATCATTAAAAACGAGACAGATAATGAAGTAATCATAAACTCTCCTGAAGACGGACTTGTAACCGTTCAGACTGCTGATATCAAAGAGCGCATTAAAGGCCCAAGTGGCATGCCTCCTGGGTTACAAATGGTAATTTCAAAAAGTGAATTGCGAGATTTAATAGAGTTTCTGGCTCAACAGAAAAAACCAGCAAAGAAGGAATAACCAAAGTTTACTGAATTTTAATTCATTGCTTTTCTGTATTGGTGTTTAAAATCTAACTCAAGATGAAACGTTGGTTTATTTCCGTTTTTTGTTTCTAGACCCCTGCTCTTCCGTTATTTTTTTCCCTATCCATGAAGTCATTATATCTGGCATTTACTGTATTCACTCTCGCTTTTGGTTCACATGCCGCAGATAAACCTAAACATTCTGCCATCGACCCGGCACCTCGTGAAGGAGATTGGTGGACCAAGCGCCACAATTCATTCAACAATCGTATCGCCCAAGGCAATGTTGATTTAATATTCATCGGAGACTCAATTACCCACGGGTGGGAAAGTGCTGGGAAATCAACTTGGTCAAAACACTATACCAAACGCAACGCAGTCAATCTAGGTATCGGGGGTGATCGCACACAGCACGTTCTATGGCGTTTAGACAATGGTAATGTAAAAAATATTACGCCCAAAGCCGCAGTCGTAATGATTGGTACAAATAATTCAGGAAAAGATCGTAATAGTGCCGAGGAGATGATCGACGGAGTTACAGCTGTAATTGATAAAATCCATAAAAAACTTCCAGAAACAAAAATCCTTCTTCTTGATATTTTTCCAAGAGGCCAACGCATCAATGATCAGCGAGGTAAAATATTACAGGTCAACCAAGTATTATCCCGACTCGATACTCGCCCTTATGTCACTTTCCTACGCATTGGGCAAAACTTCTTGAGCGCAGATGGTTCAATAGCCAAGAATATTATGCCCGACTTTCTTCACCTAACTCCGAAAGGGTATGAAATATGGGCTGAAGCGATCGAACCAACACTTTCTAAACTGCTCGGCAAGTAAACGCTATCAAGCGGTTAGCTAGGCGGATTTGTTTTGCGTGATCCGGAACAACTTAGTGAGTTTGCGAAGTCTCTAAAGAACTTCGACGCTCTCCACCTTTCAATACTGTCGATTTGCATCTTGGCTATAATCGTCATTCCCATGATTGGCTATTGCCTCTCTCAAGCTAACCAAAAACGTATGGTGTGGGGTCTGGTAGCATTCGCTATTATTCAAGAAGTGGTCGACTACAGTAACCGCATTAGCATTCATGGGCTGAGCATCACAGAGGATCTACCACTGCATCTTTGTAATTACAGCCTAATCATAGCAACCATTGGCTTGGCAACACGCAAACAATTCTGCTTTGAGTTTGCCTACCTCATTGGAACAACAGCCGCTCTTCAGACTATTATCACCCCGTCTCCTTCCGGCATTGATAACATGACCTATTACATAGCGTTTTTTATTCAACACGCACTCATAATACTTTTCCCCATTTGGAACATTGTAGTGGATGGCATGGTCACGACTCGCGGAGCAATTTTGCGCACATTTATGTTTGTGAATTTCATGATCCTGCCAGTTGGCATTGTAAACTGGATCACTGAATCGAATTATATGTATCTGTGCATTAAACCTAACACGGATAGTCCATTTCTTATTGGAGAATGGCCTTGGTACCTGCTCGGCTTTGAGGTGTCGGCTCTCTTACTTATGTCTACCGCTTGCATACCTATGCTCTACCTAAAAAAATGGAGGTCGACTAAATCAATTGCGTGATAGGGTCCGCACCATTAATCACGCGCTGCACCTCTGAAGGAACACCTGCCATGGTCCGAATCTTACCAGTATCGAGCACTGTGTTCATGATAGTCGAATAAAGATTTGGAATAGTTATTCGATCACTTGCAGGCTCACCTCCATCGCGGGTAGACGAACCAACCACATGACCCATTTTTAAGCCACCACCATATAATAACAACGGTGCAACTCCTGCCCAATGATCTCGCCCTGCCTTGGCATTCACCTTGGGAGTCCTTCCCATCTCTCCACAGCAAACCAGTAGAATTTTATCTCTCAAACCGCGAGCCTCAACGTCCTCTATAAAAGCACTCACAGCATGATCAAAAGGCCTTCCGACATAGCCCATTCCTTCAATCATAGTGGCATTATTTAAGTCGGCATGCATATCCCAAACGAAATTGGTAGTAATGGTGATAAAACCGGCACCTCGCTCTGCTAATCTTCGTGCCAGCAACATTAGTTTCCCAAGACTATTTACATGCTCAATGTAACGTGGCCGATTATTCCACTTTTTACTTATGCGTTGAGCATCCATCAAAGTTGATGTGTCATACCTCTCAATCAGCTTCGGATCTTCCTTGGTGATGTCGAATGCTTCAGCCACAGTTCCAGTCAAAGTTTGAAATGCTTGAGACTGGAATCTATCAAAACTTTCAGCGACATTACTTTCACCAATCACGTGACGCCATTTATCAAGACTCGCCAACAGACTACGCCTATCGTCCAGTCTAGTTGGGTCGATCGTAAGCTTCATATCTCGCTTTAGATTCCCTTCTCCACTAGGTGCAAATGGAGCGAAAGCAGAACCCAGTTCACCAGTGCTATCAAATCGCCCTAAATCCATAAACGCCGGACCAGCTGAATTATCCACCGCACGAGGAAAAAGCGATAGATTACGAGGCATCCCGTTACGTGGATTGTTTGTGCCTGCTACACGAGCGTAATGGGAACCCAAATGTGCCCCATCAGAGTAACGTTTACTTATTATCGGCTTGGTGTCGTGTGCATTACTCTCGGTAGTAAAGGAGCGGACGATCGAAAATTTATG
>NYWG01000194.1 GCA_002684915.1 Verrucomicrobiales bacterium
ATCCATTTTGGCAGCTTTAACCGTCGAAACCGTTTTCACTTTAGCATTGGCACTTGTTGTTTTGAATGTTGCAACAACTAAAGCACAAGAAGGAAACTCATTTTTTGGTTTAGCAATCGGTTTGACCGTTACTGCCGCTGCAAAAGCCAATGCTGGTATTTCAGGTGCTTGCTTTAATCCTGCCGTGGGAATTGCATTACCAATTTTAGGTGAGCACTTTGATGACATCTGGATCTACTGTGTCGGACCATTGTTAGGTGGTGCATTGGCAGGAGGTTTATTTATGTTGACAGCAAAGGGAGATGAATTTTAAAACAAATTAACTTATGTAAATAGTTTATTTATTCTTATTTTTATTTTTAATCCACTTTTCGTTTTCAACATCATATTTCTTTAATAATGGATGCTTGTAAAAATCACTGTGAACTCGTTTTACTTTGCTTGAAAATCTTCGAACAATAGACAACATTTGTATATAAATACATTGTTTATTTATAGGAACATGGTAGAAGATCAACGTTTATTACGCATAGCATTAGACAGTTTTTTACAAATGCGAATCTACCGACGCCGCGCTGTCCTCTACAAGGCACTGTTCCGCTGGCAACGCTATACTATAAGACAATAAAAATTAAAATTTTATACTATTATCAAACAACCGAAGCTCGGAGCTTAGGGTCTTGATCAAATCCTGTTTTTCTTTCTTTTTAATTTGGCAGGTATAATTTAATAATCTCTCTATCATTTTAGCTACCGTACATATAATGTCATTTATGTTGATAAGAGCTTGCACTGGTATTTTTTCCCCTACCTTCCCTGGTGCAAAATTAAAATTATTCAACCATTCTTTCCAACTTTTTTTGGTTATTAAAACTCCATCTTCGTTTTTGTTTACAAAAAATCCAAATAATGATAATAATGCTAACACTACATAACTTATACAATCGTTGATCCAATTTTTTATACTTTGTTTGTTTAGAAGGTAGTTACCACAAGTAGACGAAGTCAAAGGATTTGATAACCAAAATCCTGTAATTTTATTGTTTATACTAGGTGCACATGCCCATGACGCAAGATTATTCAGATATGTTACATTTGTAAAATATTTAGCTGTATCAACAAAGTAACCCTCCATTACAGAATTAAAATAACGAACGAAGTATACATATATACTGCCTACTATGAATGATGCAAGACCTTTGTACAAAGGTCCATCCAAGTATCCATCACCAACATTTTCACAATAAAGTACGTTTTTTGGTAATCTCTTTAGTATTTCTAAGAATTGTTTTACTTGATTTACTAAACCTTCTTTGTCTTCGTCGGTAGATTTTTTCTTTTCTTCTTTTTCTTTTTCTTTTTCTTTTTTTATTTTGTTTCGGTTTCTTATACGAGAGAAAGGTGTTTTCTTTCTAGGAGGTCCTCGTCTTCCACTCATTTGTATTATCCACATAATTATTAATATACCTAAATAATGACAATATTTGTCTGTCCATAATCTTGCAATTGCTTCATCATCGTACCAAACTCTGTAAAGGGAAACGCACAAACAGCTGTATACCACTCTCCATACTGTTTGCCAAGCGCATGCAAGACATCAGCATCGTGGTGAAAGCAGTGATAAAAACGTCCAATCCGTACTAAAACGAGGCAGCCTGGCATTTGACGCTTAGCTTCGACCCATAGCCTATTTTTCTTGGAATTGGAGCGAAATACATTTTGAACACGAAGTGACTCTGTTCTAAAGTATTCAGGATGATCTTCATGAAAAAAAAGTTGTGTTAAAGTCATTAGATTCACTAAAATAATTATATATAGTTGGTTTAGATATATTAAAATGCATCGCTTACTACAACTTGTAATATTTGTTGTCGTCTTCTTAGCATTACTATTTTGCTACACACAATTTGCAACACTACGTCTCGATGAAGCCTATCGGTACCTGATTGACGTCTCCTTCAACACCGGCACAGGAGTAGCAAATATCGTAGAAAAAGATGATTTGGTGTCTCTCTTGACCACCGTTGTAATGCTTATTGGTAATTTTTTAAATGCTTTCTTTTGGTATGATTTTGTTGCATATTTTGTTGGTGGAACGATGAACTCTGATTTTTGTCGTGAGTTTATGACTACCTGTGACCGCAACATTAGTAACATGAACTTATACTTGCTTACTTTTGCATTTTTAGTCATCGGTATACTATTTGGAGTCTACCTAGAAGGTATGACGTTTTTAATAGCTCTTAACTATACCGTCGGTTTGCTTACAACAACTGGTTCACAAACGTGCAAAAACGAACCTTTAAACAACGTTATTGCCGGTACCTACATGTTAATAGGCATTCCACTATTCGCATTTACAATGTCGCGTTTCATTCAAAGTTTACCGAAGGAACGATACGATAGAGTAGAAGGTCGTCCTGATTTGTAATATATAATAGTAACCTGACAATGAGAAATGAGTGCTCTAGCATCGCTATGTTGCTTTGTTACGAGTTTTATATGTTGTTGCTTATTCTTAAAGAGAATGGTAGATGAAGAGGATTTGTAAAAATAATTTATTTTATTTCTTCTTTGCCAGTAACAATTTGTGCATTTTTTTCTTTCCATTCTCTACCTTCAATATCCATTCATCCAGAGAATCACTAAACACAATACGGTCCACATGCACTTCTTTCTCCTGGCCGATACGATGCACCCTGTCTATTGCTTGTGAAAGATTACCAGGCACCCAGTCGCTCTCTGCAATGATCACGTGGTGCGATTTGGTCAAGGTCAGTCCAACACCAGCCGCGGCGATCGTGCAGCATAACACATCAATTTCATTGTTTTGAAACTGCGTAACAATTGCGTCACGCTTCTTCATACTAACTGATCCGGATATTTGTGCATGTTTGCAATGGATTTCTTCGCACAATCCCATGAGCATTTCTAAGACACTAAGGTGTACACAAAAGAGTACAATCGGTTTCTCGTGCTTTGTTATGAGGCGCTTGATTGTATCTTTGAACGTTTGGCATTTGATCTTGATTTCAGCTAACTCGTGAAAGGCTTCACCAATAAGGTACTTGCTCATGTTCGAATCCTTTGATGCCTCGTCCTCCAATCGTTTTTTCAACTTTGCAACAGATTTCCTCGCTTCTGTATCCACAATATACCACCAGTGTATATGTTTTTTTGGTAAGTCTAAAACATCTTTTTTTTCTCTGCGAATCAAACCAAATACAGGCAGCATTACATGCAGCTCTTCCGGTAAACGACAACGACGTGACAGTAAGTCAAAGTATCGAAAACAAAATTTTTTGTACGATTTAAATACTTTTGGATGCAGCAAATTAAGTGGACTAAAGAGTTCGTTTGCCTTGTTGACACATGGAGTTCCACTAAGCAACAATTTCAGTTTTGCTTTCCGTATAAGAGCCCCAAGTTTTTTGAATCGTTGTGTTTTTGTGTCTTTTAAGCAGTGTGATTCATCGCATAGTACAAGGTTCCATTTTATTTTTTTTAAATCTTTGTGTATGTTTTTTGCTTTGTCGTAAGAATAGCATTTGACGTCAACGGTCGGTAAATATTCTTTCGCGTAACGCTGCCACTGCTTGACCAAGAATGCTGGTGATAGGATTAGCATCATGGCACGGCTTTGTCTAGAGAGCATGATAGCTGCGGCTGCTAATGCAGTGTACGATTTCCCAGCTCCCATCTCATCTGCAATCAAAGAAGATCCTTTAAACTCAATGACTGCTTTGGCAACACCAACTTTTTGATGCTCGTAGAGTTTATCCCAGAAAGGACAAGCGGCCTTCAGGACATCAATTGATTTTTCTGTAAAGTCTTGCAAACTTGTTTTTGGTCGATGGTTCATGGCATTAAGCACGTGTGTCGGTATGACTTGCACTTCTTTTTGTGTACGTAGAAGTTGTTCTTTAACACGTTCGTACTCTGACCATGGCATGCGTTTTGATAGGTTGCTAGGCAATGGTGTTTTGATGCATTTGATTTGAAATTTATCTTTGTTAAGGTAGCTTAGCTGGTATTGCCATGTTGGCATGTTGCGCCATAGAGAGGAACTTTGAAACATTATTCTATAGACTTAACATATAAGTTTTAATATACGTACAAACTCTGCAACTATTAAGACGAGTACAAGGTTGATGCCAAAGTGTAATACATGATCGACGTGTTCTAGTCGATTTGCGTGTGTGATAAAGAAAATGCTAAAAAAGGATGCAACTAATATTTTCATATGTTGTTTTGTCTGTGCTTTTTGATCACGTTCTATGTTTAGAGGTGTAGACAATCTTGCTCGAAAACCATCTATTTGCTTGCGGCATAGCGGGCAGCTAAGGTCGCGTGTAAACCATGCAAAAAGACACGGACAAAAACGATGTCCGCAGTTTAAGTAAATACAATTATTTTGTTTTAGTGTATTGAAACAGATAGAACACTCTTTTACTGGTTTTTCTGTGTATCCTATATTATTAGTTTCTTTACCGTTTCGAAGGAATACCATGTTTAGGATTGAATCTCCGTTTGCTTATACAAAAAAAATTATTTATGATTTGGAGTTCTCTGGGGATTTGAGAGATCGTAATGGTATTAACTGTTGTATATGGCAAATCGCGTTAAAGGATTTTGATACTGGAGAAAAGTTTTGTACTTTGATAAATCCATACAAACGTTTAATTCATGTTCCAAAACCGGTGGACATACGTTATAAAATGCCAACAAAAGAAGCATTATATGACTTAGGTGCACCAGATATTGTTGATGCCATGTACGAAGTAAAACATTTTTTCTTACGGTGTTTAAAGAATAATGGAAATATTTGTTTGATGAGTCATAATGGTTTCCGTTCCGACAAGTTGGTGTTTGAAAATGCATTGGTTCGATATGATATTTGTTCTATCTTTTTTGACATACCATTATTCTTCTTCGATACACTTTATTACTTTCGTCAAGTTTATCCAGGGCTAGAATCTTATAGTCTTGCAAACTTGTACATGGAAAAATTTGAAAAGGAAATTCAAGACGCGCATGATGCAACGGTAGACGTAGATAAATTGGACGAGTTGCTAAAAAAGGACGACAAGCGAATATATGGTAACATGTATATGTTATTTGCAACACCATTTACGAACATATCCGGTATTGGATCCTACACTGAACAATGCTTATCGCGTTATGGATTTTCGTCAGTCGAGCATCTGATCTTGAGTTTCCATCATAATTTCCAACGCATCAAATTGTTTTTAGATCAGACACCATTGAAAGATCGTGCAGATATGTTGACAAAACGATTGTATAACTTTGCTACCAATGAACTAAACCAACGAACACCGCACCTAGTGCAACAACGACAAGAGATAATGCAAGCGACGAGTGTATAATTAAAAAATCGCGTTTACAAGACGGTTCATAATTTCCGCTTGGATAGTACAGTATAGAGTAAATGCGCTGATAGTACCATAGCGTTGCAAAAACAATATTATACATCAAGTGTTTGCGATCTTTTGACGTAACTTGAAATAATTTTAGGTCTTGGTAAATAATAAATAGTGATAGCATAAAGACATGAAGTAAAAACCATAGGATCCATACTTGTAAGTGTAGGATATCAATCCACTCGTGTAAAAGTCCTAGGAAACAAGAGGTGTAGAGTACAGGTAGTACAATGTCTTCGTATCGTAATGTAAGGTCCATTTACACTACTTATATTATTACTATTATAGGTTCAATGTTTTTTATAGGTTACACGTGTCTTTTTTTTAACTTCCTATACGACACGTACACACAACACACGTGACACATGACACACAACACACGTGACACATGACACACAACACACACGTGATACACACAAACGTTTAAGAAACAACCCGTCCAGTGCAACAATCAATACATATGTTACAAGCATTTAATCCAAACAAAAATATTATGTCAGGAAAAACAAATCCATTTACTTTCAAACAACTGAAAGGCAGAAACCCCAAAGACTTTTTGGTGGTCAGTGAAACAATTTATCCAGCTATGAAAAACAAGCAGGGTGGAGCTCAAGGTGCAACGTTGAGAATTCATTTCAAAGATGCAGATGGTGCAAACACTGGCAAACCATTTGAAATTATGACACCTCCATGCAACTTATCCTGGCCAGAGATCAAAGGTACACATCAAGGTCGCAAGCCTGGATGGGCAGACGATTCATGGACACCACCTGCTGTTCAAGATTCAAAACGCAAAGTCCAATTCCAAGTTGGCGCATTCTTTGGTAAAGTACAAGACCAATTGATTGAAAACGGTGTCAAAATTGACAAGTTGTTGGATATGCATACTGATTGGTTTGAATGGAAATCAAAATGCTTAGACGAGTGTGCAAACCAAATCCATGCATTGGCAACGTCAAAAGAGTTTCGTGAAAAAATGAAAGATGAAAATGTCACGGAAGGTGTTGTCAGCGACCTTTTGAAAAGTGTCAAACCAAAGACCAAATTGGACAGTTTCAAAGACAATTTCAAATCTGGTCTTTACTGGGAGCCAAAGCAAGACAAGCAAGGGAAGGATATTGGTCGTATTATTGAAGCTTGGTCGAAGGTACAAGGCAGTCGTAACCGCCCTACGTTACAATATCCATTGATTACCAAAAAGTTGATCGATGAAGAGTTTACAGTGCCAAAAAATGTCACGCCGTCGGATGAATTGTTGTCTGAAGTTTACAAATGGGATACTGAAAACAAAGTGTATCACTACCATGGCAACGATTTGGATGCAGACAACAAACCATTGGAGCCTGAAATTGTCAAACACAATCAAGTTGCCGTGCTGGTATACGAGCCGCAATTTTATGCTGCTCCAATACGTGGGTTCAAATTGGTCCTCAAACGCATTCAAATTGTGCAAGAAGCGCCAATTTCAAGAAAACGCAACCGTGAAGAATCTGCTATTGAAGATGAATGGGGTGATTGCATGTAATTCTTAATACAAATAACGCCGATTATACATTTGTCGTATATGAACGTACGTAGTGCATAATGTATCAGTAAGGCAGACTATAATAAATGTCGTAATAATAAACGAAGTGACTAGTTGTAGAGTAGTTAAAAAATCAAAGTACATTTTTATCTAAATATAACAATGCTTTTATAAGTCGTAATCTAGACATCAAAATAGCCCATTCATTTTTAAAATTAAAAAATTTCTTGTTTTCTCCAGACCAATACAAATAACGATAAACTTTTTCTTTTCTCCATTGAATCAACTCTTTTAACTCTTTGTATAGTTGTTGTACGTGATTAAATTGTTGCCGTAACTCTTTGTATGGGTCGTTTCTCGACTTATTCTTCTTTGCTTGCAAAAAACGATTTAAGGTAACAAGAGTCGCTTCGACATCTTCTTGTTGCATATACTGTTCATATGGAATAGTATCAGTGCGTGATCGCAACATACTAAGCAGGCGATATGATCCATACGTTATCACGGATCCACTGATTAACATCGCCATTGTCTTTCTTTTTACTTTCCACTTTATTCTCAGCATATATATACATACCGATCAAAGCTGCATCTGCAACATCATCTATCTTGTCACGACCTCGTAATACCTTTTCAAACAAATTCATTTGCTTATTTTCGCGACATAAATTTTTGAATAACTCGACGCCTTTTTTCTTACGCTGCTTGTAAGATCGCATGCCAGAATAATTAAAGTAACGCTTAATAGATTGCGGTGAAACAATCTTTGCATTTTTAAACATATGATATAGATGTGTTGATATGACACGCATATTTGCACGCATCTGTCGCTCGATGGCAACACAATCAAATGGACCAAAACCTCTCATTGCATCAGCAAAGCGTTGCAGCTCGTCAACCAACTCTTTTTTTCGATTAATTTTGGCAACACCACATTCGGAAAATTTACCATCGATGACAATGGCAAAACCGAGGTTGACAACTCCAGGGTCGATTGCTAAAATAATCATTCAAAGAACTTAGTATGTTTGATTACGAGAAGATATACAAAAAGTCTGTTTATAAAGAAAATTTCCAAGAGTACATTTCGACATGGAAACTTGCAGTTGCAAAGAAAAGGTTGATAGAGCTCTTGCCATACATTAAGCTTGGCGACACCATCGACGTTTATCGGCGTAGGTGGCAGAAGCAGGAAAAAAATATGTACACCATGTTTGTAAACTCATTGTTACAAACTTACGATGGTTTCGAAGCATTGCGACTTTTTTCCTTGATTCGAAACGCGTACGTTAATAAACAAAATAAATTATTTACAGAGCGAATAGAATGTTTGTACTTGCACCTTCGAAAATACCCGACCTTAGTCAGTTTTTTTCCTCCAAATTTAATGCGTTTTATGAACATGTTACGATGTAACCGATACGACTATGCACCGAATATTATTTTTGTATCATCAAAACATCAATTATCTTGTAACGAGTGCAAATCGGACAAACATGTACGATTTTTACAGTGTGTCTGTGGAAAAACTATTTTATGCACTGGTTGCTTAAAAAACAAATCTTCAAAGTGTAGTATATGTAGTTACAATTATACAAACAAATGAAAAAAATAGAGTTATTGCGACAAAAAATTCAAGACATAGACAAGTTGTTTAACAAAATGGAAAAGATGCGGAACGAAGTATTGAAGATTATGAGTGAAAAAGATGCACTGGAAAAACAGATTGTAAAATTGTTTCGCAAATTAAAACACCTTGACAGTATTGAAACGATTGACCGTGTTTATCGAGTAGAAAAGAGAACACAAAAAGATGCACGGGAAAAAGTTATAGAGCATTTATCTAACCATTTGCTTGAACAAGGTGTTCACACAAAAGCTATACACAACATAGAACAATGGAAAAGAAAAATGTTTAAAACAAAAAAAAAATCTAAATTAGTGGTTCTGCGGAAAGTTTAAGCAAATTAAGTATTATATATTATGATTATTTTATATGACAAATGATGAAAACCGTTACGGTCGTCAGTCTTGCTATTCTCTCACTGACTGCAATACTATGTATCCCAAGTTATCTTAATAATGAATTTGCCAGAGCATACACCCTCTTCTCTAATATTGCTTATATCGCACCACTTGCTATTGCATTTGATTTGAAAAATGTAAATTTTGTTATCATTCTTAGTTTAATTACTCTTGTGTCAAGTCTTTATCATACCTGCAAAGCTTACGACGTTTGTTTTCGTATGAATCATTATGCATGGGAATCTATCGACGTGCAATTTTCGTGGTTTCTTTTGTTGACACTGGCTAGCTACCTTGCACTTCCAAAACAATATCAGTCAATAGGTCCAATAAATGTATTAATTGTATTCTGGAGTCATGCTGCACATTGCAACAACGATTACGATTGCCGTAATGCAAAGCTCGTGTATCTCAGTATTTATTTTATTATTGGTATTGTAAAAGGTGTCCGCGACAAAGAATTTTATCATCCTGGCAATGCAATTATGAGCATTATCGTATTCATCGTTGCATCTGCGTTTTATATTTTTGGTGACAGCGATGCAAATCATTGCGCGTGGCATGTGTTTGGTGCACTTGGTATTTCCTTGGCACTAACCATGTTAAAAACATCAAAATTTCACTACTTTGGACTTGTAAGCTCCGAGCTAGGTACCGACGCTGAGAAAGAACCTTTGCTTCGAGAAGATTTGCGTGTATACTACAATTAAACATCGTGCTCCAGCACCAGCTTTGCAAGTTCTTTAGGTAGCATGAGCATACGGCGACGTGTGTCGTAGTACTTTGGGTTGATAATCTCGTGAATCGAAAGATCCTTGTAGTTGTCTAAAATTAATTGTAAAATAAGATGCTTCGAGTGCAGCGGAAATCGGACATGAGCACTTCTGTCACCTGGCTGTAATGCTATAATTTCTTTTGGGTGCAAGAAATCGTATACGTTGTGAGTACTTAAACGATTAAAGTAGGTACGATAAAATTTCTCGTTCAATACCTGTAGTGTATTTTCCAACTGTTTCCATTCTTTAATTGTCACTGGATGACATTTCTTCATTAAATACGTATTAAATGGTATGATATGTCGCTCCCAGTGAAATGCCGTCTCCAAACGGTCTTTTTGTGTTGTTGATAAATCGTCAACACTGTGGAACTGATCTAGAAATCCAGCATCCGTTGGGAACACAAAATGATAGTCATGTTTGTTTGTTATATTGTTTTTATACAACGTGAATCCTGCAAGCGTAGAGCTTTGAAACGCCACTGGACGTTTGTTCATCTTGAGCATGTTAACCGCGTGATTGAAGAAAAAATAACTATGATTCGTCTTGTAAAAGTAGTTGTAAGTTTCATCAGTTACCCAATCAAAATCGTGTTCTTCGACGTCCAACACATATTCCATGACGCCTTGCACCATTTCAGATACTTTTTGTATTAAATTTTGACCTTCTATCCTAGACGTCGTAAGCAATTTAAAAAAATCAACCACATTTATATTTGCATTGTTTTCAATCAACGTGTACAAGAAATGAATTAAAAATTTGTCCAGAGACAAGTCAAAGCCGACTGCCATGCTCGATTCCGTTGTACCCCATTCAGACGAGCTACTGTTGCATTCATAAATACCAACAGAGTTGTAGAATGGACTCATTTGATACTCATTGCTTGTCTCGCTCTTTTGCATAAAATCTTTTATGGTCATTTCTTTTAAATCGCGAATCCGATTTTTGATACTGTCTACGCTTGCACTGCTTGGCATGTTAATAATGCCACGACGCTTTGAAATTTGAGGATATAACCATTGAAAGTCGCCAAGCGACATTTCGTAGGTTGGTCGAAGTTCTACCAACAAACCACGATAAATAGGTAAACCCTTTAATTTTGGAAATAAAGTAGCAAGAAAGTTTGTCATATCGCTGTCTTTACAAAAATTAGGTAGGATCGTAATTTGCGACGTTGCTTCTCGGCGTGTTTCAAAATATTTTTCTAGACATTGCACATGTTTTAATGTTTCACCTCGTAAGGTTCCATGGACAGATTCATACAATTCTTTGCGAATCATAATTCATATATAACTGATTCAAATTTAATTTATACAAACTATGCCAAAGCGCAAAAAAAAAGACAAGATAAAACCAGAACAAACATTTGTTTATAAAATTACATTAAAAACATATGGTACGGCACTTCGCTACTATGCGTTTAAAGATATTATGCGATCTGTTTTCAAAGAGACGATGCGTACTACAGAATGGAAACCAAAAAGACCACATAATATTGCAAAGAAAGACGACCAGTGTAGCATATGTTTAAATGATATAAAAAAAAATCAACACATACAAGTATTGGATTGCAAACACAAGTTTCATAATATGTGCTTCCAAAAATGGTGTAAATCCAAAGCGGAACTTGCCTTTGCACCGATTGTCACGTGCCCACTCTGTCGGTCAAAACAAAATATTCAGTTTGTTAGTGACTTAAAATTTGCAGCAATAACAAAATACATGGTAGAAGATGACGATACGGTAATAGTTGAACGTGATATATTACCACAAGAGCAATTAGATATATAATAACCATTTCATTTAAACAATATGTATAATCCAGAAAAGTCAAATATAAGTGCAGCGACAATGCGTCGTTTTCTTGAAACCCCATCAACGGCATCTGTTTTAGAGGTACCTGGTATAGGAAAGAAATCAGCAGAAATATTAAAGGTGGAAGGCATTATAAACATAGAAGATTTGTTAAAACAAAAGAATATGTTTGATGATTTTTTCCAGTATTTAAAATTAAAACTAAAAGGTGTAAATCGACACCGCATATTTTATGCTTTAGATGAATACGAAAAGGAAGATGAAAGTTTATTAGGGGAGAATAGTAATCCATCATTAATAGAAGATTTAAAGGATGCAGATAAACGATGTCTAATTTCCTAGTAAAACTGATACTTTAGTGTTAGGAATTCCCACGTCTATGCGTGAAAATTTATTTTTGTTGAAGTTTATTTTTGACCGACCTCTAATGTCGTTGTTATGGTGATTTACAACAAAACATAGGTTAGGCTTAAAATAAAAATCGTAGATGACACTCTGGAATTCCGAAACCACACAAAACCAAAGTATAATAGGATATTTTAAGAAGCATACATGGGAAACGGATCTTACAAATGTTATCGTTATTTACACTCTCGATCGCAATATCAAATTGTATTTGATATACAACAACAACAAATGAATGAGGACGAGTTTCAATTTAAACGTCGTATTATGGGTTTGTGGAAACACGAAGTCTACAAAATGACTCTTGGAGAGGAAGCTTATGCTGATCGCGATACAAGGAAGCTTAGCATCTGTCTTGGCTACCGTACACTTTGCAGTGCCGTACTAGACAAAAAAATGCTAACCATTGTTTTTGGAAACACAGAATGGCAAGAGCTATGGGATGGGAGTCCAGAAGCTATTATGAACAAACAATACGTTTATCGTTGGGTTGCAGCCGTAACAGACTACACTCAAGTTATTGTACCCTTTACCTATCAGTGGTACGTTAAAAAAAATATTAGGTTACCGAATGTTTGAACTTTCTGCGTTTTCTTCTACGTCGATAGTAATCATGCAATTTATCCAATTTTTGTTGACTTAAACGCTTGACAAAACCACAAGTAGGACAGGGGCAATTGACATAAATTATACAATGTTTGTGAAATGGACAAACAATACGGTTTTTAACACGATATAAGTCAGAGCAACAAAAGATTAACTCTGGTGCATATGTAGCAATTTTAATACGAATAGCAAGAGTTAAAGTTGAAAACATTGTAAAATAAATATATATAAGCACTGGTGTTGTTATACAAACACTTTATGAAATACCTTTTACATCTTTTAGTGTTAGTGTCTATTCCTTTTACAAAAGCAAATTACCCCGTAAAGTGTTCACAGCTCGATTTTCTTTATGCAACGTCAAATTGTTGTGATGAAAATAACGATGCAACATGTGTTCAGGCTATTCCTCACGAACAGTATCGATCAGATGTAAATCGTTTAGAGGATACATTGGCAGAAATAGGACTTTGTTCAAATACTGATACATCCTGTATAAAAGATTTGCCTAGCTTGAGTTACTTGAGGGACCGTATTAAAAACATTACGGATGGTGGTGTTAGTGTGGCAGTCGAAGTCGCAACATCAAAACAGGACAAACATCCAAATTTGGAAAGTATTAGCAATGGCAACTTACCAAGTTTGCAACTAGCAGAAAATTCTACATTAACTATACCAGTTGGTACTACATTAAACGTTGAAGGAACGTTGACTATACCACAATTAACTACTGGTAAAACTGCGGCTACTGCTACCATCATACCGCATCTACGAGTAGACGAAATACATAGTGCAGTCAATTTTAATAGTCATTTGCTCAGCAACGTAAACATGCATGGTGGGTTCAAACTAGACGGAGTAGATGTTTTAGCAACTGCTGCAGAAATAAACATTTTAAAAGACATAGACACATCTATAACATTTAATGATATAAACAAGTTAAAAAATTTGGAATCAGATGCATCTGATTTAAATGGATTGCATGATTCCGGTGTGACGAAAGAAGATCTTCAATTATTAAAAGTAACAACTTTGGGTGAAACAGAAGCAAACAAAGCGGTTACTACAGACGCACAAGGTAACGTTGTGTTCAAGAAAAATGTGGAAATTGATGGTGACTTGAATATACCACATGGTAAATTAAAAATCAATGGAGTTGTCGTTGACAAGACAGCGGTTGAATTGAACGACGCTGTTGCCCACTTTATAGGTTTGACGGCCAGCACAGCCGAGATCAATATGCTTGATGGTATACTCGCAACTAGTGACGAACTTAATAAGTTGCATTTAGTTACAGCAGACAAAGATGATTTTAATCGATTAGACATTACGGAAGAAGGTGTAACCGAAGCTGGAAAAGTGGTGACTGCTGATAGCGAAGGAAAAGTTAAATTTACTGGAGCGGTGGATGTACAAGGGTCACTCGATGCCAAGGGACTTATGATTGATGGCGTTGAAATTACCAGTAGCGCTCAAGAACTTAACTTGCTCACCGGTGTTACCGCCAGTATGCAGGATTTGAACGCATTAAAAGTTACAACAGCAGGACAGTCCGAGCCTGGCAAGGCTTTAGTGCCAGATACAAACGGAAATCTTAATTTAAATGGTGACTTAACCATCCACAGCACAAAAACTCTTACTCTGGCAAAAGATGCTTTGCACATAGGAACTACCGCGGTAACTGCTACAGCTGCTGAATTAAATATACTTGCTGGTATAGACACAGAGTTAACTGCAGCACATTTAAACCCGTTAAAAAGTTTTACTGGTGATTGGAATCAACTGGATGTGCTAAGTGGTGTGAGTGCTTCAACAGATGAACTAAATATGTTGGACGTTGAAACTGTTGGAATTTCGCAGCCATTAAAAGTTGTAACGGCAGACGAAAACAACATGGTACAATTACACGATTTAAAAGTAGTAGGAGAGTTGAATACAGCAAAATTGCTTGTTGGAGGTGTTGAGGTAATTACCTCTGCCGCACAGCTAAACCAATTTGATGGCTTTGATGCTGATCCATCTTCACTTAACAAATTGAAAGATCTTAGTGTTGGAGCCTTAGAGTTGAACAAGATGAAAAACGTGACGGCGGATGCAGTAGATTTAAATCGTGCAGACGTGACCATTGGCAGAAGTGAACCATCAAAAGCTGTTGTTACCGATGATAAGGGTGACTTTAGTTTTAACGGCAAGGTAATAGTAAACGGCGCTATTGTTGTTGATGAAGGGCAACTTAATATTGACGGAACAGTTGTTACGGCAAGTGCGACAGAAATAAATAAATTAGATGGAATGAGAAGCACCGCCACTGAGCTTAACTACCTATCAGGAGTGACCTTAGGAGAATCACAAGCCTTGAAAGCAGTAACAGCCAATGCCGCAGGTGCAGTACGTTTTAATGGAGACGTCACTATTGCTGGAGACCTTGACATTCCTAGTGGAAAATTGAAACTTGGTGGTGTTGTTTTGGATGCATCACATGATGGTGGCGACATCAATGATGCTACAAATCACTTTTTATCATTAACCGTTACTGCAGACGAATTGAATGTCTTAGACGACATCCAAGCAACTACGGAAGAACTGAACAAATTACATTTAGTAACTGCAACGACTGCAGAGCTAAACTATCTAGCAGGTGTAACACTAGGTCAAGCAGAGGCAAATAAAGTTGTGACAACTGATGCAAGTAACAAAGCGACGATTCCAAACATCGACGCTACAGTATTAGACGTAACTACCTTGAAGTTGTCCGGTAACACAGTTACTGCAAGCGCGGAGGATCTAAATCGTTTTACTGGGTTGACAGCTACAGCTACGGAACTTAATCGATTAGATGGTTTCACTGGTACCGCACTTGATTTAGCAAAGTTAAACGGAATGTCCGTCACGTCATCGGAGCTGAACACACTTGATGGTGCTCATGCCGATTTGACAGCCGTTCATTTAAATGTTATGAAAGACGTAACAGCAACTGCTGCAGAATTGAATAAAGTTGTCGATTTGACCGTTTCGGTTGCTGAGCTGGACAAGCTAGAAAACCTAACGGCGACGGCAGCTGACTTAAATGCACTGGTCGGAGCTGTGCCAGGAACCGTGCTGCCATCCAAAGCTGTCATTGCTGATGCAGACGGTAGCATCAGCAGCAATGGTACTGTGACCGTGTCCGGGACACTTGATGCTAGTGTTTTAAAAGTTGGTGGCATCGAAGTGACTGCAACTCCTGCTGAGTTAAACAGCGTTTTAACGTTAAGCACACACGAAGCCAAGCTCCTTGACTTAGCAACCGTCACAAGCACTTCCGCTGAAATTGATGAGGCAGTGACGAAATCAGCAATTGTATCAAATGATGACATGACAAAGTTATCGGAGTTGACTGTAACTTCAGAACAATTGAATACATGTGCAAACTTTTTGATCAGTCAATCGGCCGATACACCGACTTGTACACAATTTGGACAAATGATTTATTTAACAAAAGGTAACGGGGACACAGAATTGCATTTTTGTAAATCCGCATCTGAGAGCTTAGGACCTTTAGCTTAAATTCGAAAGGATTTAAAATTATTATATAAGTAAGAGATACTATAATTAATATAATATATGAAGCGTTTTTATTCTATCGTTTCTATTCTACTACTACTTACTGCATCCTGCTATGCACAAAAACCTTGGCATCAATGTTACGGTGTCGAGTACTTGCACTATGACAAAGCTTGTTGTGAAGCACAATCAAAGTTTAGCGATAGCGATCGACATTGTTTAGAATCGCTTCCAAAATTGCAATATGACCAACTTATTGATAACTTAAACACAACGTTACAAGCGATGTCTATATGCAATTCCGCTAACACATGCTCTGAAAATATCGATTTTTTAGAAATTGTGCGACAAGCTGAAAACTTGCACAAAATAACAAATGGCGGTGCAACCTTAGCAGAAGGCGCTGCCGATCATTTAGAAGCACAGAGTGCAAACTTAAATACCATCAACACAAACGCTTTGCCTTCTCTATCGCTTGTTTCTGGTGGAACCTTAACTGTGCCTGCTAGCGCAAGCATCATAGTTGAACCTGACGCAAATTTCGAACTGCCAAATGTTCAATTCACCGGCACCGCAGAAGATCCTGTGGTTCAAAATCACATGGAAATAAATTCCATCGATGATGCAGTAAATTTTAATAATCAAAACCTCTCCAACGTTAATATCAACCGCGCTGACTTTCGAGTGGATCATGTCTTAGTGACCGCTTCTCCAACTGAACTGAATGTCTTGCAAAATGTAACAGTCAACTCATCTGAACTCTCTAAACTGACAGGAATCGACACGACTACTCAAGAATTAAATCAACTTGCCGGATTGCAACTAAGCAAAGAACAAGTTGCTTCGATCCATGATTTGCCAAGTGTTTACAAAACTTCTTTAACAACTCGCTTTGCTGGGAGCACAGCTGCCACCTTGGCAGAAGCAGAAACTGCTTGCGTAGCCGATGCAACCTGCGCTGGCTACTCGCATGCGTGGACAGCATCGATTACTTTTACAATTTACAACAATAAAGTCATGTCAGGTACACTTGGTACAGCGCAAAACATGCCAAACAATCACATATCCGACTGCACCGCCTTGATTACTGATAGCTCTCACTATGGAATTTTAGTAGACAAAAATGCAGGAACGTGCCAAGTCATTGCCAATGGTAATCTAGACTCAACGTTTTGGACCGACGACACAACAAAAAAATTATATGTCCGAAAATCTGAATACAGTTATGGAGCCGCAACCACTGGTTTGCCGATTATTTCCTACGTCAAAGGTGTTGGCCGCTCGGCTGCTGGCAAAGTAGTGACTGCTGATACCGACCAACACGTACAACTTGTAAACAACGTAACCATAGAAGGAGACCTTGACGTCCCAGTCGGAGAAATCAACATAGAAGGCGTCTCTTTAACGGTTACTGCCGTGGAGTTGAACCAAGCTGGTAATCTGCATGGTAATATTACTGCATCCGCACAAGAGTTGAATAGTTTAAGCGGCATTTTGAGCACCATTACGGAGCTAAACACGATGAGCGGTGTCACCGCTGATACAACGGACTTAAATCGTGTTGGTTACTCGTATAGTCAAGTATTCAACGGTGAATGTGTTGACCACGAAAAAATTGCTTTTGAAGGCAATGGTGATAACCCTTGCACAGGAGACGGCACCGATTGCATTGAAAGATGCTATCAACAATGTAAAGCATGGAC
>NYWG01000195.1 GCA_002684915.1 Verrucomicrobiales bacterium
GTCGCTAGTACTTGGCGTTCAGCGTCGGTTCCTCTTCTTATCTGTAATGGCATATTCTTTTAAACTCCTGGCAATATTCGTTCAATATTCGTTTCTATACTTAGTATTTATGCCTATAGCCTTATTCGGCGGCATTTCCTAAGACAATATTTCAACGTCTGCTGCTATTATATATCTATATTTATCGCTTTGTGGTGCCGCGGGCCTGTGCCAATATTCGCTAGGGTAAATCAACCAAGTATAATCGTCAGGTTTTACAAAGAATTTACCGTCATTTTTGGGTCCGTTAGGCGCGAATTCTGTACCACATAAGTCTCTATCCTGTACATCATCGGGTATTTCTAAGTACATAATACCACTCATGCTTTTAGGTTGTGGTTTGTGTTGATGATGATGCCAAAGTCTTTCTCTATCTTCTGCACCCTCTTTATTTGTCATGAAACTCCATGCCTGCATGTTGCCTACTTTAACTTCTCTGCCAAAGTACATAAACACACTGAACAAGAAGCTCATACGATACTTGAGCCATAAAGGCTCAGGCCTACCAAATATGTTTTCTTTTGTTTGGTATTTAGGACTGTTTTCCCAGTAGTTTCCTTCATCAATAATGCTTTTAACAATAGCAATAGCATTTTGATTATCTTCAGCAGTTATAGTGCTGCTAAAGTTAAACTTTCTAAATACACTGTCTTGATCTATAACTTTAGTCACTTTCTTGTTCGTCAAACCCTTCCCAGTATTCGTTTTCTTTTAAATATTCTGGTGTGTACATTTCGTCCTTGTCATGCCACTTAGGATTAAAGTAACCAACACTAGCATAATAACCTTTACCTGTTGTGTCGTTGTAGTCAAAGTCTGCTTCAATTAGTTCTTTATTGTACCAAACATTTTCAACAATTTCAGACACACTAGTTTCAACTGAACTAAATGCAAGTTTCTTAGGGTCAAAGTCTTCACCGTCTGTTTCTATAAAGTAACTTCCAAAGCCTCCCTTTTCTCCGCTATGGAAACAAAGAACTGGAATAAGTCCTTCTTCGTCTTTGTCTTGATGATATGCTTCTCTACCATACAAATGATAAGGTTCAAACCTAACTTCGTTTTCGTCCCAAGCATAATCGTCACTGCCATCTGCAGGTACTTCATTAACAAACCATTCACCATCGGCATAAGAGTTGTTAAGATGTTCTAGATCATCACACTCATACCACCCATTAAATTCTTCTGCAATCTTAGGTGCATCTTTATCACCCATATCTTCATCGTCCCATTCGTAACTAGTTACAGTTTCAATAAGATCTGACTCGTCTTTGTCAATAAAGTAATCTACAAACTCTTTACTAACTTGACCAATAGCAAGTTCTCCTCCATAGTTACTTCCTTGTACTCTAAATCTACGTTTAGCCATCAATAATACCTCTCTTTATTTCTTTTAGGATAAGTGATTTCATCCTACTGTTTTTAAATTTTTTATACCTATCTGCTAATGGTATCCACGAATTCCAAGTTGTTGACGAGGAACATGCTATTGAATAACTCTTTAGTGCGTCATTCATTTTAAATCTAATAAACTCGATAGGTCGATCCGTACCAAAACTAAAATAGCATAATGGCTCATCTTCCTTAATTGTAAACTTCTTAACGCCCGGATCTAACATGAACTCTACATTAACTGCTCTAAACCATTTACCAATATCGTACCTACCAGGTATCATAGTTGCAGTTTTTTGCCATGGCGAGTTATTAAACCAAGGAGCAGTAAGTGTACAGTCTAAACTATCATCATCGGTAAAGAATACAAAACGCAATCCGTATTCTAATAAAATTTGATCATGCAAGTTAGGTTGCCGAACAACATTAGCAAATACACCTTGACGTGTAGTTGGAGGAATCATTTGTCCGTTGTTATCAAACTCGAATGTTGATGTGAGAGGATTGTTAAATTCTAGTGTATTTTTTGCTAGATGCTTAAAAGCAGGACAGTAGAATACACTATCATACTTGTCAACGTTTGTTTTTTGTTTGTAAGATTTATCAAATACACTAATTGGATCGGCATATAGCATATTCCAATCAATACGATCTACCCCGTAATCAGGTGCCCAGTATACTTTTAGGGCCTTGGCCATTTAGATTAATCCTTCTTGACCTAAAATTGTAACATTATCATCTGTTAAAGGAATCTCTGTTTTAACCATTAGTTCAAAGATTTCTTCTTCCAGTTGCTGTCTATTAATTTTTAAGTTTTGAAGCTCTGCTTTTGCTTGTTTAATTTGATCTAAAGAAACAACTCCAGTTGATACACTTCCTGTTACTTCTTTTAGATAACCTTCAAGTGCCTTAGGATCTGTAAGCGGAACTGATTTTGCAATTTGTTCTACTTGTGTAATTCTATTATCAACAAAACCAATTTTTGCCTGTGCTGTAGTAATACCACAACCTGCATTTGCCTGCGCAATAAGTGCTGCAATGTTATAATAGATAGTCAACAGTTTGTTTCTACGCTCGTCAGTTTTAAACAATGTTTCGTTTGCTGCTTCTAACGTCTTTACAATATCATCTTCTGTTCCGATTTCTTTTGCAAAGTCAAGATGAATAGCATCAATATGACGTTTAATACTATTCTGTAAATGTGTTGCTTTGCGGATGTTCAATTGCATCTGCTCTTTCTTCTCTTCCATATTGCTCTTCCTCCTCTTGGAATCGTTTAGCCATTAATTCATCTTCTGCACTTTTAATTTTTCCACTGTAATGATCTTCAGTATATAATCCTAGTGCAATTTCCTTAATTGCTATTGTAGTAGTTTTTTGCCCTTTTTGATATTCAACTAAAGGTTTAGAACCTTTCTGTATTTCTCTAGCTCTCTTTGCTGCCATTAGCACCAGTAAGTGCTGTGAATTAATTAAATCGTGTGCCTGTTGGTGGTATCCGTATTGCTCTATTTGCTTATCATCAAGTTCGGGCATAAATTTTCCTATCGTTATTTTTGTTATATATTAGTAGTATAGCATATACAGTACCTATAGTCAACACCTATTTTGATATCAATTTAACGTCCCATGCCAAAATAGTTCTGCTTCCTTGTCCTTTCCATGGATAAACAGTATGCGAAACGTAACTTGGAAATATAATCATTTTCAAAGGCTCTGGTTTAAAACGCCATTGATCTGTGAATATAAAATGAGCAGGATTTCTAATCACTGGCATTCTGAATTCAATGTTAGCATCACTGCTTTTGGAATCATCAGCCAATAACGGAACGTCCATGTATATGTTTCCACTAATATGTGCTTCGTGGTTATGCAATGCTTGATAATCACCTTGCTGTTGCTTTATAGACCATGCTGAAACCAACACAGGCTTATAACCATACAAGTCGCCTACGCCACTTGTTTTAATAATGTTATCAATATACGCTTGACATCTTTCTTCAATATATTGAGATAAAAAGGTTGTGTCAAGTTTGAATTCATTAGGAACAATTTGTATTTGTTGGCCGCCTCTAATACTAATATTAGGATTGCCTTCGTCGTTGTGTTCGCCGTGTTCGTGTGCTGTGTTTACGATTTCACGTAGTTTACTATATTGTTCAGCAGTAACATCATCTACTGCCATTACTGTAGGATTAAAATATGCAAATTTCATTATACTTCTAACCTCATTAGTTTATTTTGACACAAGGTACCTCTTACAAAAGTATTAAAACTTAACGAGATTCTAGGCTCGTCACCATCGTATGGTTGTACCAAGTGTTCTACACTTGATGGAAAGATAAGCATTGTACCAACTGCTGGCTCTACTGTCCAACTTCTACTATTCCAAAGATTTCCTTCTGTAACATCAAACTCAAGTGTGTCATAATGGCTTGTAATAAAACTAGTATTGCCGCCTTTACCAGTTTCTCCTGACATGTATACGATTGCTGAAAGTGTTGAGTTAGGATGCCAGTGCCTGTGATGTGTTTGACCTTTACTAGTTTTATTAAACCAAGATTCTGTAATATAAATTTCTGTATCTTCTGATACTTTCATTACACCGTGAAAGTAATCATTAATACCTTTCATACATTCTTTTCTAAGTTTAGTAAAGTTAGGTTCATCAAGTACATTTTGACTGTTACTAATTTCGTTTTGATAGTTTTGCGACCATTCAATTTTACTTAGATCTGTACCTTCTAAGTCGATCTGTGTGCGTACAATTGTTTTAGCAAAAAGTGGATATACTTCTAAGTTTTCGTTGTTCATTCAGTGTCCTTTACGTTGATAAAGAGTTTATAGGCCTACATTGATAAACAACTGTGTCCCAATCTCCATCTATGGGCATACCTTTATAGACATCTAGCATTTTAAAACACTGTTCTTTATCGTCAAACCATTGAACATCTTGATCAACACATGCTGACCTCAAACACACCGTTAATAATATATGCCAAATTACTTCCATATTGTTTCCCTCTCATGGTGGAGCCAGGCGGGATCGAACCGCCGACCTCCTGAATGCAAATCAGGCGCTCTCCCAGCTGAGCTATGGCCCCTATTCATGTTCTCCACCTGGATCATTAGGATCCAAGTAAACTTTCTTAGGCATACCTTCCTTGTCATGATAGATTGTATATGTTCTACCACGTCCATAAGAATGATAACCTTTAATAAATTCAAACGCACTAGGCGTTCTTTTAGCAGTTTCAAATGTACCTACTGTCACTGCAATAGCACCTATCAAAAATACGTGTGCTATAGCACTAATACCAAATGCACTCCAACTACCAACGATGATTGCAAATGTAATGCACCACATCCATGCTAATACTTGCATAATTAGATGTCGTGTTTGCAAGTCTGGAATATGTCTTAATGGATTATGATGGTAATTCATAACTCCATTCCAACTACTTACTACAAATTCTCTCACTGTCTTACCTTTCTATGGTGCTGGAAGAGAGGCTCGAACTCCCGACCTGAGGTTTACAAAACCCCTGCTCTACCAACTGAGCTATTCCAGCGTCTGTTTTATTTACTACTAACACCATGCTTGTAGTTCCATTCGTGAATGTCTTCTTGCGTGTTAATTTCGGTTCCGTTGAATTCAACATGCGAACATCCAATATCCCAACCGTTCTTTAACCAACGTAGTTGTTCAAGTTTCTCTACGTCTTCTTCGATAGGAATCTCTAAGTTTGGATACATTTCTAACGCATCACGCCTATAACCATAGACACCTAAATGCCAATCACCGTATCCAGTCATACCTCTACCAAACCAAAGTGCTTTGTCTCCGGCACGTACCATTTTAACGCTTTCAGGTCGTTCTTGTTCTTCTTTACGCATTGTTGTATAAACAGTACTAACAGAATAATACTTTAACCATTCTTCACACTGACCAATCATATCAGATGTAACGTCTGGCATATCACCTTGTACATTTATAAATGTATCGTATGCTTTAAAAAATTTACTTGAAATAGCACCTGCACATCTTGCAGTTCCGTTTTCATATGGATCTTCTTCGATCCAACAGCTCTCTGAACCAAACAGAGGAAAAATTTTCATGCTGTCTGTTAATACAAAAGTATCACGTCCTGTTTCTACACAAGCATCATACACACGTTTAATCATAGGCTTTCCATCTAAGTCAACAAGAGGTTTGCCTGGATAACGTGTGCTGCCGTATCTAGCAGGAATTAAAATTGCAGTTGTCATTGTTGGACTCTCCATATCTCATACATCTTCCAGAGTTCCCAGGTAACGAACAATACTATACCTCCAATGAATCCTCCGTATATTAATCCTATAACACCATAGTAAAACAAGTGGGCAAACACTGCTATAGCAATATAGTCATAAAGTTTAAACACTCGCTACCTCAGTAACGTTTGCCCAACGGAAACTGCGCCAACCTTTTGCATTGACATCCCATACTACTTGTACTTCTTCGTTGATCTTTTGCACCTTCTTTTGAGATGCAGGATCTTTCTTAGTTGCTTCAGGCACTACACCTTCTTGCAATGTACAAGTCATTACACGTTTGTCTCCGTTGATCTTGTTAAATGTAACTACTACTTCACCTTTAACAAGTTTTGCAATAGTATTTTCTTTTAAGATTTTAAGAACAGATGGCATCTCTTCTTTTAGATCTTCGCCATTGCGTCCACGGTCTCTGTTGCCATCACCGTTTAGTTCTGTTAAATCCTGTTGCTTAATTTTAAAATCATTTGTTACCATAAAAGCCGACCTCATTAAAAACAATTACTGACACAAATCATGCCGTCCCAAATTTCCATTGCTTCAAGAGCTTTTAAAGCAACAACCAAAAGTACAAGTTCCATCTAACCCTCTCTCTGATCTGATTTAACACAGACCAACTGTTGATTCATCGGTGGATATCCATCTATTTGACCCATATCCGTTAAGTTTGCTTCCCTAGCCATAAAACATCTCTCCATATTAGGATATGTGCCTTTCTCATAAACAGAGATCTTGTATGGTAGTATTGTTATCAATATTAAAACCCATGTCATAGTCCTATCAACCTCCAACCATGGTTTGCGATTGCGTTTAAGATAATAGCAAGGCAAGTAAGAATGTGCAACACCACCCACCCAGAACGAATAATTGCCACTCTGTCAGAACGATTGTTATCTTCTTCATATGCTTTCTCCCCAATTGCCTTGCACCATGTTTCCCACATCTTCGACCACATACTTACTCCTCATTATCAGCATAGTATTGATCCACGATCTTAAGAGCGTGGTTTCTAAGGGTTTGATTACCCTTGGTCATACCATCAAGTAACAGTTTCTTCTCATTCATGTATACTTTTGCAAAGCCTGGATCATGCTTTACAATACTTTCTGAGTTAGAAATCAAGTCTGCATACTTGATTGTCTGCGCCTGCGCAGATGCATTGATAGAGTGCTCTCTATCTTTTGCTTTACGGAAAGCTCTATTACCATCTTCAGGATCGGAGATGTCTGTAAGATCACTAACAAGTGAACGTACAACTTTTCCAAAATTCTTATCGATTTCATCGAGCGTTGCCGCGGTATCTTCTACAGTGTCGTGAAGCACAGCCGCCATCAACATTTCTGTAGTGTGCGGTACAGTCCTTACGATTCCCATCACCTCGAGTGGGTGATCGATGTAAGGAGTGCCAGTGTACTTTCGCTTCTGACCTTTGTGGGCAAGAGTAGCGTAAGCGATTGCTCTATCTAATGGCTTGTCCATGTTAACTCCTTATCTAATTATATTTTATAATAGCACCATGTATTTACTTTGTCAAGTATTTTAAGCCATAAAACGTCATTTCTTTTTCACCGAACTCTGCAAATACTTCTACTTGGTAGCCATAACCGAAGTCATCTTGGCTAATCTTTCTCATTAATTGTTTTGAATTATTTTTACAGAACTGCCCTGCCGGGTCGCTCTCCATCCAATCCCAGATGTGTGTATCTGAGTATATTTCTGGATCTTCTACATCACCTAGCGTAAACCTATGTACGCAAATATTATTCTGGTGTGAAGTCAAAGCCGTCATGCTCAGGAGCATACTGAGTCATTAAGATATGCTTACCAATTTCAAATAAACCTACACCGGCTGCAATGTCAGGTACATTGGACCAAATAACAGCATTGCCATCTGCAGATAAACTTGTGGTTACAAATTCTGTAATCTCTCCATCGGCAACACGTTTACGAAACGCATCAACAATGTCTAGTCGAGATTGAATCTCTTCTGAAACTTCTTGCTTCTCGTTAGGTTTAAAGTCAACAACCTTCATTCCTTTATATTCCTTATCCATTTCCTAATCCTATAAAATGTGATCCGCAACATTGAGTTTGATCAGATCTTTTGCGGTGAAGTACTGATCACTTGGACTGTCAAAATACTTTTTAACTTGTGCTAAAGTATAACCAGTCGCTTCTCGTAAAACTTGATATGCACGTTGTTCGCAGTTTTGATTTTCATGCATCGCTGCTTTCATGTCATGCATTTTAGCGTCCATAGTATCGCTATGTTGGTGATTCATTATACCTGTATTCTTTCCTATATACCTTTCGCCTTGCTTACCACTTGCAAAAATTAAAAACCCTGCACTCATAATTGCACCAACACCTATTGTTCTTATATGATGATAACTTTGTTTCATAACATCAATAAGTGCAAACGCTTCATACAGGTCACCACCATATGTGTTTACATACAAGGTAAGTGTTTTTTTAGGTTTCTTGTTTAGATTGGCTGAAAGAATCCACTTAATAGTTTCGCTTACGTTGTCATTGGCAATGTCTCCACTTAGATAATGAATATCATTATCATGTAGACTCTTGTCTATAGCGTCACTTGCTGTCCAATTTTCGTACTTTGCTGGCATAGAAATTACTCTTTAATTATTAAGTATACATATATTTATTGGTTGTGTCAAGCAAAAAATACCACTAATGATTGCTTGGATTTTCACCATATTTTAGAGCGAACATTTCAGCATCTCTATCGTCCTTAAAAAACCAACGTTCTCCGCGATTGTAAAACTTATCGGTGCATGATTCCAAACACCATACTAGTTTTTCTTCAGAGTATTTGGACGACAAAGTTGCCCAATCATTAACTACCGAATAAATGTCATTGCTCATAAAAACATTATAGCATATAATGATTTCCTAGTCAAATAGTTTTATACTCATAAAATGACTAAATACTAATAAGTAGGAGCGAAATACTATGGACTTTTTAACATTTGTAAGCGAAGTTGGTTTTCCAATTGCAGGCGCTATAGCCGCAGGCTTTTTTGTGTTTACTACGCTAAAGTTTATTTTGGCTAGTGTTACAGGAAGTGTGTGTGGTCTGCAGAATATGATATCAGCATTAGATAATCGTGTACAAACAATGAATAACGATCTAGTTAAGATTGATGCATTAATGAGCTATGCTCTAAATGTAAAACCTAACGTTGATCGTATAGCTGCCAATGAAGGCAAAGAAGACGCAAGAAGAGACTAACAGAAGAAAGGGTAATACCATGCTATGGAAAGATTTAATTTTAACAAAATTTGAAAACGGTTTTCGCATTCTGAAAGACAAGGACCCAGATGATAAGTTCTTTGTTATTGACGATGTAGATATCAATATTGGTGATGAATTTAGAGTAGGACCAAACGGATATTTCGAGTTGATAAAATCTGTCGAAGCAGGAGTCGCAGTTGAAAATAACACTTGACGGAACTGAATATGAAGTTGACGCAGGCAGCGTCGGCGAAGGAATAAAAATCATTCGTGAGGAACAAGAAGCCGAAGCGAAAGGTTTTTTAAGTGTCCAAGAAATGCATTGGGCAAAAGCCAACGGTTTTGCTAACAAGGCA
>NYWG01000196.1 GCA_002684915.1 Verrucomicrobiales bacterium
ACCATAATACTCTTTAACTACGTCAAGATAATCAATTGAATCTTTTCGTGCCCATGGCGAAAAACGCTTTCTAGGCTTCAAACTATTTATGTAAAAGTCATACTGCATCTTCTTAGGAAGGTGTGCTGACTTATTCATTTCGTTGGCATAAAGAATAGCATCTGTGAATGATGACAAGCATCTATTCACAACATATGGTACATACTTTTTAACAGCATCACTATCTTCATCCATCAAATTCTTTTTAGATTGATTGATGGAATAAAGATAGTCTTTCAGTTGATACTTCATTTTTTGGATGAGTGTCCGTGTGCTATTCCTAGTTCATGCATTCTAGCATGTTCTGCGATTGGATCACGTAGTTCCTCCTTACCTGGTCCTACGGTTAACCATAGACCATACCCCATTATGAAGAGTAATAGTCCTACGATTATAAAAACTAAAATCATTTCTGTCCCTCTTGTTGTTTCCAGTGTTTGATCAGCAGAAGTAATTCTTCTATTCGCTTCTGTGCTATTTCAATTTTCTCTTGTAAATTTGTTTTACTCATTTGTCAAATACAGCATTCACAGACATAATTTTAGCATGAGGGTTACGTACTTCTGCAACCTGACGTGCTTCTTGATAGTTACGTGCTTCAACAAACTCACTATAGACTCTGCCAGCAACGTAGAGTTTCACTTCACATCTCATGGGGTAACCTGCTTGTTCTATATGTATTATAGCAGAACAAGCAGGTTAAAACATGGGTGTGTGACGGTTTCTCAACTGGTATAGTTGAGGAGAACCAGTTCCTTACGGTCTTGTTGTTCTCTCATATAGTCACCAACAGTACGCATACTATAAGTGTGATCAAACTCAGCAGCATTCCAATCTTTGAATCGATCTCTTACCACCTGACTGCTGTTGTATGATATTAACATAGGAGCAGTGTGATTGTCACAATCGTTAGCAAACTTATCATGATCAAAATGCTTATGCATAGAACCCCTCTTCCCATAGATAGGAATCTTAATATCGTAGGGTGGATCAAGATAAACAAATACATCCTTCTGATCTGTTAGAAGGGATTCGTAGGTATCGTTGGTAATTCTCCATCCTTCAATAAGCTCGGAGTATTCCATGAGTCTATCGATTCCATTGATGGAGAAGTTGGACTCGCTTGCTTGTTTTGAGAACGACGAGGACTCAGTGAGACCACTAAAACTGCACTTATTGACAATATAAAAACTGACAGCACGACGGAAGTCTTCAGTCTCTTGGTCGGACAAATATTCTTTAGATCTGGTAAAGATGTCCCTTGCCAGATCGGGAGAATGGTATTCTTTCTTAATTTTGAAAAGTTCATTCTGTAATTTTTCACCATCATGTTGTAAGGTTTGCCAAAAGTTTGCTAGAGGTTCGTACAGGTCATTAACCCAGATCTCTATCTTAGGATATCGTTTTGTAATTTCTAATGCTACAGAACCACCTCCTAAAAAAGGTTCTCTAAATTCTTTTACCTGGGAAAGGTCTGGGAGGTACTGGAGTAGCTTTACTATTGCTCTGCTCTTCCCTCCTGGATATCTGAGTGGTGTCTTTAGACTCTTTAATGTTCTGGGCATGATAAGGGTTTGGTCTCTTTAGTTCAGTCATGGGAAACTCCACTTGCTATATTAATTTAGCACAGTTTATTTGAATTCACAAGTCATCATAATCTCAGTCAGACATGCTAACATGTTAATCTCTTGGTCTGGTACATTCGAGATATCTCTCATGTACTTTGCGATAACTAGCACCGCTTCTGGTATGGAATTGGGTTTTAGTACATCATATAAATTGTCATAAATCTTACGCATTACCATGCTAGGATCATTATCCATATGTTGTACCACCCATCCCTTCACAGTCTTGAAGTCTTTCTGCTTCAGTGACGAAAGAAGACTATCAAGATTAACATCAGCAACATCAACGAGAATAGCTGAGTCAATGGCTCCATTAGCAGAATAGCGTTGACACTCATTGATAAGCCTACGCCAGTCAGGATAATACCGCTTAATAAGCTTAGCCAGAACCTTGTCTTCAAATTTAGCATTTTCAGTTTTCAGTATAGTTCTAAGTCTCTCAAAGAACTGACCCTGTAATGCTACAGACTGTCCATTCTTTACACGAAAATCAACCACTGTACACCGTGAGTGTAAGGGTTCAATAATCTTATTGATAAAGTTGCAAGTAAATATAAACCTGCAATTACTATGGAACTCCTCCACAGCAGCTCTGAGAGACAGTTGAACATCGTTGGTTGTGTTGTCTGCTTCATCTATAATAACGACCTTGTGGGACGCTCCAGAGGTGAGTGAGACAGTTGAAGCGAATGTTCTAATCCTGTTCCTAACAGTGTCAAGGAACCTACCTTCATCAGATCCATTGATCATGATGTAAGATGCTCCTATCTCTTCACATAGAGCTTTGGCGATTGTAGTCTTACCAACACCAGCAGATCCAGTAAGTAATAGGTTAGGTATCTCACCTTGAGATACAAATCCCTTAAATACATTCTTGACAATTTCTGGTAAGATACAATCATCAACAACCTTCGGTCTGTATTTTTCGACCCATAAAAAATCATTCACTTAGGATGGCTCCATTGCAATATAATATGTGAGTGTTCCATCGGTAGAAGTCCATTCGGAAATCAACTGACTTGATACCTTAACATTGTATTCAGTACCAATACATCTGACATTATCCATCTTGATGTCAAGTGATACTTCATCAGTGAATGTACCTTGAACATCTATCTTAAATGTGTTGCTAGTATCACTCTCCTTATCATTAAGGATAAGTGAAACCTTACCACCCTTTGTATCGATAGTCAAATCATCTAAACGATATACAGATGATGCCTTCCGAAGTTTTGCGTAGTCCTCTTTTGAAAGAAGAAACTCAATATCAGCACCAGGAAACTTTACATTCTTCTCTGGTGCAGACTTGAGGGTAATCTCAGGATCACTATAATAGTACTTAACAGACTGACTACCGCCAAGAATAGTGACATGATCGCTATTGCTGAACTCCAATTCAGGATTGTCAAACAGCTCGAGACCAGAAAGAAACTGGTGGAGATCATAAATTGCGAAGTCCATAGGAAAGCTTTCCTTGCTGGTGTACTTCGCAAGTATGTTCTCTGCATTGCTGATCGTTCTAATGACATTTCCTTTCCTAAAAATGATACTTGAATTAATGCTGGCGTAATTGGATAACACCGAAATTGTTTGTCTTGTTAGATTTACTGTACTCATTTGTCGTAGTCAACTGTGAAGGATGTGGAACCAGACTGAAGTTCATTGTGGGCAGCAGTCTTATCATTAAAGTGGAGGAGTAGAAGACCATAGTGAATGATCTTTATAATATCTTTACGTGCTGTACCTTTACGGTCATAACGTGAAGCATACTTGAGAACATTGCTTCTACAGAATGCTTCTGCATCTCCTACTGAATCAATGAGGTCAAGGGTTTGTACGTTACCTACAGAGTAATGTCCTCTGTAGGTTTGACTAATGTAATCATGAACCTCCTTAAGAAGTTCATCTTCATTATATTTCATCAAGGTGTCCATACATATTGAATGTCCTCATAATAGCACTCTTTGTACGAACCGTCAAGATTTAATATTGAAATCTTGTCTTCACGAACATTGAGTACCCTAGCAGACGCACCCCCCTTAAGGGAGATGACGCTGCCTACGAATTTACAATCACCTGATTCAATCATCTGATGGAACCTCCCCTACGTTAACATCGATCTTGTCATACAAGTCTAAGAATGACTGCTTAGTCTCATCATCAAATCTGTTCACACATAACTTAATCGCCTTCAAGCGATCTTGCCAAATAGCAAACGCACGGATGATGTGGACTAACCTACGTGTAGAAATAACCTCATCGATACCACCATCTTTAAATGTTCTACGGATGATGTCAGACCAATTAGCAAGGTTAGCACAGAACTCTTCATCAAGTACACCTAAGTTGCTGGATACTTTCTCAAGGATCTTCTGCTCAGTCTTAACTGAAGGATACTCTTGCTCAAAGGTCAAGGCAAATCTCTCAAGGAATGCTTCATTCAATACATTAGTACCAATGAATCTACCGTCCTCAGATCCCTTACCCTTTGTGTTGGCAGTTGCAATGACATTGAAGCCTGGTTTTCTATCAACATACTTACCAATCTTCTTAAGGAATACACCCTTACCTTCTAGGATAGACTGTAAACATAGAATCTTATTTGATGCAAGATCAACTTCGTCTAGAAGCAACACTGCTCCCCTCTCCAAAGCTTCAACAACAGGTCCGTTGTGCCAAGCAGTTTGACCATTAACAAGACGGAACCCACCAATAAGATCGTCTTCATCAGTTTCAATGGTGATGTTTACACGAATGAGTTCCCTATTTAGCTGAGCACATGCTTGCTCTACACTAAGTGTCTTACCATTACCTGAGAGTCCAGTGATGAACGTAGGATAGAATAGTTTAGATGATATAATCTTCTTAACATCTGAGAAGTTTCCAAAAGGAACAAAGTTTGGATCCTTCTGTGGTTTTAGATTCTGCTGAATCTCTGGTATAACAGAAGGAGAAGTGATCTGTCTTTCAAGTTGATCCTTCACCTGTTCTAGAGACCATGTACCACGTTGTACATAAAACTTACGTAAACGCTTTGTCGTTGTAGCATACCCAATCCCAAAATGTGATGCTGCTTCACGTACATGATCTGCATTGATCTGTGAACCATATTTTTCTGATAAGTAACCAACTAACTGAGTAGTGGTAAGAGGATTTGGTGCTGGCATTTTTCCTTTGTTTGTTATGTACTAATGATAGCAAGAAAAAACCCCCTGTGAAGGGGGAGTGTGTCACTTGTTGAACTGGATCATTGTGCTGTCTGGTAGTGTCATTCTCACACTAGAAGATTTGTCAAAGTACCTATCCATAAAGAAGGTAGCATCTAAGTTCTTAGGAAGTTTGTCACTGACTGCTTTGAAGTTAAGTTCCTTCTGATCAGGAACACCACTCTCCTCTACTGGAAGTGGAGTCTCATCATATAGTTCAAACTCCTCACCAAAGTTCACACTTGCCTGAGATACCTGCTTACTCTGCTCGAATAAGTTAGGTGCATACTGTCTGAATTTGTATAGAGCAGGATTAACGTTCTTCTCTTTCTGGAAAATAGAACTCAAACGTTTCGAAACGTCACCCCAGTCCTTCTCTGTCATCTCAGCATATACCTTTGGGTACTTATCTCGAAAATAACTCTTCGCTGCTTTCTTACAGAACTTCAACTGAGTTCCAGAAGGGTTTTGATTTATCTGACTCTTTAGAGCCATAGTGAAGATCTTATCGTTATGGAAATTTGCGTACTGTTTGTATTCTGAGCAGATTTGTTTGAGTTTTCTCATAGATTTGTTAGATTTGGCCTACTTGGATTCAGTATAATATAGAAAAGGGTAATTGTCAAGCAACGTACCCTATAAAAGAATTCAACAATTTCTTGTTGGTTGACTTAGACTTCAACATTTTCTTAAATGCTCTGGAGATGTCTGCCTTCTTTGATCCAGATTCTACATCAAAGTCAGTGCTGTTGTCAAGTGCGGTTTGTTGTATGGCATAAAGAGCAGTGTATCCTAGTGGGTTTGGAACGATGACAGACTTGTTCTTCCTCCACTGTGACTGTATCTCACTATAGTTTGATCCAAGTTTAGAGTATCTGCAAACAAACTCTTGAAGTCTGTTGCCACTCATGATTCTGAATCCCAAAACATTAACTCCAGGATTTCTATCCTGAACCTGTTTCAATAATTGATTAGTCAAACCAGTGTATGAATTGGTTAATGGTCTGTATACAGTACCAGTCTTACGATCACGCAATGCATTACCATAACCTATCTTACTAGCGTAAGTCCTCACTTCACCAGTTCTCTCGTTGTCACTCTTCCGTCCATAACCAGAGCAGCATGCTTCACCATCAGTGAGAATAACTGCATTTACTTTCTGAAGATCATTCTGTTTCCTGAACTGGGGAATGATGTAGTTAAGCATAACAATTGCTTCATTCAATGGAGTACCAGATAGATTCATACCTTCTGGAATTTGATAGACTCCACCACGATGTTGATCGTAAGCCCATGTGATTCGCCAAATGTTCTTACACTGGTTCTCATACTCACGTGAGTTACAACGTGATGAAAGAATGTTCAACATATGAAACTCATCTTTAGGAAGATGGAACTTACCTACTTTGACATCTTTAGCCTCATGGTAATAACGATAAGCAGCATCAGGATCATTCTTCTTTATCAATTCAACAACTCTCCACTCATTAGTGAAAGCATATACTTCAAATGGGATCTGAACTTTCTTGCAGAATGCAGTAAGGTTAAGAACCTGTTTGTATGTTGAATGTAACTGCTCTGCCATTGATCCAGACCAGTCTAGTAAGAAGATCAATCCATGATTCTTACCATCAGGTATAACAGTTACCTTCTTGAATAGATCTTCGTTGTACTTATAGGTATGAAGTTTGGTGCAATCAAGTACACCAGTCTTAGCAGTAGTAGCACGTGCATATGCATCAGCAGATTTACGGCACTCAAACTCTTTAACAAGATAGTTAACTTCTTTCTGTGCTTCTCTTCTGTGATCACTATACTCACTATCGGCATCTGATAGTCCTAACTGTTTCCAGTATACAGTACCATCTTCACCCATAGAAATCTTTGGTTCTGGTGTTTGAGCAAATCTAGAATCAATCCACTCATGTACTTCACTCCAATCAACAACATAATCCTTTGTGTCTATGTTCTCAGGAATCTCAAAGTACTTGATGTTATATCCACCAGAACTAGAAAGTTGTGTAGCAGCATCATCAAATGATCTTTGTGTTTTAGAAACATCGCCCTCAGTTTGCTTGCCACCTTCTTCACCACCTTCTGAAAAACTAGGTGTTTCTAGATCAGCAGTATCTTCCTGTTGTGGAGATGAATTTGGTTGTGTTGGTGTTTGATAACCTTCTTCTAAACCATCATCTTCTTCCTCACCATCTTCAGGTTGACCATCCATTTCCAATCCACCTTGAGGATCTGCTGCTGCTTGCTTCTGCTTCTCTTCATTCTCTGCTTTAGTATACTGATAGATCTCATCTGCTAGAGCACATACTTCCTCAAATGTTTCAGTTAACTCTACACGCTTAACAAACTCAAACTCATCATCTGAGAATGGAATCAATGCAGTAGGACCAACCTTATAATGTAGGTTGATACGATCAACCAATAGAATTTGTGAAACATCCTCACCTTCTATCTGGAAGAAATCTTGATCATTCAATTCTTTGTATCCACCAGCAAAACTCTTGCGAAGACCAGGATACTTACGCTTCATTAATTTCTCAATGCGAACATCTTCAACGACATTCACATAATCTTTTGGACATTGAACATAGTCAGTATAATCTTCATTGGGAGTATATAAAGCATGTCCTACTTCATGACCTACAAGCATATCGTACACAACACCACTTGCCTTATCCCACTGTGGTAGTTGAAGAACTCTGCGATCCACGTCAAATGAAGCAGTAGGAATATCAGTCCTATGCTCAACTACCAGATTCTCTGTTGCTAGGAGTCTCGCAAGGTTACCTTTAATCTCCTGTCTCTGACGTGATTGTGCTTCGAATTGCATTCTACTTTTTTGTTGTTGCACCTATCATAGTACCTAACCCACGTTAGCCAACCAGTGCATGTGTCAGTTCGTGAACTGTCTCCTCTATGGTCGAATAGTTCTTATCCTTAGAAACATTGATAGTCCTATCAAACTTGTCATTGAGTTGCTCCTTATGACTGATCACAAACACGTTAGTGTTATCATCGAAATTACGTAGGATCCAACCAAGATCAGAAGCACCAGATTGGTCAAGCGAACTGTCAAAGATTTCATCTAGTATAAGAAGGTTAGTGTCTACGCTGTTCTTAAGCTTAGCAACAGAACGCCAAGTAAGCAAGAGAGCTATATCAATACGTGCTTTCTCACCCTCACTGAAACTCTCATAGGTAAACACATCCCTGTATCTAGACTTGATAGTTTCATCAAAGTTCTCATCAAGAGTAAAATTAACATAGAAGTCCATACTCTGAAGATACTGATTGATCAGTTTGTTCATTGTAGGAAGATAAGTCTTGATGATTCTAGTCTTAATACCACTGTCCTTTAACAATGCAATAGCAGCAGATAGAACATCACGATCCTTCTTACACTCAATAGTACTTTGCTTAAGATCTTTCTTCTCTGCTACCAATGATTCTAACTTAACAAACTCTGCTTTCTTATCTGGGTTGGAACCTTCTAGTTCTAGAACCTCACTATGAATATCATTAACAGTCTTGCGTATAGTTACCAAACGATAGTTCGCCTGTGATATTGCTGCGTTTGATTCTGTTACCTTCTTTGATAACTCAACAAACTTATCATGCCTTTTCTTCTCTGTATCAATAGTTGTAGTTAGTTCCTCATACCCACCATACATCTCATCAAGTTTAGACTGACCACTTTCCAACATGCCATGTCTAAACTCATCTGATAGATCCTGAGTACATGTAGGACACACATGATTGTCCTCAAAGAACTTATGCTCCTTCTTGCATGTCTGCAATTTCTGATTTAACTTTATTAAGATTGTATTAAGTTTGTCTAGCTTGTCAACAGACTTTGAATAATCTTCTAGCTCTTCGTTCAAAGACTGTACGTTATCTACCAGACGTTGTATTTCTCCATTAGTCTCTAGTTCTTCTTGCTCTGCATCTGTGATCTTTTCTCTCTTTCTATCAATCTCTTCTTTATTCTTTTTCTCTAGTTCAAACATATACTTCTTCTGAAGTTCAATCTTCTCTGTAAGAAGATGCATATCATAATCTAGATCCTTAATCTCATTACTATTATCCTTTACCCTATCCTTCAATCTCTGATTCATTATAGAGAACACTTGAATGTCTAAGATATCTTCAATGATCTCTCTGCGTTGTACACTAGGAAGACGCATGAAAGGAACAAAGGTACTTGATCCTAGAACAACAATCTGTGTGAACGACTTGAAGTTCATCTTCAAGATGTTTTGTTCTAGGTTCTTCTGTTGATCTACTGCCTTAGCATTCTGATCCATCATCTTTCCATTACAATGGATCTCAAACTTATTAGGTTTGATCCCACGAATGATATGATATTCTTTATTACCAATAGTAAAATCTATCTCAACTACAGTGTCTTTCTCATTGACACTGTTGATCAACATACTCTTACTGATCTTTCTGAATGGTTTTCCAAACAGAGAGAATGTTAAAGCATCTAATATAGTTGACTTACCAGAACCATTAGCTCCAACAATCAAAGTATTTCGAGTAGCAGAAAGATCTACTTCGCTGAAAGTGTTACCCGTGCTTAGGAGGTTCTTCCAACGTATCTTTCGAAAGTGAATCATATGTTTCTGGTGGAACTATAAAGTCGTCTTCTGTAATAATACTAAACCTTTGACCAGACACCGAACAAGCTTGCATCATTTGTTCCAGAATAACATCCACCACTTCTAAAGGAGGATTGTTATTAGTAATCTCTATTAAGTCAACATATCTAGTGGCATCATTTCTATTCACAAAGATAGGAATGATACGGTCGTCATCAGCATCTAACACAGAGTAAACACCCTGTGGATGATCTTTTATCGTGATGACGAACATAGAATTTATGAGACTTCACACGCTTCTATGTATAGAGATTGCATGAGGGTCTTCAGATCGGATTTATCGACCTGTATGTCCACCTCATCTATGTACTCACCCAAGAGAGTCAGAGTGTCTTTCACATTCAATTCTACATCATCATCTATAGCCGTGTCAACCAGTGTCTCAATAATTTTTACATCATGAGCACCATTATGATACAAACCATCTATCAAATTCTCAAAATCATTTGGTTTCTGCTTTTCTTCCACAACAACTTTGACATACTGATCCTTGTGAGCAGCAGTGTCATACTCACCATAGTCACGCTCAATATCATTATAGTATATCTTAGCAAACATATCAAAAGGATTTTTGATATATGTCAGTCTATCAGTATCGGTATCATATATGTGGAACCCTCTAGTGTCTGCATAATCATTCCAGAACATCTGATATGGGTTACCTAAGTACTGGATGTTACCATGCTTAGACTTGTGATGGAAATGTCCAGACCATACACGATCAAACTTTTTAAATTGTTCTGATGAGAACCCACCATTAAACTTATGTCCTCTCATTACTTCGAAGCCGTCTATCTCTAAATGTCCTGCACAGACAGGAGCATTAGATTCTTCTATAGCTTTAATTGCTTCATTACGATTACCAGAATTGATCCATGGTAACATTAGAAATTCCTTACCACCTAGTTCCAGCGTAACAGGATCAGAGTAGATAGTTATATTATTGTATTGTTCTAATAATAGTTCTGGGGAATTGATCTTATTAGTATTTTTATAATAAGTACAATGGTTCCCTAGAATCATGTGTACATCATACCCTGCAAGTCTGTCAAAATAGTCTGCCTTAATCCTAGCAAAAGTACTATAATCCATAGACTTTCGATTATCAAATGTGTCACCCAAATCAAGTATGGTAGTGATACCGTGTTTCTCAAGCGTAGGGAAAAATATTTCATTATAAAATCTTTGAAAGTAATTCCAGAATGCTAAAGATCCTTTACGACCATCTAGGTGCTGGTCTGTAATGATAGCAATTTTCATTTAGTTGTGTTGCTACGTGTTCTGTTTATGATTGTAATAAACTTGTCGCCAGCAAATGTACCAGCAAGACAAACATCAATCTCATCACCATCTACCCAATTCATATCACCATTCTTTTTGGTGTGTAACATTGCCTCTTGAATTTTATCTATAACGTCTTGTGTTAATTTCATAGGAAGCTCTAGTGCTAGGATATAGTTGTCTCAATTTTCTTACGACTGCTAATTGTATTACGAGTAAATTCATCTGCCCTCCCTCGATTTATTTCTGATTGTAATATGATTACCTTCTATCTTAAATTCTAAAAAATCTGTATGATCCCATTCAAGTTCTTCATAGAGTTCATTAAGTTTGTCCATGTCATCCCATAAGTCTGTTGGGGTTGGTTCACCCCAGAAAGGATTTTCGTCTGGATTCATTTCTTTATGCGTCGTGGTACTTTGATTGTCCATGCTGGTGATACTAAATCAACCATCTCAAATTCTGCCTTCGCTTTCTCTCTATCCTTTGCTGCCTTCTCTAGGTTCTGTAGTTCTTTCTCACGTCCTGGTTCAGGTTGAATCTCACCGTAGTGAGGATCCCAGATCTCAGGGTGCTCATGATTTTCAAAGAACTCTAGTATAGTTTGATCTATCATACTATACAATGTGTCCCAAGTCAACGTCCTTCTCAAAGTCTCTGCTAAGTACTCTGATTGGTTAACAGACATCTCTTGCTTGAGGTATTCACCTCTTGCCCATACCAATTCATTGAGATCTATTGTAATCTGTACACGATTGTGTACACCTGTATTAGTGTCATATGGTTCCATCATATCAAATCAGATAATGTAAAGAGTGATAGGAATTCGATTTGGTTATTTGCCCAGACAGCTGTGTCCTCATGATCCATACGATCAACGATAGCAACAACACGATTAACAACATAACCTGCGTCACGTAAAACTCTGACTGCTTGTAATGCACTACTACCTGTTGTTGTGACATCTTCCAAGACTGTTACAACTGATCCTTTCTTTGGTTTCGGTCCCTCAATAAGTTCCCTTGTACCATATCCTTTAGTATTCTTACGTACTATAAGTGCATCCAAGTCAGAATGAGAAGCAACATAGTATGCTCTCTGTGCTACACCACATACTAATGGGTCTGCACCAAGTGTTAATCCACCAACTGCAACCGAGTTACGATCAACTAACTTGATCATAAGCTTTGACATTAATGCATTGCCTTCACACGACAAAGTGACAGGCTTACAATTAACATAGTGTTCTGACTCTTTACCAGAAGACAGTGTATACTTTCCATGTCTATAAGCATGTTCTTTCAATAGAGTAAGTAATGTCTCTCTATGCTTTATGTCCTCATGAGGAATAGCGTTTTGATATTTGTCCATTAGCGATTCATTTTGGTTTCGATGTTCTCTTTGATGCTGCCCATGTCTGATTGAGATGGATTCATCCCAGTCATTGTACCTTCAAATGTGTCAGTGTGCATAACTTCATCATATCCTGACCGTTCTAAAATTTTATTCTTGATCTCTAATTGCTTTTTCTCTTTCTGAATCCGTCTTAAAAATGCGTAGTATATAATCTGAGTGAAGTAAGCAAAAGGGTTCTTGGATTTTTCTGGATCGAAGTTGTCTATGTACTGTAAGCAATTCTCGATACCATCACAGATCATGTCCTCTCGGAACATGTAGTTGACAAAGTTCGGTTTGTATGATAAATGTGTAGCTATCTTCAAAAAGCAATCACCAATGTAATTCGGCACACGAGGACGGGTCGCATCCGACTCCCTTGCGGCAATAACAGAGTTACGATATATAGTGATCGCTTCTAGAAATTCCTTATTGTTTACGTAGTACTCTGTTTTCTTTTTAACCATTTTTGTAGTTGCCACTAGATTGCTTGCTACTCCTATCAAGTATACCAGTGTTTTATACCAATGTCAATAGGGGGCTTGACAAGGTAGCAGAAACGATATAGACTAACTCTGTTAAGGGTTCAAGGGGATGGTAGCTTATATATTTTCTCTAGATACTTTTTAGTTTCATTTACAGAGCCTAACCGACCCATCTGCCTAGTGAACTTATTATTGTCTAGACCCATATGCATTTTCTTGAGCGTCTTCAAATAGAAGTGCTCTATTTTTTTGTCTGTCTCTGTCATCGTGAGCACGTGCCGACGTGGAAGCACAAACATCTGATCAAACGTTGATCGTATCCATTCCACTAAAGTAAACCCATTAACCTGTACATCTTGACTACGCTGCTGTTGGACAGGAACAACCTCTAGAGGATTCTCCAGCACGAGACTATCGTCATCTGGCATGAAGGATACCTTAGCGACAATCTCCTCTCCATTAATCAATTTTATAGTAGCGTAGAATTCTTCTTCCATTTAAGATGCTGTTAGGTTTACTTTTATTACTTCATACTTGAAATTTTCTTCGTTGTATATGTTTACTCTTTCATTCAGATGTTTTAATGTGTAGTTCATACTACCAATGTCATCTGCTATATCATATAACGTTGCTATTGTTTTTCCTTCACCTCTTCTGAGGACTCTGCCAATGGACTGGAGGTTTCTGATTCTTGATTTTGAGGGACTAGCAAAGATGATGTTATGCAACCGCTTAATGTTAATGCCAGTACTGAAAGTCCCATAAGACGCAACGATGATCGCATTGTTTTCCTGCTCCGTAATTTGTCGTACTTCTTCACGGTCTTCCACTTCCGTGCCGCCGTGAACAAAGAAAACTTTTCTATTTTCTTTAACATTACTATTTATGAGATCATATAATGGTTCCCCGTGCTTCTCTATATAATTGAAGAGCACTAGAGTGTTTCCATCTAAGTCTTTAATCAGATTCTTAATCAGATTATTCCTACCCTTGTGACTGACAAGGTAATCTATCTCATCCTGATATGTGTCGAAGTGTTGAGCAGGGTGTTTACATAATAGGATTTTAATCCTAAACTTAGACAGGTAACCACGCTTTATGAGTTCGTCTGTCTTGGTTACTTGGTCACACTGACCAAAGAGACCTTCTAGTACCCACTTGTGGGTCTTGGTTCCATTGAGTGTACCAGTGAAACCAAATCTATACTTGGCATTATGCAACTTAGTCATAATGCCAGTCAATGATTTACTCTTGAATAGATGTGCTTCGTCACCAATCACACAATCTATGTCATCAAAATATCTCTTGGGGAATTTATAGATGCTCTGCCAAGTTGATATAATAACATTTTTATCAGTGACCTTATCCTTACCACCATATATCTTATGAATATGATCATCCGCATTCCAACCATAGTCAATGAAGTCAGTGACCATCTGCTCCACAAGGGATGTAGTTGGGACGATTATAAGTACCTTCTTGCTGGTGGCGCAATAGTATCTGACGAGGGCATAGATCATAAGAGACTTACCCGAACCAGTAGGAGAAAGAAGTAACTTTCTATTATTTTTAATAGCAGAGTATACTGCTGCGTATTGATAGTCTCTGGGTTGGACGTGAGTTATCTTATCCATAAAGACTTTGATACCTTTCGGTGATACAAAATCATTTACTTCATTAGGATGGCCATACCAGTCATCCTTTTCTATTGCCAAATCATAATTACGATCAAAAGCAAAGCCCTTTAAATGAGTATATAATCCAGCATACAAATCACCAGTAGCAGGTGAGTACAATCTTATAGTACCATCCCAGTGTTTATATCTGGGATTCTTTTTTAAATATTTTGCTTCAGGTACTTCGAAAGTAAAGTAATCTGCTAACTCATGATGAACATGTTGTTCAGGAGATTCGATAGTAACGTAGACTTCATTCTTCTTTTTAACTGAGAGGTGTGTCATTACTGTCCATTAATAAATTTCTCCCACTCAATAGCACTCTTGACTTGGAACCCTCTATTTGATATTTGTTTCATTACCTGATCTAACCAATAAAG
>NYWG01000197.1 GCA_002684915.1 Verrucomicrobiales bacterium
CTAAAACACAATCTATTAATCGTCAATCCAACGACAAAAGAACGTGACAAATTAAATCTATAGTCAAATCTTTGACTTCAACTAAATATTAATAAGAGATTAAAGAATGTCTGAATCTAATACAACAGAACTGAATATGTTTAATTACATTAATGATCTCCGTAAAGAGTCAAAGATGGAGAGTAACCTGTTGCATAAAAGAATTTCAGATATGAAAGACGAATTGATGTCCGAGATGAAATCAATGCGTCAAGAACAAAATGAAATCAACAAGAAAATGGATCAAAGAGTACATAATCTAGAAAAATGGAAATGGAGTATCGTAGGTGGTGCTATCGTTCTTGGATTCTTGATCTCATTAGGAATGAACCTCACAAAATTATTTACTTGACATACCATATACTAATATAGTATATTGAGTTAATGTCATATATCGAACAAAAGTATATTAATATACTATCTGGGCGTTTGTCTCAATTCAAAAGAAAAAGCGACAACTTATTTAATTTTCGTTGTCCTTTTTGTGGAGATAGTGATTCAAATAAACTGAAAGCTAGAGGTTATATCTATTCTAGAGAAAGTAAATTCTCATACAAGTGTCATAACTGTGGAATTACATCTAGTATTGGTAACCTAATCAAACACGTAGACAACACACTCTTTAAAGAATATCGCACGGAATCATTCTTAGACACTCGTAGGATTAAGCCTAGTGAAGAAAAAAATAAATCGCAGGGCATTACATTCACAAAGAGAAAGTATCATTTTAACACACCATTGAAAGCTTTAAAGAAAGTTTCTCAACTACAATATGATCACCCAGTAAAGAAGTATATACAAAAACGTATGATACCAAACGAGTATCACAGAAAGTTATATTATGCACCATACTTTGCGAAGTTTGTCAATAGTATAATACCAAAGAAACTTAATGAAAACCATGATGAGCCGAGATTGATAATACCATTCTTTGATGAGTATGAAAATCTAATAGGGTTTCAAGGTAGAGCATTCAATAACAATCCCATAAAATATATTACTATTATGATAGACAACACTAAGCCAAAGATATTTGGTTTAGACGAAGTGGATTGGACAAAGAAAGTATATGTTGTAGAGGGACCGATAGACTCTATGTTTATCGATAATTCTATTGCTATGGCGGGTTCCGATGGGGGTGCATATATAAATGATAAGAAACAAAATATTGTTCTTGTCTATGATAATGAGTCTAAATCTAGTGAGATAATCAATAAAATTTCTAAAAATATTGACGATAAATTTTCAGTCTGTATCTGGCCAACTTTTTTAAAAGAAAAAGATATTAATGATATGATACTGTCTGGAATGACTAAAACAGAAATACTGCAAATTATAAATGATAACACATTTGCAGATTTAAGAGCAAAAATCAAACTGAGTGAGTGGAGAAAAATATAATGGATACAAGAAGAACTCATCTACATACATTCTACGGAACAGATACTTATGCTAATAGAGAAAGTAAAGTTTATCTGTCATATACTGTGGACAAAGAATCGGGTGAAACATCAGTTACTAAAAATCATTACGAAGTAGATTTTATAGAGAATGGTGAAGTTAAAGAGACTAGGGAAATGATTACTAAAGAACCCGATGTCGTAATACATAGCGAACAATATGCCGAAGATGCGGCAGAGAATTGGGTTTTAGGAGTTATTGAATGATAGTATATCTCGTGGATAACATGGGAACAGATTTATCTGTAGTAAATGCGGCAAGAGTATCTTTTGATAAAGAGTCTCAACAATTTGAAGATAGAGATGAGAAATTAATAAAATTTTTAGCAGAACATAATCACTGGAGTCCATTCGGACATGCTTCACTTCAATTTAGAATAAAAGCACCAGTATTTGTCGCAAGACAATTAGTAAAGCATCAGGTTGGTTTAGTTTGGAATGAAGTAAGTAGAAGATACGTTGATGATGAACCAGAGTTTTATATACCAGATGTGTGGAGAAAACGTCCTCCAGACAGTATAAAACAAGGATCAAGTGATGAGACTTTAGAGTATGATATATCAGGTACAATGAAATTTGTACAACAAACTTATAAAAATCTTTTAGGAGAAGGGGTTGCTCCAGAAATGGCTCGTATGGTACTTCCACAAAATATGATGACAGAATGGTTTTGGAGTGGAACTCTATATGCATTTGCAAGAGTGTGTAACCTTAGATTAAAAGATGATGCACAAGCAGAAACAAGAATAATCGCAGAACAAATTAACAATTTAACACAAGAGTTATTTCCAATTTCGTGGAAATATCTAGTAGGAGAAGGGCATGCCAAGTAATCATTTACCGACACAATATCAAGAATTTATCCATCTATCAAGATACTCAAGATGGCTACCAGATGAGGGTAGAAGAGAAACGTGGAGTGAAACAGTTGGTAGATACTTTGATTTCTTTCAAAGTAAACTAGACGAAGAAGAGAACTATAAACTCACACCAGAAGAAAGAAAAGAATTAGAAGAAGCAGTACTATCACAGAAAGTAATGCCTTCTATGAGATGTTTAATGACTGCGGGTGAAGCCCTTAAAAGAGAAAACATTTCTGGATATAATTGTTCATATATTGCAGTAGATTCACCAAGAGCATTTGATGAAATACTTTATATTCTTATGAACGGAACTGGTGTTGGTTTCTCAGTAGAAAGACAAGACGTTGCTAAATTGCCTGTTGTAGCTGACGAACTACACCCAACAGATACTACAATTGTAGTGCCTGATAGTAAATTGGGTTGGGCTAAATCACTCAAAGAACTTATTCATTTATTATATTCTGGCCAAATTCCATCTTGGGATTTAAGTAAAGTAAGGCCAGCTGGAGCACCTCTAAAAACATTTGGAGGGAGAGCATCTGGACCAGAGCCACTCGATCAGTTGTTTAGATTTGCTAGTAGTATTTTTAGAAATGCCGCTGGTAGAAAACTATCATCTTTAGAGTGTCACGATCTAGTATGTAAAATAGCGGAGATAGTAGTTGTCGGTGGTGTAAGAAGATCGGCACTTATCTCTTTAAGTAACCTTAGTGATGATCGAATGAGAGTCGCTAAATCAGGACAATGGTGGGAAGATCATGGGCAAAGAGCATTGGCAAACAACTCGGCGTGCTATAGCGAGAAGCCAGAAATCGGCATCTTCATGGACGAATGGAAAAGCCTCTACGATTCCAAATCTGGAGAACGGGGCATCTTCAACCGTGAATCTGCAAAAAAACAAGCTGGACGTAATGGTAGACGAGACAATGACTGGGATTTTGGCACAAATCCGTGTTCAGAAATAATTCTGAGAAGTAAACAGTTTTGTAATCTATCAGAAGTAGTAATACGTTCAACTGATACTATGAAAAGTCTAAAAGAAAAAGTGAGACTTGCTACAATACTTGGTACATTTCAATCTACATTAACTAACTTTAGATATTTAACAAAAGATTGGAATAATAACACAGAAGAGGAACGTCTACTTGGCGTTTCTCTTACTGGTATTATGGACAGTACTCTTACAAATGGTACTGATGGTGGACTAGAAAAGAGACTTGAACAATTAAAGCAAGTTGCAGTTGAAACAAATGCAGAATGGGCTAAGAAGATTGGTATACCACAATCAGCGGCTATCACTTGTGTTAAGCCATCTGGTACTGTATCTCAGTTAGTAGATTCTGCATCTGGTATTCATGCTAGACATAATCCATATTACATACGTACAGTACGTGCTGATAAGAAAGATCCACTTGCTCTGTATATGAAAGATGCTGGCTTTCCGTGCGAAGATGATGTGATGAAGCCTGAACATACTTCAGTATTTTCTTTTCCAATGAAAGCACCAGAAGGTGCAATAATGAGACAAGATAAGAATGCTCTTGAGCAATTAGAATTATGGTTAACATATCAAAAAGCTTGGTGTGAACATAAGCCATCTGTAACAATATCTGTTAAAGAAGAAGAGTGGTTTGATGTTGGTGCTTGGGTTTATAAACATTTTGATTATATGAGTGGTGTATCATTTCTTCCATATTCTGAACACGTATATAAACAAGCTCCGTATCAAGACATAGATAAAAAGACTTACGAAGCTGAATTAAAAACTATGCCGAAAGAAGTAGATTGGGCTTTACTATCACAATATGAAAATAGTGATATGACAGAAGGTGCCCAAGAATTAGCTTGTACCGCAGGAGGTTGTGAAATATAATGCTTATTTCAGAAGATGTTAAATTAGATTATTCTGACGTATTGATTCGTCCGAAACGATCTACATTAAAGACTAGAGCAAGTGTTGATATCGAAAGACGATATTGTTTTAGAAATAGTAAAAGAGAATGGAGCGGTGTTCCCATAATGGCCGCAAATATGGATACTGTGGGAACTTTTAAGATGCACGAAGCACTAGCACAATTCCACGTCACAACTTGTATAGCTAAAGCATTGAATACTGAAGAAGATTGGTGGAAAATAGCTTACAAAGAAAAGGGTAGAGAATACATTGCAATTATGGCAGGTATCTCAGATGAAGAAATGAATAGAGTTGTAGAAGTGTGGAATAGTACACGTATGTCATTTATTGGTATAGATGTTGCGAATGGTTATACTATAGCAGTTGTAGATGCTCTTAAAAAACTTAGAGATAAACTCCCTCAAGCTACAATAGTTTGTGGTAATGTAGTAACGGCAGATATGACTGCTGAATTGATATTAGCTGGAGCAGATATTGTTAAAGTGGGTGTAGGCCCTGGGTCCGTCTGTACTACGAGAGTAAAAACAGGAATAGGCTATCCTCAATTATCTGCTGTTATTGAATGTGCTGATGCCGCTCACGGATTGGGAGGACATATCATAGCTGATGGTGGGTGTAATAATTCTGGTGATGTTGTGAAAGCATTTGCCGCAGGTGCTGACTTTGTTATGATTGGTGGTATGTTAGCAGGACACGAAGAGTGTGCTGGTGAATTAGTATTCGAAGATGATAATCCAGAGCCTATTGGAATGCAGTTTTATGGAATGGCTTCTGAAACTGCTATGGAAAAACACGGCAAATTAATCACTAATGAATATCGCGGCTCAGAAGGAAAAACTGTAACAGTTCCATATAGGGGACCAGTAAAACCAACTATTGTTGATATTTTAAGTGGATTACGTTCAGCTTGTACATATGTAGGAGCTAGTAATTTAAAACAACTAAGTAAGTGTACTACCTTTGTACGTGTTAATAACACACACAATACAATTTACGGAGTATAGATATGTCAATAGACAAAGAAGAAGAAGCCACATATGAATTAGAATGCTCTGAGTGTGGAGCAGAGTATGAAATTCACGATATAAATACATCTAAGAACGAACCAATTTATTGTCCTTATTGTGGGGCAGACATTGATCTTGAAGAAGAAGAAATTGATGATGATGGCTTAGATGAAGAAGACACCAACTACAACGAAGAGTACGAAGACTGATGACTATGATAATCCGTGGACATTTAGTGGACAACCTTTTAACTCAGAAGATATAGAAAAATATGTGGGATTCGTTTATCTTATTATCGAACTGGATACACAAAAGAAATATCTTGGAAGAAAATACTTCCACAAATTACGAAAAACAAAAGGTAAATCAAAAAGAGTTAGATCAGAATCAGACTGGAAAAAATACTACGGATCCTCAAAAGAACTTCTTCAAGAAATTCAAATTCATGGTATAGATAATTATAAAAGAATAATATTATCGTTACATACTACTAAAGGTGATGTTAATTACGAAGAAGTAAAACAACAGTTTAAACGTGATGTATTAGAGAGAGATGATTATTATAATGACAACATTAATGGTAAGTGGTATAAAAAGCCTTTACATATAAGTGAATCTAGAATATACAGTAGACATGATAATATCGTATAAACATAAATTCGTTTTCATTAAAACTAGAAAAACCGCAGGCTCAACATTTGAAAAGCTGGTATATCCCCACTTAGATGAAAAAGCGGGAGATATTTGTACTGGATCTGAACAAGATAATACACCAGAAATGAATCGCAGAGCAATATTTCGTGGACACACTCCCTTTAAAAAAGTAGAATTTTTAATTGATCCTAACTGGTGGATTTTTACTATAGAAAGAAATCCCTGGGACAAAGTTGTTAGTCAATATTTCTTTCAGCGAGGATTACCTAAAAAGAATGAAGAAGAACAAACAGATAATTCTAAATATCGAGTAGAATTTAATATGTTTCAACAATACCCTAATGATTATTTGAAATATGAATCTGCTATGGGTTATGATTTTAATGTGTTTAGATATGAAGATATGGAAACAATGTATCGTATGTTTAAGAAGAGAACAGGCGTAGATATACCAATGTCAGCAGTTAAAAAAACTCAATTAAAAAGTAACTTTAGACTTGTCAAAGACTATAAAAAGATGTATAATGGGTTAGAGTATAAAGTGAATCAAATAGGTAAAGTATTTTTACCAGAAATTAAATTGTTAGGATACAAATATGGCGAATGATGTAGTAAAAATATTTATTGGCACTTCTGCAAATGGAGAAGATGCTAAGATAGAAATGGCTTATGAACATTCCCTACGAAAGAATTGTAGTAGAGATGTTGAAATAACTTGGATGCGGCAGACAAATGATGAGTCATCTTTCTGGCACGGTTGGGCTGATAAGAACTGGAGTACTCCATTTTCTGGTTATAGATGGGGAATCCCTGAAGCTTGTAACTATGAAGGTAAAGCAATCTATACAGATGTCGATATGATTAATATGAAAGATATCGCTGAACTGGTAGATTTAGAAGTACCAGCAAAACAATTATGTTTAGCTAGAGATGGTGAAAGATTTGGTGGTAAAGAGTTTTGTGTTATGGTTTTCGATTGTGCTAGATGGAAGGGTGTTGTACCTTCAGCAGAAAATTGGAAGTCTGATCCAACTGCTCATCATCAATTTATACAATTGTTTATACAGAACAATCTAGTTGGTACATTAGATAAGAGATGGAACTCTCACGATGGTGATACAGATGAGATTTGGCATCTTCACTATACACATATGCCGACACAACCATGGAAGCCAGCTTGGTTTACAGGCGAAGCAAAAGATCACCCACGCCCAGATTTAGTTGAAATATATGAGAAAGCTTATGACGAGGCTGTTCTAGAAGGTTATAAACTAGAAGACTATCAAGTTGATCGTGGTGTAACATATGGAATTATAGGAAAATGAGAACTTTATTATTAATAGCAACTTTAATTTTACCGAGTTGTATGTGGATAAGTATACCAACTTTTGGTTATGGTGCAGAATGGAATGAAAAACCCGTTATGTGTGGAACTGATGAAGAGATTCTAGGTATGTTAGCAGAGAAGAATGAAATGCTTGTGTATCAAGGTACTATGTTTTCGAAAGTAAGGGATCCAGATGAAGATGATGGACTATCGATTACACCTGCAGTATTACCACTTGGAATTTATATGAATCTTGAAAGTAGTACATTTACTGTATTAGAGTATCATAAAGCACCTTATAATGTATTTTGTATTATTGCATATGGTACTGAATTAGAAATTATTAATCCAGAGGAGTTTTTAGATTGATATATGGAGAATTACCAACAAAACGTGTAGTGTATGCGGCCTGTGATAAAGAGTATTTTAAAGAACACGCCCCATCATTAGTATATTCGCTTAATGATATCGGTAAAGATATTCATATTCATATTTGTGATCCAGATGCATCAGTACATAATATCGAAGCAGTATTAAAGAAAGATATTGATGTTCAATTAACTTGCTCTTATAATGATATAGGCGCAACACCAATTGATGCCCGTGCATATTATTCTTGTTTACGATTTATGATGACACCTAATATATTGCCAAGTGCAAATGAGATGTTAATAGTAGATATTGATTGTGTTTTTATGAATGACTTTGAATGGCCGACTACAGATACTGGTTATTTCCCTAGACAACCATTAGAAGGTACTGTTGGTTGGGAAGCAGATGGTACTAGAGTTGCCGCTGGTTGTGTATACTTAACTGCAAAAGCTATGAATGTTGCTAATGCAATTAACGAAAGAATAAAAGAAGGACCAATGAGATGGTTCATAGATCAGATTGCTTTATCAGAAGTGTTTGCTAGAGTTGATGAAAAAGATATAACAAAGTTTGATGGTAACTTTATGGACTGGGAATTTGTAGATGATACAGTTATTTGGACTGGTAAAGGTCCAAGAAAATATGAAAATCAAAAATACTTAGCCGCTAAAAAGAGTTTTAATAGATTAGGTTTAGCCGCTGATAACCTTTGGAGAAAGTCTGTTGAATAGAAAAGTATTAATTCTTAAACCAAGATTAGACTTGCCTTTTAAAAAGTTTGGTTTAGAAAGAAGAAATAATAATCCACTTCCACCAATACGTGAGCATTGGAAAAACTTTGTTGATAGATTAAAAGAACATCACGAAAGATGTGGTGATAAAGTAATTGTTATAGAAGAACAAAGATGGAAGTTTAATAATGCTTTACCATTAATATTTTCACCTGATATATGTTATGTACCACACGTAGAGAAACATAATTTTAAAGGATTAGATAACTGTAGATATTATATGCAAACAGTTATACCGTGGTTATTTACTATCGATCCCGAAGGCTGGGGAGGTGGTGGTTCTTTCTCTAATTGGACTTACTCTTGCCCACCTGATGATGGTGCGACTTTCAAGAAGTTTCAAGAAAGAGCATTTGGTGGTGGTTCTAAGTTTGAACAACCAGAAGGAGAATTTCACAACAAAGTTGGTGATTATATTTTTGTACCACTACAACTCCCTCATGATGAAACTATCAGATGGCATAGTACAGTATCAGTAGAAACTATGGCTGAATCTATAGCAAAGTGGGGTGCAAGAAATAGTATTCCTATTGTTTTTAAAAATCACCCGATTAACCCTGGTAGTTTACAACACGTAAAAAATATGATAGCACAGTACCCTAATTGTGTGTGGTTAGAGAATGCTAATATACATTCTGTTATAAGACAAGCTAAAGCAGTTTATGTTGTGAACTCTGGAACTGGTATGGAATCTATGTTATGGGAAGTTCCTGTTGTTAGATTTGGTTTATCTGAATATAATCACGCAGTTGTTGAAGGCGACATAATGAACTTAAAAGAGACATATTATAAAGTATGTAATTTAGATAAAGAAGAAATGATTGAAAAATATAAATTGTTTTATAATTGGTTTGTTAATATAGTTTGTTTTGATAGTACAAACTTGGGCACTTTTATGAAACTTAGATAACGACTATGCAAAAATGACATTGCTTTTTTTGACTCTTTGTAACTACATAGATGCGAAAACATCTAACAGAAAGGGACAAAGATGATAAGAAGAATTTTAAGATGGATTGAATATAAGCAACACACAAGAACTTTATCAGAACTACCAGATCATATATTAAAAGATATTGGTTTAGATAGATCAAATATAAATTCTATAGCTTATTACAAAACGTACTTGACAAAGAAATAAATATTTGCTATATTAGTAGAAAGTAAGGAGAATATTATGAGAGATCAACTAATAAAAGCCTGCAGAATGCATGCTGAAGGTGAACTAGAAAGAGCAAAAACTAATGTTCTAGTTTATATGGATAAAAGTGTTGGTATTGGTGAACATTCTGATATAGTTGAGGCTATACAGAAAGAACTTGATACTATGGCTATCGCAAATGATAGAATAGAAATGTTAAAGCATTTCGAAGTAACACCACAATCTATGCCACTATTTGAGAACAAATGATAGTTGTATATGGCCGCCCAGGTTGTAACTATTGTGAGCAATCTAAATCGGCATTAGATAGTTGTAAAATTGATTATAAGTATATTGATATATGGCAAGATGATAATGCTAAACAATATATAATTAAAAGAGGTTTAAAAACAGTTCCGCAAATATATGATAGTAATGAAAGTCATATTGGTGGTTATAATGAATTGATAATATATTTAAGTGATAAAGGATATAATGTATATGACAGAACTTGATAAAGAAAATATTATTTCTAAATTAAAAGATAATATAATGAATATAAACTTCACAAAGAGAGATGGTTCAACAAGAAGAATGAAAGCTACTTTACGTGAAGATTTAATACCACAGGCTACAAAAGCCGATCCACTTTCACAAAAGAAAATCAGAAATATTTCACCAGAAGTACAGCCCGTTTGGGATATTGATAATGCTGGTTGGAGATCGTTTAGATGGGACTCATTGATAGGAGCAAATAATGTCACTGGAAGTTAAGGATAATAATCCTGATGAATTTAAATTAAAGCAAGATATACCCGAAACAAAGGGACCACAAGAAGATGGTACGTATAGAAATTCTTTTGGTGGAACTGAACTTATGTCTAAAGCTTTAACTGAAAGAGTTGATAAAGATTTACTAGAAGAATTTAATATTATCAAGTCTAGAGTTAGAAACATTGATGATAAGAAGTCTAATATTCTTTGGTTACACGATTTATGGAACGATCCAGAGAATGAGCATTTATCTGATAAAGAAAAGCGAAAGCGATTTGATAGATTAGTATTTGTTTCTAATTATCAAATGAATACGTATATGTTAGCATATGGTATACCTTATAGTGAAACATTTGTTTTGAAAAATGCTATTGAGCCTATTTCTATTCCAGCAAAAGCAAAAGACGGAGATCAAATTCGTTTAATATATCATACAACTCCTCATAGAGGGTTAAACATTGCAGTAGCTGGTGTACAAAAACTAGCAGAGACAATGGGTGATAAAATTCATTTTGATGTATACTCTTCTTTTAATGCTTATGGATGGCCTGAAAGAGATGAGCCATTTAAAAATATCTTTAAGCAAATTGAAGATCACCCAAATATGACTTATCACGGCTTTCAACCAAATGATGTTGTAAGAAAAGCTTTAGAGTCTGCACATATATTTGCATTCCCAAGTATATGGACAGAAACATCTTGTATTGCCGCAATAGAGGCAATGTCAGCTGGTTGTCAGATAGTATGTCCTAATTTGGGTGCATTACCAGAAACAACTGGTGGTTTTGCTACAATGTATCATTGGCACGAAAGCATACAAACCCATGCAAATGTGTTTGCTAACTTTTTAAAAAGTGCTATTGAAAATCATAGAACAGATGATATGGGCACTAAATTAGTTTTTCAAAAGAACTATGCCGATAATTTTTATAATTGGGATTTAAGAGCCAACGAATGGACTGGTATGTTGCAAGGTGTTAAATCTTTAGTAGAACAAAGAAAAAAAGTTGCGGCTGAAAATGCCGATAAAAAATGATCCTGAACCCGAACGGTATTATGAATGGATACTTTGGAAAATGAGACAAGACAAAGATAACAAAGATACCGATTGGAATAAAAATGCTCTTGGATATGATAATGAGAGAGAGTATGGTTTATTCAAAAGAAGTCCAAACAGAGATAACGATTTACTCAAGCGATTAAATAGAATAGAAGAAAAGCTTGACATATTGTTATCAAAAAATCAAGGGGATTTAAAATGAATCCAGAAGACATAGATGAAGAATTAGTTAATTTTTCTATAGCAATGAGAGTATTTGTTATGGAAAGAATAGCAAGTGGAGATATTTCACCACTTGCCGCGGCCGCTGTTACTATGTCTCATGCAATGAGTTTGTATAGGGACAACTTAAATGAGACAGACTATGACAGTATGATGGAGTTAATAGTCAATTCTAAAGATAGAATAGAACCCAATAAAAAAATATTTCATTAAAGGGTTGACTTTTCCAGAGAACCTGCTATTATAATAGTATAGTGATTCGCAGAGAGAGGTTAAGAACTA
>NYWG01000198.1 GCA_002684915.1 Verrucomicrobiales bacterium
CAATCTCTTTATGTCCATTAACAGTTGCATAATGTAATGGCGTAAACCCTCCTTGCCAGGTGAAAATAAAGCTAGGGGTTCCTGTTGAATTTATATCAGCTCCATTGTCTATCAGCAGTTCAACAATTTCTCTGTGGTTTTTCGAGGCTGCAATATGCAAAGGAGTCCAGCCATCTTCGTTCTTTTGGTTTACATCTATACCTGTATTGATAAGCGTTTGAACGATTGATAGATCGCCACTTTCAGCTGCATCATGTATTGAGCTAGCTAAGGTGGTAGTGATTAGCATTCCAGCTAAAGTTAATATCATTAGCAAGTATTTCATTTGCCAACCTCTTCTTTTATAAATCTTACCTCCGCTTATTAGAAAGAAAGCGCTATCCTTAAATAAGAAAAGCACCTGAGTATAAATTCAATGGATGATGAACTTCATATCTCAGCTGAAATTTCTGCTTAATTGCTTATTAATGCAATGGGTTTTTTAAGTCTAAAAGCACAGAATTTCCTATTTTATGGTAAAGAACTATGGTCGATTTTTGATTCAGTAGCTGGGTAAGGTTCGGTGTAGTGTGATTTTTCAGAAGATATAGATAGTAAATAAAAGGCAAATAATACTACCGTTAGTATATATGAAAGATGCAAATTGTTTCTTATTTATGACTGAAAACATGATAAAATTTGGTTTTGTAGTTTAAGTACTGCAAATTCTTTAGCCTTCGCTTCGACTTCGACAGTTAATTTTAAATTTAGCCAATATTCAGGGAAGTCTTTCAAGTCTATGTAATCGTGATGTTGACGTGGTTTTGGTCCGCTCCATCCTTGTCTAGGACTTGATATATGAAACATAGGTTCTCTATTCCATGTTTCTATTGCTTTTGTAGTGGCCTCTTCGCACGGTATGTTATCTTGGTAGCATCGGTGGTGATGAATATCGTATACTAGTGGAATATTTTCCGTTCGGCATAGAGGCAATAAGTCAGAAGGGGTATAGGTTGTATCATCATTCTCAAGAGTTAATCGTGTTCGCACTCGGTCCGAAAGTCGATTAAGATTACTCGCAAATCTAGACAAGGCTTTAGGTTTATCTCCATATCCACCTCCACCATGAATATTTACAACGTCAGCACCAACCCACTCAGCTACTTGAGCTTGGTACTCTAATTCGGCGATAGACCTTTTTACTACATCGGGATTAGGTGAGTTCATAACAACAAATTGGTCAGGATGTAAGCTTGTACGTATGCCTTTTTCTTTGGAGTACTGTCTGCATTTTTTGAATAGGCATACAATATTTTCTCCATTTGGAATATCATAAATATCATAACCAAATTCTGTATGTGTTTTAATTGGTAGTATTTGGCTGTTAATTCGGAAACAGCCGATATTATTGGCAGCGCAGAATTTCAGTGATTTATATAATTCCTGTGCGTTGTTTAAGCAGATTTCGGATAATTTAACGAGTGCATCATCGCGATTCATACTGCTTATTGATTTGATTGTTGTCGTGCGAAACTTAATCGGTTGATCAAGAAAAATGCAGCACAAGCCGAGTCGGATAGAGGATTTATTCTGCAAAACTGTATTTGGTCAAAATGAGATGGTTTAAGAATTGTTTCTTAGGAATGATTCTATTTGCTGAAAGTTTGGCAATGCGTTTCGGTTTCCGATATTGCAGCATTTTATAGCAGCTGCAGCTGCAGCAAAACGTAGCCTGCGATCCGATTTCCATTCCATCATAGATCCATAGATCATTGCTCCACAGAAGACATCGCCTGCGCCGTTTGTATCCAAAGATTTTACGGAAAATGCTTTTTGATAGTTTATGCCGTCTTTATCTATTAACCATGCTCCGAATTTACCATTAGTTACGGTTAATTCAGAAATCCCCATGTCTATTAATCTTGTTGAAGCCTGCTTAAGATTATCTTTTGGATAAAGTTTTTTTATTAAATTTAAAGGGCAGTTTACTGCATCAGCTGATTCAATCAAATCTGCCAAATTGGATTTTTTTGATCCTAAATCAATAGTAACTCGGCCCCCTACTGCTTTCATTTTTTTTGCGGCGACTATTGCAGCTTGTGTCGACCATCCATCTAAATGCAATGCATGATAATCTATCCAATTAATGCCTTCGAGATCCTCTAGTTGTACTGTGTGGCTTCCTCTGTAAGCAGCAATACTTCTACGACCTGTTTCTGTCTCTACCCATACGTGGGCGAATCCAGTTCGAAATTCGGGTTTTACGATAGCGAATTTAGTGTCAATGTCAGATCTATGTAAATCCGATTTAATCATTTCTCCATGTTGATCTGTTGACCATTTGCCAATAAAACTGGTTTTTGCTCCAAATAGAGACAATAAGGTCAAAGCTGTAGGAACAGGGCCGCCTACTTGATAAGAGTCTGAAATAATTTCTACTTTAGTGTCAGGCTTTGGTAGAAATTGTAATCTTACCTGATGATCCACAACAACGGTACCAAGACCCAAAATTGAGAATGACATCCTTTTATATTTTTTCTAGTTCGTAAATCACTTTGCTACTGAGCGAAATTAATATGTAATCAATTTTCAAATTATTTATAACTGGTATCTTCAATATTAGAGTGGTCAGTTATAATCACATTAATGGAAAGGTTGTTCTGTCCCGTTTTTTGGATTGCCTGTCTTTTTTAATCATTGGTGTTTTTATTGCTATCGCTTTTTTTGATTAAATTGAGGGCATGTTTGGCAAAGCGCTTTCCAAGTTTCTTATAACCTTCGGCGGAATAGTGCAGGTCGTTTTCTATTTTTTTGCCTTTTCGGCTTACCCCATCGTTAAGGTCATCTGTGTTTATCCAGCTAAATTTACGGCTAGATTCGGCTACTTTAACCTGTGCTTTTCGAATCATTGTCCAGTGAGGATAGCGAGAATTCTTTAGATCAAAGTCGCTGAGTCGCCCAATCACAAAGTTAATATCTTTTCTGTCGAGATCATTGCTTAGCTGCTTGTAAAGGCCTCTAAGGCTGCTTTCATAGACTGTTCCTAAGCTCATCTTTGCATCGCGTTCGCCTTGCATCCAAATAAAGCTTACCGAAGCAAGTTTTTGCCCGCTTATCTTTGATCTAACCTTGGACATCAATCGATCGTAGAGATCGCCTGTGGATTCAGGTTTTTTACCATCGGATGATTTCCATTCCTTCCACCAACGTTGAATTGGTTGGCCGCCCATTGCATCTTGTACAACTATTACATGTTCATTGCCAAGGGATGCTTTTACTGTAGGAGTAAACGCTTCGTCAGGCCGATGTCCCTGCATGTTAGATTGTCCTGATAGGATAAAAAGATGCTTTTCACTTTTTATTTTATTAGATTTAGTCGGTTGCTCTATTGCAAATATCATGAATGATGAAAGTCTGAGTATAATTAATATTGCAATTGAGACGGATAGAGAGGGGAGCCAACTTCTTCGTATGTGTAGGGTTGATAGCATGAGTTTTATCATTTTATTTATCTATTTAATCCTTCAAGTTTTTGATCTGGATTTTTCTAAATTTGACCCAACCTGAATGCCCATCAGCGCCATAGGTCTGAAATGCGATAGCGCCAGGTTCAAGTAGGTATGGTTTTGGATTTTTGTGTTTAAAATTAACGATTTCTTTTTTATTAAGCCATATTTGAATTTGTGATTTGACTATCCGAATACGAAGTGAATTCCACTTGAGGGGGATACGTATTTTGTCGTTTTCATCGCCTTTAGCGAGCCAGCTATTCAGATAGAGTCCTACAGGTTCGCCGCTGGTTCCCCGGCCGATATTTATCTGATATGCTCGACCCTTTTTATTATTTGTTGGCTTTCTTAAGTAAACGCCACTGTTATACTTACCATGTTCGTCGATTTTAAATTCAAGTTTTAATTCAACGTCAAGATATTGTTTTTTGCTTTGTAGCATTCCCCAGCGTTTGGGATCACCGTCCTGTCCAGTGACTAGGGTACCATTTTTTAATGTCCACTTTGCTGGGCCAACTGATTCCCAGTCTGCAAGTGAATCTCCAGTGAATAGAGGTTTAAATTTGGAATTAGCTCCAAGTCCCACAATCGTCGAAAAACTAAAACAAATAAGCCCGACGATTATTTTAATAATGTTATTTTTCATTTCTATTCAGTTTCAATTCTTCAGATGTTGTGCCGTTGTTTTTATTGACCGCTCGTAGAATATGCGCTCCGGTATTTTTTGATAGCCGTTGGCTTCGTATAGTTTTTGTGCGTCAGTATTTGATATTGTTGTTTCAACTAATATTGCCTTTGTTTGATTTTCTTCACTAAATACTTCTATTGCATTAAGTAATTTTGTTCCGATCCCCATTCCTCGAGCATTCTTATGTACGAATAGATCATTGAGAATCCACACTCGTTTTAATGAAACCGATGAAAAACTCGGGTATAACTGTGCAAATCCCAGATGCCGGTCATCTGCGGTATATGCACAAAAAATTATAGACTCTGAATTACTTAAACGGTGACTAAGGAACTCTTTTGCAGCCGACACATCGCTAATATTTTGAAAAAAAACTCTATAGTCATCGAACAGTTTGGCTATTTGATCAATATCATCGCTAGTCGCTCGCCTAATTGTGAATTCCATTATTCTTGTATATCAAAAATGTAAATTATAATGCTGCTATTACTACGGTTTTATTTTTAATTCTGCACTTGTTTTGCCGCCATGTTCGCGTAGTAGATTGATTGTCTCTTGATCAACTTCACCCTCCATAAAATCTAGTGGTGTAAAATCAAAAAAATTATCATTTGGATTTAATTTTGCACCTTTGTTGATTAATAGTTCGGCTATTTCCTTAGTTTCTGTAAGATGTAAAGGAGTCAATCCGTCGTTATCTTTCGTATTCACATTCGTTCCTGCAGCTAAATGTGCTTGGACTGCTTCAATATTCCCTTTTGCAGCAGCTTCGTGAATTGAGTTGCAGCAACTGAGTTCTTTGGGGGTACTAGTTTCTAATTTAGGATCCGACTTATGCGAATTGCTACATCCTATAAGGAGTAAAGCTGCGATTGTCATTAGCACCATATGTCTCATGTGGCACAAAGTTCAGCTTTTGTACTTATTAAAGCAATTGAAATTATATAATAAGTAAAGTCATTTGAAAAACTTGCCCTGTGATTTTATGTTTATACATGAAGTAAGTGTTTCAGGTTGTAGTTGTAGAAGTCTACTGGTCTTTTCTGGCTTTTAATTGTTTTGCAATATTATCTGCTAGATTTTGGTTATCGCCAACTCAAGCCGTATGCTTCAAACTTCCTTTTGGAAGAGGTGGTTCTCTTCCTTTGAGCGGAAAAAGCCAAGCCCTTCACAGGCTTGACTCCGTCAATCGTCGCCTTCCTTTTTTCTTAGGTTATTTTTTCCTGAGTTTTGGGAGGCGGCGGTTATATTTTCTAGTCTTAGTTGGGATACTAAAAATTCAAAATGGAGCAGGAATCATTAAACAAAACTTGGTTTATCGACATTGATGGAACAATTGTAAAAACTCGTAATAATGAACAATTAGACGAAGCCATTGGTTCAATGGGAAACAAAAGTTATCTCTCAGAAGAGCCTATAAAAAAGAGTCTAGATTTCATCAAATCGATTCCTATAAACGATACGATCGTATTAACTACAGCGAGGGACAGCAGGCACGAAGATCATACTTTGCAAATGCTTAATCATTTTAAAATTAGGTATGATAAGATTCTGTTTGATCTAAGATCTGGAGCAAGAATTCTAATTAATGATATCAAGCCTATAGGTATCGCTGGAAACAGCGAGCCACTCAAAACGGCATATGCTATAAACGTTGAGAGAAATAAAGGGATTCCTGTTGAGTCTTTTCCATGACTTTTTTGATTGGCGAGTATTTTATTTCTCCTCAGATTTTAATTCATGCCCAAGAGCTCTAGTATTCTTAAGTGCAGGACTATCTTTTTTTTTTCTTTTTTCAATAATAATTTCGTCAATTGTCTGAAAAGTGCCTTCCATGTTGATGATTTCAAAGTTATTTTGAGCATCGTTATTTAGCAAAATTGCATTTTTGCTAGTTAGATTTGGGGTATAGTA
>NYWG01000199.1 GCA_002684915.1 Verrucomicrobiales bacterium
AGAGCGCGGCTTCCTGCGGCGGCGCGGAGCTCGTGGGGCCCATGATCGAGGCCGCGGACTGTGAGATCGCTTGCGCGCAGCACCCTTCGCCGTGCGTGCTGCGAGACTGGGAGGAGTGGTCGCAGTGCACTTCGACCTGCGGGCCCGGCAGCCGCACGCGGCTGCGGCAGCTCCTGCCAAGTGTGAACTGCGGCAGCTCTTGCGCGGAGGACCACAGCCAGAGCTTGGAGCAGGTCGAGAGTTGTGACCAAGGCCCGTGCGCCGGGGACGTGGACTGCGCCTTCACGGAGTGGTCCGGCTGGGGAGAGTGCTCCGAGACGTGCGGAGACGGCACGTCGAAGCGCACGCGCGAAGTCACAACGGACGCTGCGCACGGCGGTGTCGCGTGCCCGGACAGCATGGAGGAGGACAAGGCGTGCCACATCACGCCGTGCCCGATCGACTGCGTGTTGGGCCAGTGGGCGAACTGGGGAGATTGCAGCTCGGAGTGCGGCCCCGGCTCGAGGGAGCGCGCGCGTGTTGTTGACACTCAGGAGCAGCACGGTGGCGCCGCTTGCGAAGGCGCGCTGCAGGAATCCGAGGATTGCGAGGTGAAGCCGTGCCCGATTGATTGTGAGCTCGACTCCTGGGCGGACGATTCTGCCGGCTGCTCCAAGACGTGCGGCGGCGGCGAGCTCAAGCAGACGCGCGCCGTCAAGGTCGCAGCGGAGCACGAAGGCGAGGAGTGCACCGGAGCGACGGAGCAGACCGTGATTTGCAACGAGGACCCGTGCCCGGTGGACTGCGAGCTCAGCGACTGGGTCGAGTCGACGGGATGCTCCGTTACTTGTGGAGGGGGCGAGCAGAGCTTCATCAAGACCATCGTCACCAATGCCGCCAACGGCGGTGCGGCGTGCCCCGAGGCTCAGGACGACGCGATGCTCAAGTCGGAGGCATGCGGAGAGGAAGCGTGCCCCGTGGACTGCGTACTGTCTGCGTGGGGCGCCTGGACGGACTGCAGCGCTACGTGCGGTGACGGCACCCGCACCAAGGAGCGCACGGTGGAGACGGAGGCAGCCAATGGCGGCGTTGCGTGCGAGGGCGAGATGAGTGCGGAGGAATCTTGCAAGATCATCGAGTGCCCTATCGACTGCGTTATGGAAGATTGGGCTGAGTGGAGCGACTGCAGCGCCTCGTGTTTGTCGGAGGGCCTGGAGGTGTACCAGACGCGCACCCGCAACGTCACCACGGCACCCGAGCACGGTGGCGAGCAGTGCGGCGAGTTCTTCGAGAACCGCACCGAGTGCCCGGGGCAGATTATGTGCCCGATTGATTGCGTACTCGGCGCGTGGGCGGCCGAGGAGTGCTCCGTGACTTGCGGCGAGGGGTCGTACCTCGAGACGCGCTCGGTGGAGACCGAGCCTCAGCACAATGGCACGGCGTGCGGCGTGACGGAGCGGACGTTGCCGTGCACGAAGGAGGTGTGCCCCGTCGACTGCGTGGTCAGCGATTGGGAGGCCGTCGGAACGTGCTCGCGCGGATGCGGCGGCGGCTTCAAGACGAAGCGCCGCTACGTTACCGTGGCCGCCGTGGGAACCGGCGCGGAATGCCCGAGCGACGCGGAGCTGGAGGAGGAAGAGGAGTGCAACACGCAGGAGTGCCCCGGCGAGTCGGTTGGCGAAACCGGTGCCGCGCAGCTGCCCATGGAGGGCTCCGGCGGCTCCAAGACCATCACGTTGAATGTTGCGCACCATGCCATGCCTGTCTTCATAGCCGGGCCGCTGCCGGGCCGTGGTGACGACCGCGAGGGGCTTGCGGTGGTCGAGGCCATCGCACTCCAGGAGGTCGCTGTTGAGGAGCCGGTGGACGAGCAGCCGGTTGAGAGGTCGGAGGCGTGCAAGTGCACGGGCGGTCCGTCCAGCGCCGTCCCGATGGGCGACGGCAACACGCAGTACCCCGCCAGCTACGGCGACTTCTGCAGCGCCTGGACTCCGCGTGATCCCTACGCGGCCGAAGCGGCCGCTGACGGCACGCCGGAGCTGACCTACCTCGGCGACGGCTGGGCGTACAACAGCGCCACGAAGATGCGCGTCTACGTGGGCAGCGACATCATCGAGGCGGACCAGACGCTCGGGGAGATGGTGGTGTTCCCTGAGGGGGCCGGCGTCAAGATCCCGGATTTCCCTGCTGAGGATGACGCCGCTTGGCCTACTGACGGATCGGAGTGGTGCTACGTGTCGACCTCCGCGGATTGCGAAGGGAAGAAGTCGGACGGGTGGGCCGAGTGGGTCTACTGCGGTGAGGAGGGCGGTGGCTGGGATGATCAGCCCGCCCCCGGTTACCCGGAGGTGAACGTCTGCCCGCTTTCCGACTACGACGGTGCTACCCCGGCCTTCACCGTGCTCACCGCGAAGTACGATGCGGGTACGGGTGACCACTGCATCGGAAAGATGGACCACAACGACTGCCATGACCCCTCCAGCTTCGGAGGCATGACCGTCGGATTGGTATCTTCGATCAACATGGACGGCAACATGAAGATGCTCAAGCGCACGTACCACTCTACGACGAAGGACACGTGCTTGTACGTCGGCGATCAGAAGGACGATTTCTGCCCTCCCGTCGGCGACGTGGCGTACCCGGACGGCACGGACCTCGGGTACGTCTTCGCTTCCGAGGTGCCGGGCAGCATCGCTTTGAACTACTACGTGGGGGAGGAGCACACCTGCGTCGGTACCGAGGACGACTCGTGCTCGACATTTGGCCAGCCCACCACCGCGGGCTTCGGGTACATCATTGCCGAGGAGGCGTGGGACGCTTTCGCGCAGTGCGGCTCGCAGGCCACCACCGACCTGAAGTGGCAGGTGACTCTGGAGTCAAAGCTGGAGGGCAGCAAGCCGGACGGCGCTCCCAACGTCGCGAAGGTGGCTTGGATGGCGCTCAAGCAGGGCGTCTTCAAGACCAGCTCGGGGGCGATCCTGCAGGCTGGTATTTCGATGATCCCGGCCGATGGGGAGTTCCACGAGATCGTTTTCCACAAGGACTTCTCTTCTGCCCCTACGGTGATCACGCAGCAAGTTGCACCGGTCGATTTCGTCCGCGCACGCGAGGCAGAGGCAGGGAAGTTCTGGGCCTCTGCTGACGCCGGCTTCGAAGGGGTCGAGGTCACCGGCAACTGCGTCGACAAGTACCCGGTCGGGGAGGTGTCGCCCTGCACGCCGAAGACGACGAGCTCCGAGTGCCACGCTGATGCCAAGTGCGCGTGGAACGAAATCATCGTCGGCAAGTGCCGCGCGAACAACGTGCTTGACTACGGCGCGTGTAAGTCACACATGAACGACGAGGCTGCGTGCACTGGAGCGGAGGGCTGCTCTTGGTCCACGAACGACGAGGCGCACCACGGCCCGCCATCGGTGGCGGTGCACTGGATTGCCATCGACGCCACCGACGGCTATTTGTCTTCCTACCCGTTCGTCGCCGGTAGCGAGGAGATGACCGCCGACGAAACCGAGCTCGCCTTCGACACCCCCTTTACCCAGGAGCCGTTGGTGTTCGGATCCGTGGCGACGGACCGCACGGTCGGGGAAGCCGACATCCGCGTGAAGGCGAACGGCGCGAACGCCACGACTCTCATCTTGCAGGGCGCGAGCACCGCTGAGAAGGCTGCCCACCTCATCTACAACGGTAAGGGTGCAGCTGGATCGGTATTCAAAGCCACGCCCGAACTCATTATGAACTACTCCTACTCTGTCGGCGGCTGGGGAGAGTGCGAGTCCTCCAGCGGCTCCCAGGGCCTGAAAACGCGCACGGTGGAGTGCAAGGGCAACAACGGCAAAGTCTACCCGTCCACGTTCTGCACGGGTGCTGAGCCGCATGCCGAGGAAAATTGCCAGGTGAGTGTCTTCTACTTGCTCAACACTGAGACCGCACGGTGCGTCGTCCCGGCAGCCACTACGGCCTCCGAGAGTGCCACGGCATCGCTGAACAGCGCGTGGAGCTCGTGCTCCGGGTAGACTGGGAAGCTGCGCCTCTTGGCCGCTGATGAGGGCTTCAAGGTTGCGAGCTTGCAGACTGGGCGCTGCCTCTGTAAGTCAAGCACGTCCTGGAAGTTCATGGACGACTGCTCGCAAGCGAGCTGCGCGGTCACGCGGGCGGTGGACTCCGTCGAGGGTAGCTTCTCGCTCAGCCCCGTCGGGTCGACGGAATGCTTGTCTGCACACAGTGCGAGCAGCGGAGAAATCAAGTTCGTCTCGTCATCGTCTTGCAGCCAAGCGTCAGCTAAGTGGGCTTTCGTTGCGGAGCAGGTGCTGGCGAGCTACGAGGCTGAGCCGGCTCCGAATGTGGCTGAGGGTAATTGGTACCTCGACCGCTCGGGCGCGATGCTCATGGACGGCGAGCTGATGCAGAACGCCTGGGGTGAGGAGACTACATGCAAGGGCGTGGGCTGGTACGGTGATTTCACGGTCACCGTCACCCCGGCCACCGCGCCGATCCAGGCGGTGAAGATCGGCTACGATGTGAACAAAGACTGGGGAACGTATCCTCCGAAGAGCATCGCAGTCGCTTGCAACGGAGGAACACCGCTCACTTTCGCCGGTTCGGACTTCCAAGACGCGATGTACCACAATCAAGTTACGTTGAACGTCGGCTCTGTGTGTGGTGCGGAGGACGTTGACGAAATGACAGTGACATTGACACCGAAGGACCCCAACCCAGCCGGAAGCATGGCGACAAAATGGGACTCGAAGTGTTTGGATTATAACACCCACAACGGGAACGTGTACATGTACGATTGCCATGGCCATGATAACCAGAAGTGGTTCTTTACTGAGGGGGGTCAGCTGAAGACCTTGCACGACGATAAGTGCCTGGATTATAACTACAACAACGGTAACGTGTACATGTACGATTGCCATGGCGAAAGTAACCAGATCTGGAACATCAGATCGGACGGAACGCTGGGCACGAACTATGATTCGAAGTGTTTGGATTATAACACCCACAACGGGAACGTGTACATGTACGATTGCCACGGGCATGACAACCAAATTTGGGTGCACACGCCGGGCCAGTACAAGATCGTCATGGACGAGATCGCCGTTTTCAGCACTGCTGACTTCGGAGATGATAGTGTCGGAGCCGCGCTCATGCACAAGGAGCATCACGTCAAGAAAGTCCACCACGTGCACAAGAAGCACCACCACGAGCATCCAAAGCACGTTGTGCCGAAGAGGCTTTCCGCAAAAACCGCAAAATCGAAGAAGGGTCACAAGGCGAACAAGAACAAGCTGGCGAAGAAGGTGAAGCCGGAGATCAAACCGGAGGCCAAGCGGCTGGTGGAGGCGAAGCCAGTGAAGCCCGCGCACAAGAAGCGCACCGTCCACTTGAAGTCCTCTCGGAAGTGAAGTTCGCCGACCGAGCCGTATGACATTTCTATATTTTCGAGCGTCGTATAGACGCCTTTCTCGTGCAGCGGTAAAAGCGCTAGCTTTTCAACCGTGTGACGCGGAGACCAGACGCATGTCGTC
>NYWG01000200.1 GCA_002684915.1 Verrucomicrobiales bacterium
TGGTATCTAATCGATGAACCAGACATGCAACGGGTATCTCCAAGCATGGTAGAGGAAGCTCATAATACTTTAAAGCGTGTTGGAGCGACAAAGCCTACTAGTCTGGTCCTATATAAGGGTGATGAGTCCCAGTGGTATGGGAATATAGCAGACATTACTATGGTAGATCGTTATCCAGTTCCATGGCTGCCGTTAGCAAATTTCTCTCAACATATTCACAAGACAAGGCTTGCGACAGATCCAGCCCGGCCGGTAATTGCGGTGATTCAGTCATTTGATTGGTCTGCTCATCAAAGTCTGCTTCCAGGTGAGAAGAATTTAAGGCCCCCAACTGAATATGAGTTACGCAATATGACCTATAGTGCGTTGGCTCGTGGTGCGAATGGAATATTCTTCTACAGCTATGCTGACATGCTGTTAAAGGACCGTAAATATCCTGAGCTTTGGGCTGCGCTCAAGAGAGTGGTAAAGGAGGTGCGACAGCGCGATGCTTTATTTAAAGCAGAGCATGTTTGGTGGCCTAAGGCGCATCATTTTGAGAATCAGGATACACGTTTCAATGCTGCGTTGGAGGCAAGTGTACAGTCCGTGCTTTTACATGTGAAGTCGGGCGATCAAGCTATCTCCAAGGGGCACTATATTCTCGCTGTAAATACAACCCCACTTTTTCACACTTATCGGTTTCGGTTGCCTTGGAACGTCTCGGATCCTGTTCCGTTAATCTTTGAAAACCGGTTTGCAAATACAGATGGTTCATGGGTTGTAGAACGATTTGAGCCTTTTTCTGTGCATATTTATGGGCCATTACCATTATCAAAAAGTCCTTAACCTGTATCCTTTTATATGGCTCACTTTCGATTAGTGAGCTTTTTAACATTCGCTTCTAATTGGCTGAGGTCTATTGATTTTGCGTTATCAGGGAACTTTTGTTCAGTTATCCACCAATCTTCCGTAAAGGAAGCTTTATCGCCAGGCTTAAGGATTTCTTGTGGCCCTATTGGTTCGAGTTCACACATCGGACCGTCTGGATACCAGATAGAAAGTGTCAATCCTGCCATCTCATTGTAAGGCTTCTTTGGAAATGTGGGCCACCGTTTTACGAAGAGCAGATTGTTTTGCATGAAATAGGCCATCCATCCGGCCTTGCTGTCAAATCCGAGCTTTGGTTTTCTTGGTGGACCCTGAACAATAACGTAGCCATTGCGTTGTGTAATTTTTTCATCTTCTGGTAGAAAGTTAATGGTTGTTCCGTTTTCGTATATTACGTGTTTTCGAGGCATGCGACTATGTTCCGTAACTGGAACAACGCATATTCCTTGGCCATGCACAAAAGTTCTGGACCAGTAACAAACCTGATTAGTTTGGTCAGAGATATTGATAACAGTTTGTTTAATGCGAAGATGAGTACCTTTGCTGGCGAGCTTAAATTCTCGAATAATTTGAAAACCAGTTGCGTCGTCTTTGCCACTGGTAAATTTTGCCGATCGAGTACCGGTGATTTCGCCTTTATAAGGGCCGCTCCATAGTAATTCGTGTCGAGGTAATACGCGTTCGGGGCCGATGTCGAATCGTCCAGCGCTTGAACCGCCTTTTCCTTCACTGTCGGATTGGCTTAAATACAGGGTGTTTCTTCCATTGATCTCGTAAGAAAGAACACGGCCTCCGGATGGCGCAAGTATGACACGTGTAGTTTTGTTTTTAAGTTCGATGCAATTCTCATGTCCGAAAGCCATTAATTTTTTGGCTCCATTAGCTGCTTGTGTGATGTTAATTTTTGGACTGAAAAATATTCCTATTACAATAAGCCCTCTAATTATCTTTGCCGGTTTCATTTGGCATAACGGTAGTCATGAGCTGGCTTATGGACAAGCAAAGTTCTGCTTATATGCTTTATCCAGTTAAAAATTTCTTTCCTTTAATAGTCGCTAAATGTGCTTGGTTTGGCAGATAAGTAAAAATTCTTGTATGACTTTTATATAAACTTTGAGTGTTCCAGTTGTGATAAGCGCTATTCTGCGGCTATGGCAAGGGATTGAATTGCTTAGCGAAACAAGGTATCCAGAGTTTCGATTTCAAAGATCATGTTCTATTATGAAACTAGTTACCTTAATTTTTAACGTAATCGTTTATTTTTCGATTTTTTTGTCCGTACCCTTTGTTCAGGCCAAGGAGGCTAAGCCAAATGTGTTATTTATTGCAGTCGACGATCTTAACGATTGGGTGGGTAAGCTTGGAGGGCACCCACAAGCACGGACCCCCAATATGGATCTGCTGTCTAGTCGTGGTTTGTTGTTTACTAAGGCATATTGTTCGGCTCCTTCATGTAATGCATCTCGGTCGAGTGTGTTGACGGGTATGCGTCCTTCAACAACCGGTATTTATATAAATTCTCATGACTGGCGGCAGGCTTCGATACTCAAGAATGCTGTAACTTTACCTCGCCACTTTAAAAACAGCGGATACCTAACCATGGGAGCTGGAAAGCTGTTTCACGCCCATACATTCTTTGACAAAAAGAACCTTGAAGGATATTCCGATCCTGATGCTTGGGATGCTTATTTTCCGTCCAAGACGCAGCAGATGCCGGAAGAGGTTGTTCCTGAAACTTGGCCTTTGAATAGCAGTAAAAAGTTTTATCGAGGTCATTTTGATTGGGCTCCATTACAGATTTCAAATCTAGATATGGCTGATGCAAAGGTTGTGGATTGGGCTTCAAAGCAATTAGCTAAAACACACAAAAAGCCGCTTTTTTTGTCTGTTGGTATCTATCGCCCACATGTTCCATGGTATGTGCCCAAGAAATATTATGATCGTTTCCCGATTAACGAAATTCAATTGCCCAAACATTTATCTAATGATCTTGGTGATATTCCAGTTGCAGGGAAGGCAATGGCAAAGCGTCACTGGCATAAATGGATCAACGAAAATAATCAGTGGGAAAAGGCTGTGCAGGCTTATCTGGCTTCACTTGCTTTTGCTGATGATATGGTTGGAAATTTAATAAAGGCGTTGGATAAAGGCCCTTTGTCTAAGAACACGATCATTATCCTATGGGGCGACCATGGCTATCACCTTGGTGAAAAAGAGAGCTGGGAGAAGTTTGCCTTGTGGGAAGATACTACACATGTACCCCTGATTATTGTTGATCCTCGCCGAACCAAGTCCGGAACTCAATGCGAGTCGCCTGTAAGTCTTTTAGATCTATATCCGACACTCATTGAATTGTGTGGTTTACGATTGCCACCTCAAAAACTTGAGGGTCGTAGTTTGGTTAATAGCTTAATTAGGCCGATGGAAAAAACTGGAAGAGTTGTCATTACTACGCAAGGTCGAGGGAATCATGCTGTTCGATCAAGCAGATATCGCTATATTCGGTACGCTGATGGTAGCGAGGAATTGTACGATCATAAAACCGATTCACATGAGTGGAACAATCTGTCTTTGGATCCAGGTTTGGTTAAGGTGAAATCAAAATTAATGGATTATTTGCCTAAATTTAATGCAAGCCCTGTTTTAGTTAAACGTAGAGAATGAGGACTAGATTTCTATTTTTATTATTAGTCGTTAAATTGTTTTCACAGGGTTGTGTAACTTATAATCCTGAGCATATTACTACTGGTCCTGCAAAAGGAACACTCATTATTGTTGGGGGAGGAGGGATGCCGAGGGTGATTTTTGACCGGTTTTTTAAAGCGGCAGGAGGTCGTGATGCAAAGATTGTGGTGGTGCCTACAGCTGGTGCAGAAGACGAATATGATGAGTCTTCTCGATCAGTGAAAATGTTTAAGAAAGCCGGAGGAACCAATGTTCATTTGCTCCACACTCGGGACCCAAAGGAGGCAGATACAGAAGAATTTGTTTCGGGTTTGAAGGGTGCTCGTGCGGTTTGGTTTGCTGGTGGACGTCAATGGCGTTTGGTTGATGCTTATCTTGGCACCAAGACTGAGGCAGCGTTTTATGAGGTGCTTAAGAGAGGTGGTGTAATTGGTGGCAGTTCTGCAGGAGCGACAATTCAGGGATCGTACTTGGTTCGTGGCGCACCAGAAGGGAACCATATTATGATGTCGCCTGGCCACGAAGTGGGCTTTGGTTTTCTTAGTAACTCTGCAATTGATCAACATTTGATTGTACGCAAACGGCAGAATGATCTCTTACCAGTGATTCGTAGCCATCCACATTTATTAGGTGTCGGGATTGATGAAGCGACAGCACTTGTGGTTCAGGGCCGAATCGCTGAAGTCATTGGTAAGAGCAAGGTGTTATTCTACGATATTAAACTTAAAAAGGACCTTGGCGAAAAATTCTTTATATCTCTCGATGCTGGCGAGCGATATGATCTAAAAGTTCGTTCGGTTCTTCCCGATGATTAGTTCTTGGTTGTTAGCCGCTTTACAACATGGCATTCGATCCGGATGATGTGGCTGTTTTATGAATATTCGTTTACATGATGGACCACTGGCTGAATTAGAGTGTGATGCTGTGTTCGTTCCCTTGGTTGGTGGTGCAATGCTTGGTCAGGAGGCAGAAACTTTGCTATCCAATTTGCGTGAGGCTGGTGAAATAACTGGTAAGCGAGGCGAACTTACTATCTTGCACGAACCAAAACATCTTGCTGCAAGTCGTTTGATATTTGTTGGTGTTGGAAAAACTTTTGATGCGGATCAGGCATTCTGTATGGCGGGGCAAGCCTTGCGAGCTGCTCAAAAACGTAAATTTAAACGCCTAGTATTTGCTTTAAATGATGGTGATTTGGTTCGGGCAGTGGCTGAGGGATGCGTTTACGGAGGTTATGAACGTCCAAAATATAAGAGTGACGATACGTTTTCGGCAGTTGACGAAATTATAATCATTGCACCTGAGGCTGAACAATCTGAGTTTGATTCCGGTATTGTTGTTGGTGAATCTGTAAATGTTGCTCGCCGATTAGTTGACACTCCTGCAAATGACTTGGGTCCAGAAGAGTTTGCGGAGATGACCGAGTCGATGGGTGTCGCTGCCGGATTAGAAGTTGAAGTATTGGGGGAGTCTGATCTTGAGGAGCTTGGGGCTGGTTCACTTTTGAGTGTTGCCAAAGGTTCTGCAAGGCCCCCACGACTGGTTCGGTTGGCTTGGAATCCGGATAAGGTGGTTAATGATTCACATTTATTTTTGGTTGGTAAAGGTGTGACATTTGATACTGGAGGGCTGTCTCTTAAACCTGCTAACTCAATGGAAAAGATGAAGTATGATATGGCGGGTGCCGCCACAATGTTTGGGGTGATTACTGCGATTGCACGTTTAAAAATTCCACAGCGTGTTAGTTGCATTCTTGGATTAGTTGAGAACATGCCAAGTGGTACTGCAACTCGTCCTGGCGATATCGTTCAAGCAATGAACGGTAAGACTATTGAGGTTATTAATACAGATGCAGAAGGGAGGCTTGTTTTGGCAGATGCGCTTACTTATGCCGTTCGGAAGGGAGCGACCCATCTTATTGATGCAGCGACTTTAACCGGGGCAGTTAGTATAGCATTGGGATCAGTAAACATTGGGATGATGGGCAATGATCATTCTTTGCAGGCTCACATCAAGGCGACAGGAAATAGTATCGGCGAACGATTTTGGGAATTGCCTATGAATGACGAATATTTAGAGCCTATGAAGGGTGATCTCTCTGACTTGCGAAATGCTGGTGCTGATAGAAAAGCAGGTACGATTACAGCCGCAAAGTTTCTTGAGCAGTTCGTTGAGTCTAAATCTTGGGTTCACTTAGATATCGCCGGTACAGCGAATCTGGATAAAGCTCAGCCAAATGCTCCGCAGGGCGCATCTGGAATTGCAGTGCGATCATTGGTTCGGGCTGTTCAAACTTGGTCTAAAGGAGGGCTAGAATGATTGCCGCAAAAGGAGGCACTGAATAAATTAAAAGAGGGCAACAAACGTTTTGTTTCATGATATTCTTTTGGAGTCATTAATGAATTCATATTGAATTAGGAAGAACTGATCAGTACGCGGTTCAGGCGAACTTAGAATTATTTTACGGCTATGCCCAGGCAGGGGGATTGGCTAAGCGAAATAGGCGTTCGCCGGCGTGTGGAACCAATAAAATACCTTCATTCTCACGATTTGCATAATCTTGCAGATTGATTGTTTTTGGGTCGCGGTAGCCGAGATTTATCTTCTTACATTTAGTTTCTGGTATTTGTGTTGCAAGAGTTACTGTGGCACGTGGTGTCTCAATGCCGTTCTCGTATTTACCTATTCCTTTTACATGTACACAGTGAGCGAGTGCACCCCAAGGCATATCCTTAAATTGGTTCCATTGTTTTAGGAAGTAGTCGCGGCAGTGATATCCGGCTTTTTCGATAGTTTTGCCGTGAGTAATGCAAACATCGCTTATATGAGGCGCATGAATAATTAGTTCTCCTCCGTCGGCTAGTACGGGTTCTAATTTGTACATGCATTTACCTGCTGTCCAAATCTCGTCGTACATTTCTGGTGCGCAAGCTACGATGGTGTGGAATGGTTTATCTTTAACAATGATATGACGCTCTGCAGATAGGTCGCTGGCGGCAGACCAGGATTCCTCAACTGGTCCAGCAAAGAGTCCGCACATGCCGTCATTTTCTACAACCATACAAAAAGCAATTTTTGGGATTTTCAACATTTCGCCGGCTCGATCGATAACCTTACGAACAGGGGTCCATTTATGTCCGATAATTTTTGGAGTAGTAATTACTGCTCCGAGCCAGTGGAAAAAATTGAGTACTTGAGGGCCTGCAACTCCAGGAAAGAGATATTTGTTTCCGCCAGAAAATCCGACAACTTCGTGTGGGAAAACTGGTCCGATGATTACGATTTGATCGTAATTAAACAAATTTTTATTAATTTCAACCGGGACGTCCATTTCGAACAATCCTCCACTTAGATCGCTGATTTCCTTTGAGGAAATAGTGCCAAGATTCTTTAGCTCGCCAGGGTCATCCCATGCATGATTAAAGAATTGCACTTTGGAATATTGGGTTATTCGTTCATCGTGAGATATTTCCAGCCGCTGCTCAATTGCTGCTTCACTCATAGCTTGATGAGTGCCGAGAGCGATCATGACATCAAGAGCTGCGGCACTGCCCCCTATTTGGTTATGTATTGCCTTAAACATTGTGCCAACCGGTGCGGTGCGGGTGGCGTCAGGTATGATCAGTAATACTTTCCTATTACAGAAATCTGCTTCAGGCATGGCTTTATTCACGACCTCAATGGCCTGAGTTGAACTGAGCAGTTTCCCTGCGGAAACTTTTTTTGAAACAAGTCCCACGTTAGGTTAAATCGTTTGGCTTAAGAATCCTCCATCAACAACGATGTCAGATCCGGTTACAAAGCTTGCTGCTTTATCGCTTGCTAGATAGACCGCTGCCCCAGCAAGTTCGCTTGGGTCTCCAAATCGGTTCATTGGTGTATGGCCAAAGATTGCCTTTGCTCGATCGCTTGGTGTTCCGTCTTCATTGAATAATAGCTTTTTATTCTGTTCAGCAGGGAAAAATCCGGGAGTGATACTGTTCACGCGGACACTCTTTGTTGCCCATTCTCGAGCCAGAAAACGTGTTGCACTAAGTACAGCTGCCTTTGACGCGGAGTAGGCAATTACTTTTGATAGCGGGAGGTGCGATGTTACACTTGCAATGTTTATTATGCTGCCTTTACCGCGTTTACACATTGCTGGTCCGAATTCTTGGCATGGTAGTAAGAATCCACCGACAAGATTCAGATCGAACACTTTGGCCCAAGCTGGTTGCGGAATATTCTCGAATGGCATTTCCGGTGTAACAGTTGCATCAGGATCGTTACCTCCAGCGGCGTTGAGTAATACGGTAGGTGACCCCAGTGTTTTTTCGATTGATTCATGGCAAGACTTCAAGCTGTTTGGGTTCATCGCATCGCAATTAAAGAATTTTGCTTCACCGCCAACACTAGTGATCTCGTTTACACGGGCATCTCCACGTTCAGCATTGCGGCCTACTACTGCAATTATTGCTCCGGCTTTGGCCATTGCCAATGCACACGATCCACCCAATGCGCCGGTCGCTCCGATTACCACAGCAACCTCTCCGGTTAAATCAAACAAGTTTTCCGACATGGGGGTAAGTGTCCATCAGCAGGGCTTCATGGAGAAGGAAATTCCACGTTAATCAAACACTTCATTAAGTGCATGGAATTTACTTTGCAGGATTTAAGAATCGGAAGTACGGTCAGCTCTCATGAAGTGGATTATAGTAATTTTGGCTGTTTTTGCTGTTTTGTTTTTGCAAATTAGGCGTGAGGAGGTTGGAGTGAAGCGCGCTAGTGATGGTCTTTATTATAAGGCTGGTGAATCTGATGTATATACTGGTGAAGGACTAGTTTATCACCCTAATGGCAGTAAAGCGCAACAAGGTGAAATTATAGCTGGCAAGCCGACGGGCCCATGGAAGCAGTGGCATTCTAATGGGAAAATTAACTGGGAAGGTAGCTATAAGAATGGAAACCGAGATGGGGTTTGGATTAAGTACGATGAGGCAGGCAAAAAAGTGGAGGAATCTACTTGGACTGATGGTCTTAAGCAGGAGCCTGTGGATTCAGTTGAAACGATAAAAAACTCAAAAACACCCCCTTCTAAGGTATCCGCTGGAGAGGAGGGAAATAAGGATATTTAAGGCCTTTTGCCTTGGGTGGATTCTAATTTTCTAACAAGGAACCACAACTTTGAGGAACATTACAATACTACTCAGATGTAGTATTAATTGTAGTTTGATTGGATAGGAAAGTTATATTTTTATCTGCTGGTTTTGAGAAACGGCCTTGCCATGTGGGATGAACTTGGCGAGTTTTGTGAAGTGAAAAATTTAACTGTTTGCCTAGTAGTATCTTCAATTATTCTGGCTGGATGCGGATCTAGGGAATCTTCTGAATCAGTAGTAAAACAAAAGCCTTCTCCAGATACCACCAGTCTTGACGAGACGAATTCAGAACCAGCTTCTAAGTCTTTAGCCGAGGTGTCTTTGAGCCAGCCAGTCGCAAAATCTGAAAAAGTTAAAGCTCCTTCTAAGCAGGCTGAACAGATTGAAACTAAATTGGCGCCTAAGCTTGTTGCTGAGACTAATACGATCGCTTCAGCCGAAGAGCTAATTACCAGCAAGCCAAATGTTGCTGTGTCGGCCAAATCTGAAATCAAACTGTCGGAAGACATTGCTAAGCCTATATCAAATCCTGCCTCTATATCTCCATCAATCCGCAGTTCGAAGCGCGAACGATTTGAGGAGGAAAGTCGATTAGAGTTGAAGGAGGATCGGTGGCATGTCATTGGCGAGTCAGAACCATACACTGGCCGTGTAAAACGTTGGGTTGTTGAGGGTTGGAAACAGGCCGAAGGATCTTATAGCAGGGGGCTTCAAGAGGGACGTTGGAAAATGTGGTGGGATAATGGGCTGTTACGGAGTGCTGTGCATATGAAAAATGGCGACCCAGATGGTGAAGCTATCTATTGGTATAAGAATGGACAGCGTAAAGAGGAGGGTAGTTGGAGAAGCGGGAAATTTACGGCTACAGCCAAATGGAGTGAGACTGGTGAAGAAGTATCGATTAAATAGAACCATTTTGACTGATAGTTTGGCCAAGTACACCTTCTGCTAAACCTGTCGCTTGACGGAAGCAAATTCCAACCTATTATGCCGACCCGTCCATATTGGACTGTTTGTGATATGACTAGAATTGAAAGTATCCAGGCCCGTGAGATTCTTGACTCACGAGGTAATCCTACAGTTGAAGTTGAAGTTGGCCTCCGCGGAGGAGCCATTGGTCGCGCTGCTGTTCCTAGCGGAGCCAGTACCGGTGAAAACGAAGCGCTCGAATTACGAGATGGAGTAAAGAGCCGTTACCTTGGTAAGGGCGTCAAAAAAGCGGTAAATAACATCATTAAAAAAATCGCTCCGGCTCTTGAAGGTATAGACTCAACTGATCAGCTGACTGTTGATAATACAATGTTAAATCTTGATGGCACCGCTACTAAATCTAAGCTTGGGGCAAATGCTATTTTAGCTGTCTCTATGGCAAATGCTCATGCGGCTGCTGATGGCCTTGGTCAGTCTCTTTATAAATATCTGGGGGGGCCAAATTCAAAGGTGCTACCTGTGCCAATGGCAAATGTTATTAATGGAGGTGCTCACTCTGATGCTCCTATTGATTTTCAGGAATTCATGGTTATGCCTAAGGGCTTTGACACTTTTAGTGAAGGCCTACAGGCTATAACTGAGATCTTTCACTCGCTTAAAGCAGTTTTGAAAAAGAAAGGATTGTCTACTGCAGTTGGTGATGAAGGCGGTTTTGCTCCGAATTTAAATAGTGCTGAAGATGCCATTGAGGCTATATTGAAAGCCACTAAGAATGCTGGATATAAGCCAGGTAAACAGATCTTTCTTGCTCTAGATGTTGCGTCCAGTGAGTTTTATAATAAAACGACCAAGAAATATGTCTTCAAAAAAAGTACGGGAGAAAAGCTTTCTGGTGCCGACCTCGTTTCTTTTTATGAGGAACTGACTTCTAAATATCCTATTATTAGTATTGAAGATGGTTGTGATGAGAATGATTGGAAGAGTTGGAAGCTATTAACTGAAAAGATTGGTGATCGCGTTCAGCTAGTTGGAGATGACTTATTTGTCACGAATACTAAATTTCTCAAAAAAGGAATAGACACTGGGGTTGCTAATTCAATTTTAGTAAAAGTGAATCAGATCGGTTCACTTACTGAGACTTTAGATGCTGTTGAATTGGCACATTGTAATAATTACACTGCGGTTATAAGTCATCGCTCTGGTGAAACTGAAGATGCCACTATAGCAGATATTGCTGTGGCTACTAACGCTGGCCAGATCAAGACTGGTTCACTTAGTCGTAGTGATCGAACTGCCAAATACAATCAACTTTTGCGTATTGAGCAAGAGCTTGGTTCTAACGCTATTTATGGCGGTAAAATGTGAGTTAATTAATCCATTTAGGGCAATAAAACCGCGCTTATGCGCGGTTTTTTTGTTCCTTTGCTTGCTGTTAATTAAGAGCTAAGTCAAAGTTTGCGCATGATATGCTTTTATCCATGGGTACGCTTGATCCTTTTACTTGGATTCGTTTTTGGTTCTTCGTTTCCGATAATTGGTGAGAGTTCACTTAAATCATCACTTACTTTTTATGCGTCTTTCGATAAAGGAATAGATGCCGATATAGCCCAGGGCGATAATCGACTTTTTACGCTTGTTGATAAGAAGCCAAAAGAAGGGAATCACACCGGGAATCTGACTCAGTTAGCCAAAGGTAAAGGGATTAAAGGAGGCGCGCTCCTTTTTACAAAGCGGGATGCTAAATGGTTATTTTATGATGGAATGAAAAATTTTTCTTTCGATAAAAATAATTGGAGCGGCACAGTGAGTTTTTGGCTAAAAGTTGATCCAATTAACGAGCTTGATCCTGGTTATGTTGATCCAATTCAAATTACACCTAACACGTGGGATGATGCTTCTTTTTTTGTAGACTTTAGTAAGGATGGTAACCCGAGATCGTTTCGTTTGGGGGCCTTTGCTGATAAGAAGATTTGGAATCCTGACAATAAAAATATTCCTGAACCGCTACGCCCTTTGGTTCCAGCAAAGTCTAATCCATTTAGTAAGGATAAGTGGACTCACGTTGCCTTTACATGGGAGCGGTTCAATACTGGTAAGAAAAATGGCATAGCATCGCTTTATCTCAATGGAAAAAAAGAAGGCAGTATTACTGAATGGAATCAGCAGTATTCGTGGTCTGGTAAGCCACACCGTATACTTATAGGCCTGTACTATATGGGTTTGTTTGACGAACTTGCCTGTTTTAATCGTGCTTTGTCAGAAAAGGAGATCCGAGCACTTCATGCTCACAAAAAAGATTTAAAAAGTTTAATAAGATAGTGAGCAGTTATCGAGTCGGGTATGTCTATATTTCATTACCACCTTCTTTTTGAAAAACTTTACTAAGTGCTTTGCCTTTGCGTACTTCGCTAAAATCTTTTGTGGTGATTGAGTAGGGGAAGTTAGCTTGTGTTCCTGCTGCTCCAAATTCTCCTCGCTTATTGATGGCTATAAAATTAATCCCGAGTTCCATGCCTAAAGGGTCCGTTCGCGCTATTCGCTTTATTGTTTCGGAGCATGCTTCAGTTGGAGACATTCCTTGCCTCATATTTTCGACGACTTGATAAGAGGCGCAGTAGCGCATCACATTTTCACCCAATCCAGTTGCCCCTGCAGCACCAACTTCGTTATCGACATAAAGTCCACTGCCAATGATGGGGGAGTCGCCTACACGTCCAGGTACTTTTCCACTCAGGCCGCTTGTGGAACAGCCGCCAGCAATATCTCCATTATTATCTAATACGATCAAGGTAACAGTATCGTGGTTGTCCGGTTTTTTTGCTTTATTTTGCGGATCGTTTTTTTTCTTAGCTAACCA
>NYWG01000201.1 GCA_002684915.1 Verrucomicrobiales bacterium
ATTTGCAAAGAGAATGCTATTTTATTCTTGGAAGTTCAATACACTGTTTTTGCTAGGCATTAAACATAGTTTAGTTCATTCATACCTATTGCATGATGTATTTTCTATCCAAAACAATTGGTCGATTGTTTGAACCTATTGGTTTTATCTGGTTGATACTCTTAGTTGCTTTTCTATGGGCTTTATTAAAAAAGAACAAGCGCCAAATTTTGTTTTCAGGCAGTTTGCTGTTTTTTATAAGTATTATAGGAAGTACAAAACTTCCAGCCTATCTGCTATCTACGCTCGAACGGCCTTATATTGTAGATGATATTAATACTATTCCTGAGTGTGATGCTGTAGTCCTTCTAGGAGGAGGGTATAACTACAATTCTAAGGGAGTGTTCCAAATGGAATTAAATAGTTCTGCTGACAGAATGTTAACGGCTATGGAGCTGGTCAGACTTGGTAAGGGTGAGGCGCTTGTTACAGGTGGTGGTGGGTATTGGAAAAAAGGAAAACAGCAAGGCGAAGGCAAAATATTAAAAAACTGGATTGAAGCTTGGAAGCCCTTTGATAAGCCGGTTTATGATTTGGGCGTTAATTTTAATACAAGGGATGAGGCTATCAATACACTAGAATTGGCAAACAAACATGGCTGGGAAAAAATTGCTTTGGTTACATCTGCTTGGCATATCCGCCGTTCAAAGGCGGTTTTTGAGCAAGTTGGTTTTGAGGTTGTGCCAGTGGGATCTGATTTGCAGGGCACAACTGCCTTGGAAAATAATTGGTTTTTTTATCCTGTTCCACACCTCTCCGGATTTAATGATATGGCTAGGTATATGCATGAGCAAATTGGTTGGCTATATTACAAGCTAAGGAGTTGGCTATAGCATATATCTAACGACGGCGACGGCCTCCGCTTTTCCCTCGAGTTGACATTCCAAATGAATATCCTCGCCCGACAGATCCGCCACGAAATCGAGGCATACCACTTCGTTTTCCATCATCAAATAGTGCGGTGTATTTATATTCAAAACCTTCGATTTTCTCGCGTTTAATTTTATTGTCGATAAACCGTTCAACCGCCTCCATATGTTGTCGGTCTTCGGCCACCATGATTGTAAATGCATCACCAGTAGCCGCTGCACGGCCAGTGCGACCAATTCTATGAACATAATCTTCTGGGTGCTGTGGCACATCATAATTCACAACATGACTCACATTGGCGATATCAAGACCTCTGGAGGCAATATCTGTTGCTACAAGGACTTCAAATTTTCCCTCGCGGAAGCCTTTGAGTGATCGCTCACGTTCGGCTTGGGTGCGGTTCGAGTGTAGAATGGCAACTGAGTGGTTTTCCTGCTTAAGTAGGCGGCCAACCTTATCTGCTCCTATTTTTGTTCGACAAAAAATAATCACAGAGTCGAAGTCTACCTTTCGTAATAGAGCAAGTACTAGCTCGTCTTTTTGATTGAATGCCACTGGATAAACTGCATGAGAAATAGTTTCTGCCACGGAACGTCTCATGCCGATTTCTACCGTTTCCGGATCTTTCATCGCCCACTGAATTAGTGTTTCGATGATTGGAGGAACAGTAGCAGAGAATAGTGCTGTTTGACGTTTTTCAGGGCATTGCTGAATAATCTTTTTTACGTCTGGCATAAAACCCATATCCAGCATCCGATCTGCTTCATCCAAAACTAGATATTCTAAATGTTTGAGTGTCGTATTTTTTTGCGCCAAATGATCCAATAAACGACCAGGAGTTGCTACAATAATATCTGTTCCTGCTTTTAAAGCATCAGTTTGGCGCCCATATTTAACTCCTCCATAAAGAACTGTGGTACGAAGCTTGGAAAATTTTGAGAAATCTTGGAATGCAGTTTCGACCTGAGACGCTAATTCCCGTGTAGGTTCAAGGATCAGAGCTCTTGGTTGATCGGCTGGTTTTTCAAGTCGCGATAGTATCGGTAAACCAAATGCTGCAGTCTTACCGGTACCAGTTTGTGCGCTACCAATTACATCCTTGCCATCTAGGATAAGAGGAATGCCTTGCAACTGAATGGGAGTAGGATCTTCGTAACCCATCTCTCGAATCCCCTTCAGAACAGTGTCTGAAAGTCCTAATGAATTGAAGGACATGGCAGGGATGCGTAACAGAATTGAAACTGCAATGAAACGTAAATCATACTGCAATTACTTATACGTCAACTTAGCTGATAAAAATGCATTGCATAAAATAATAAACGCAATATTGTTTATTTTATACGAAAATACGTCTTATCAATCTTATTGATTAATAGTGATTTATGTCTATTGAATTTTGATTCTCATAAATACGACTGTAGTAAGGGTATACTCGAATTAGGTTAATGCTTATTGCTCAACGATGGCTCAGACTATTAAGTTGAAGCCCTTTGTTTTAAATCAAGCGCTTGGCCAAGCTTGCGTATGCAGTTAAAAAGCCTGCGTGGAAATTGTTCAAGACCATAATCGGCAGGTGTGGAATGAGCGTGTCCGGCAGGGATTGTTGCACACGCGCACAGCGAGTGATGATGAATTCAAGAATCCACTGAAGGCGATCAATGGTAGAGGCTGGATAACAGGCGGGCTTGAAGGGAAGCATGTGCTGTGCCTTGCTGGAGGAGGAGGGTTACAAGCCCCTCTATATGCTGCTGCTGGAGCTCATGTTACAGTAGTTGACATAAGTCAGGAAATGATTGATCAGGATAATCGTATTGCCCAAGAACGATGTCTTGAGCTGAAAACTATAGTTGGCTCTATGGATGATCTTTCAATGATTGCAAATGGTTCGTTTGATCTTGTGACTCAGCCGGTAAGCACATGTTATGTGCCTAATATTCTTAAGGTCTACGATGAGATTTCCAGAGTCCTTCGAGTGGGAGGACATTATCTTAGTCAGCATAAGCAACCGATCAATCTTCAGTCGGCTCCAACTCCTTATTCTAATGGCTACACTGTCAATCAAAGTTACTATGATAAAGGTCCGTTGCCGCCGTTAACTGGGGATTTTGAGCATCGTGAAAAAGGTGCTCTTGAGTTTATTCATAGATTAGAGGAAATGATTGGGGGGCTTTGCCGTGCAGGTTTTGTGATTGAAGATCTTGCCGAGCCTCACCACGGTACTGAAGGTGCTGAGCCAGGAACCTTTAGGCATCGAAGTCATTACATCCCTCCTTATTTAGCCATCAAGGCTCTGCGTGTTGACATTTCATCGGTTAAACAAGCATCGTCTACTAAAATTATTACACCATGAATAAGCTTGAGAGTTAACACCTGCTGGCGGTAGCTTGTCACGCATGATTTTTCGCGCATTATTAATTGTAGCTGTTGGCGTTCTTGTTTCCTGTTCATCGCTAAAAAACAGTCCTGTGTTGGGTGCAAAATTTTCATCTAAATGGGCTAGTTTTGAAAGTTCTGCCATGGATAACAATTCGATTGTTTCGCTACCTCCGTTCGAGCGTTCTCCGCGGGCTTCGCAGGTTGCTGTTGATGAGGCTATTCGGATGGCTGATTCTAAGCTTGATGCTATTGGTCGACTTAATCCAGATGAAGTTACATTCGATAATACTATTGTAGCTTTGGACGATATGGCATTTGACGTATCACTCGTTGCTAATCGAACCTATATGTTGAAGGAGACCAGCGAGAATGCAGCGCATCGCAAGCAAGCTACCGAATCTATTAAGAAAATAGATGAATGGGCTGTAGGACTTGACTACCGTGAAGATGTTTATCGATCTGTTAAGGCATTTGCTGACAGTCAGCCTGAATTACAAGGAGAGGACAAACGGCTTTTGGATCAGACCTTACGTGATTATCGCCGAGCTGGATTGCATTTATCTAAGGTGGAGCGAGATCAAGTTGAAAAACTCCGTAAAGAACTCTCATCGGCAACTACTGAATTCAGAACAAATATTACTAATGCCAAAAAGTCACTTAAATTTAGCAAGAGCGAACTTGTTGGATTGCCAAAGGCTTTCTTGGAGCAGGTTAAGACAGGTGAAGATCAATATACTCTACAGGCAAATGTAACATTTCATTATTTAAATATACTTCGCAGTGCTAAAAGTGAGCAAACTCGTATTCGTTTTTCTGCAGAGCGGCTTAAACTTGCTAGTGACAAGAATGTGCCGCTGCTTAAAAAAATCATTCAGCTTCGAGCACTTGTTGCAAATAAACTTGGTTACAAGACATGGGCGGATTATCGGTGCGAGGTTAAAATGGCCGGTGACGGTAAAACAGCGAGCGATTTTCTAATGAATCTAAAACGTGGTCTTGAGCCTAAATGGAAAGCTGAGATGGCGGCGTTTACCAAAATTAAACGTCGAGAGACTAAAGATTCTGAAGCTGTAGTAAATATGTGGGATATATTTTATTATGAGAATCTATACAAAAAAGAGAGATTTTCTGTCGATGCTGAGCAACTGAGAGTCTTCTTTCCTTATGAGCAAACCTTGCAAGGTATGTTTCGTGTATACGAGGAAATTTTTCGACTAAAAATCGTTGAAGCAAAGCCCGATTACAAATGGAATAATCAAGTTACTCTACATCTTGTTTATGACTCTTTTTCGGGTGAGCCGTTAGGGGCTCTGTACCTTGATATGTTCCCACGTGATGGAAAGTTTAATCATTTTGCTATGTTTCCATTAATTTCTGGAAAGCAATTATCAAGTGGGCACTACCAGCGTCCAACTGTTGCGTTGATTTGTAACTTTCCAAATCCTGGAAAGGATAAAACTTCTCTTTTATCGCATGATAACGTCGAAACACTTTTTCATGAGTTTGGTCATGCATTACATGGTATATTAACAAGAACCAAGTACACCCGTTTTGCCGGGACTAGTGTGCCCCGTGATTTTGTCGAGGCGCCATCACAGATGCTCGAGAACTGGATTTGGGATAAAAGGGTGCTTGATTCATTTGCAGTTGATTACCGTGATTCTTCCAAAAAGATTCCTCAGACGGTGCTCGATAAATTGCAGGAAGCCAAAAAGGGAACTATTGCTCGTCACTATCGACGTCAACTTTCTTATGGGTTGGTTGATCTAGGCCTGCATACTCTTAATGTTGATGAAGCTAAAAATGTTGATCCGGTAAAACTTTCTCATCAAATTACCGAGGATGTTTATCTCAAACCGCAGGAGAATACTTCCTTTGTTGGTTATTTTGGGCATCTCATGGGATATGACGCTGGATACTATGGCTACGCTTGGGCAGATGCGATTTCAGCTGATATGGCTACAGTTTTTGAAGATGCGCCAAATCGTTACTACGACAAAAAGGCAGGTATGCGCTTACGTAGGGAGATTTACGAGATTGGTGATTCTAGGGATGTCAACGAGTCTATAGAAAAATTCCTTGGCCGACCTCGCTCGCTAGAGCCTTTCTTAAAAGATCTCGGTATAAACAAATAAAATACGATAGTTTATTTGTTGGCAAAAGGCCCATTATTACCAATAGCGTGAATGGTGTTTTGGATACGATGTGATAGGTATTCTCCATCTGCAGTGTCGATTTTGTATTCTATTTGCATCTGCATAGTAGGTTTCATATCAGCGATTTTTAGGAAAATAGATTTTTTATCTTTCGACATTTTCACGGTTGTAACCTTTACGTTGTCTCTCCCTTGACTGCCGTCTGCCTTGTAGTCGCGTGACCCGTAGTTTCGAGTTCGCTTGTAGTTCCAGCGCTTTACGAGATAGCTTTCTGTATCAGCTGCTGTCTCTGGATCAAGTTCGTGCATGAAAGTAAGAGAAACACCTTCCTTTAGCGCGTTTATAGCTATTGGAATGTGAACGGGTTTGCCGGTGTGCTTGAGTCGGTAAAAACCACCTGGCCGGGTTTTGTTACCGGCCCATCCGAATAAGCCACAGGCATAAAGTTGGCCGTCATCGGGATGAAATCGACCTCGCATAACTCCAGTTGGAAAATCAAAATCAGGGATGCGAACTACACCCCCTTGAGCACGACCGTTCACTTTTTCCTCCATGATTATATACACATGCCCTGTGCCATATGACAGATTGATAAGTTGGCCCCCAAGGCCTCCCCACTTATCACTGTCTACCCAGAGTTGCTCAGCTGGAGAACGATCGAAGTCATTATGCATCCATATCATTGGGGAAGTTATATTGCCCTCTGTAAGGCCTTTGTGATAACCCATGAGATTGCCGTAAAACTTTCCTTTTTCGATTAGGTTAATTTCGTTCTTTGGAGTCCAATGACCTTCCTGGTCGCTCACGTAATAGGTGCCATCAGGATTCACGCATACGCCGTTCGGGGCACGAAATCCACTTGCAATAATCTCACTGGATTCGCCGTCTGGTGTAACTTTAACGAGCGTGCCGTGTTGAGGTACAAGTGCTGTTTTAGCGTGTCGAGCTGCTTTGGTATAATAGAAGTTTCCATAGGCATCAGTTTGTAGATCCATTGCAAATTCATGAAAATGTTCGGTGACTTGTGCATCATGGTTGAATGCCTTGTAGTAGTCGATTTCTCCATCATCATTTTCATCTACTAATTGTGTGATTTGATCTCGGCAAGTAACATAGATTTTATTTTCGACAATCTTTAATCCTAGAGGTTGAAACATGCCAGTTGCAATTCGGGTCCACTTGAATTCTTGAGGAGTACTATTGATTCCCTCGACAATCCAGACGTCACCCATCCATGTGCATACAGCTGCTCGGTTGTTGTCATCGAAAAAGTCAAATCCACCAAGTCGCATCCAAGAACGGTAAGGATTATTATCTGGTGAAGTAATAATCTCAGTTATGAATGCACCTGGTTTGCCCAAACGTCTAGGCTTGGTCTTAATGCTTTCAGTCCATCGGCGGCTACTGCCTTCTTGAAAAGTCTCCATTAAGTTCTCTGCTTCACCGACTTCATCGAGTAATCCAGCGAATAATTCCAATTCGCTTTCGCTGATATTAGTGATTGCCAAATTAAAACCTATATTGCCACCTGCTGGGATGGATAAACGAAGATGACCGTCATCCGTTGAAATAAACTTGGCTCCATTTGCATCGGTTGCAATTCCTACTGTTAGGCCGTCTCTAAATGTGGCAACCAATTTACCGCTGACTGTTTTGATTTTGGCTTTCTCCTTTGACTTGGCTATCTGCAAAACTAGATCTTCTTCTCGTTCTTCGAGATTAAAGGTGCGGATTAATGCTTTGATGTTTTTAGTTTTCTTTAGGGATGGCGATTCTATTACATGACGTCCTCCAATCTTATAGTGAAGAAACACTCGGTTGTCGTGTAGGCCAAGCCCACGCCATTGCCCCCAGTCCCGAGGGAGTGGTCCGTATGGTTTTTTGTCTAGTCCACGCAAACGAGGATCATTAAATTTATCTGTACCAGGCTTGGCCCATCCAGGTGCGACTGGATTGGTGAATAAGCGTTTGCCAACTAGTTTTGGATGAGTGCCGTGGCTGCCGTCGTACACGATACTCCGCCAGTCGATAAATTTGTCGCCACTCCAAGCAGCTGCCATTCTTAGTGTGTCGGTCTCGAAAACAACAAACTCGTTTCCTTTAGAGATTCCACCCGGTCCATCGTCGAGCCGTATGGCTATGCCTTTGTAGGCAATGTTTTCGGGGGCGACTTCAATCGAAGCACTGAGATATGGCCCATAGTTCATGTCGATGTATGGTTTGCCTGTTAATTTTATATCCTCGGCTTGGCCAAGTATGTAAATTGAAATAATGGTGCTTAGAATTAAGATCCATCGATTGCAGAAGTGTATGTTCATGATAGTGGGTTAATGAGATTACTAGTTGCTCGGAGGCCGTCGTCACATGAGTGAATCTCTTTCGAGAAACTAGGCAAATGCGTTACTTCGGCCAAGCAAAATGGTTTGCCAAATTGGCTATATCGCCGATTATTGGAGCACTTACTTGAAGGTTTATCTTAAAATTATAGGGTTGTATCTCGTAATAATTACAACTGGCCAAGCATTAGGCCAGGGAGATAGCTCGCTTAAGACCGCTAGCATGGATTTTTGGTCGTTTCAACCGATTCAACGTCCCAATTTACCCTTGGTTCAAAATCAGTTATGGATTCAGTCACCCATTGATAATTTTGTTTTAGCCAAATTGGAGTCGGCCGGTTTGCGACCTGCTGTCCCAGCTTCAAAGAGAATGCTGCTGCGTCGTTTGACTGTGAACCTCACCGGTTTGTTGCCTACTCCGGAAGAATTGCGTGCTTTTGAGTCCGACACATCGCCGCATGCTTGGGTTAATGTTATTGATCGATTACTTGCTTCGCCCCGTTATGGTGAACGTTGGGGGCGTCACTGGCTTGATGTGGCGCGTTATGGTGATTCGAATGGCGGCGATGAAAACCTCTATTTTCCTAACGCAAACAAATACCGTGATTATGTAGTTGATGCTTTAAACCGTGATCAACCATTCAGTGAGTTCGTACAGGAACAGATCGCCGGAGACTTAATGTCAATAGGTAGTGACCCTGAGTTGGTTCGACAGCGTATCATAGCGACCGGCTTTCTTGTAATTGGCACAAAGATATTGGCTGAACCTGATCCTCGTAAAATGGAGATGGACATTATTGATGAACAGATCGATACGATCGGTAAGGCGTTCATGGGCCTTAGTATCGGTTGCGCACGTTGTCACGATCACAAGTTTGATCCGATTTCGACACGAAGTTACTATTCAATGGCTGGTATTTTTAAAAGTACTTACACAATGGAGCATTATAACATTGTGGCGAAATGGCATGAGCGTGAAGTTGGTACAGCAAGTGAAATGGCTGCACTTAAAAAAGTGCGGGCTGAAATGGCTCAACTCAATAAAGATAATGAGATAATTACTCGAAAGGCCCGTGAAAAACTCCAAATCAAGTTGCGACAGGATGTGGCAAAATATTTGCTCGGAGCCAATGAAGTCATATCTCGTCGCCGGCTAATAGGTGAACCTGAGCCACTTGGTTCAAGTGCAATGAAGAATCTTGTTAAGGGCAAAGGGTTGCTTTTTGAGGCGGAAGATTTTGATCGAGGCAACGTTGCTGTCGACCGATCTAATTACGGGAAAGGCATAGGAATTATTAGTGATCCTGGTGGGCAGAAAAATTTTGCTGAATATGATATTGAGTTGCCCATAACTGGTAATTATCAGGTTGAACTGCGCTACGCTGCAAGTCTTTCAAGACCAGGCCAACTTTTGATGGATGGTAAGGTTATCCAGCCTGAAGCAGTCAGTAATATTACAGGTGGCTGGCAGCCAGAGCATCAGAAATGGAATGTAGAAGGTGTGTATCATTTTGAGGCGGGTCAACATGTCTTACGGATTCAGTCTGAGCCGATGATGTCGCATATTGATAAGGTTCTTATTATTAATGCACCTTTACTAAAATCGAATAAAATCGTAGAGGCTGACGAGAGCTGGGCGCCTCGAGACTTAAACCAAATTGCCTCCGAGGAAGGGCTTGTTCCTAGTGTCTTAAACAACTGGGCTGACCTTCTGGTGCGTGCAGAAAACGAGGATAATCATCTTTTCAAAATATGGCTCGAATATGCCAAGTTACCAAGACGTTCATTTTTTACTGAGGCTAAGCGCTTGGTAACTGAAAATCGTGCTGAGCTCTGTCGGCCGTTTGGGGAAGTGCACGAGATTGATTTCGTTTTGGTCAGAGATTGGTTTAATGGTTTCACCCCTAACTCTCTAAGATCTGTTGCGAACCATTACCGTGCATTGTTCGATGAGGCTTGGGGATGGGATTTGGATAAAGCGACACCGAGACAGAAGGAGCTTTTAACATTCTTGCTGGATAAAAAAGGGCCATTCGCTTTACCGAAAAACATTGAGGTTAATTTTGATAAGGCTATTAGCGATCAACTCAAATCCAACCAGGAACGTTTGATAGCTATAGAAAAGACAATGCCTAAGTTACCTAAGGCGATGGCGGTTGAAGATCGAGAAATTGAAGACTTGGCTGTTCATATCAGAGGTGATTACCTTACGTTAGGTGAGAAAGCCCCTCGTGGAGTCCCAATGCCATTTAGTTTTAGCGACCGTTATCGTGTTGCCGATGAAACAAGTGGCCGTTTGAAATTGGCCCAATGGTTGACAGATGAAGAGCACCCTTTGACGGCACGTGTCATTGCTAATCGTGTCTGGCATTGGCACTTTGGAAGTGGGTTAGTAGGAACACCAGATGATTTTGGGATTCGAGGAAGTCAGCCGACCCATCCAGAGCTGCTTGACTGGTTGGCTTCTGAGTTAATTCGAAGTGGTTGGTCTCTTAAGCATCTTCACAAATTAATCCTTAGATCTAGTTCATACATGATGAGTACATCTGCAAACTCTCTTGCTTCTGAGATTGATCCTGAGAATAAATGGCTGTGGCGTATGAATCGTCATCGCATGGAGGCTGAGGTGATTCACGACAGCCTGTTGCAACTTTCTGGTAGGTTAGATCTAAAAATGGGAGGTCTTGCAGCCTTGGTTAAAACACAAGACCCCACCTCAGAAGATCTTGAAAAAAATAAGGAAATCTATCGGAAAATTACTCGTCGTGCACTTTATGTTCCGGTGCATCGAACGCAGGTCTATGACTTGTTTGATGCATTTGATTTTCCTGATCCTGGTACAACCACTGGGCGACGCAACGCCACCACAGTGGCTACTCAGGCACTTTTCTTTCTAAATAATGAGTGGTTGATGCAGCAGGCTGACGCTTTGGCAAAACGCAGCAGTGGGTCGACTAAAGCCAAGGTGGATTTTCTTTATGAGGCTACCTTGGGCAGGGTGCCTACAAATGTGGAACATATGTCAGCTGTGAAGTTTGTTAAACGATTTGGAGATTCGCTTCCGGCTTCACTTTCGCAGGCTAAGCGAGAAGAGAAAAGTTGGGCCGCGTATTGTCAGGTCCTGTTGCAATCGAATCATTTTTTATATCTCAATTAATGAGCACTCTTTTTGACAATGGTCAGATTAGTCGACGTGAATTGCTGCGTCGGTCAGCCTCAGGTTTTGGTAATTTAGCTCTTATGTCATTGCTCGCCGAGTCCGGTGTGGCAAATATTAAATCTAATCCACTGGCTCCTAAGCGGCCACACTTTGAGCCTAAGGCTAAGCGCGTTATTTTTCTTTTTATGCATGGCGGTCCATCGCAAGTTGACACCTTTGATCAAAAGCCATTGTTAACACGGGATCATGGAAAGCCATTGCCGTTCGCAAAGCCTCGTGTGCAGTTTTCATCTACTGAGAATTTATTAAAGTCACACTGGGAATTCGCTCCGAAAGGCCAGTGCGGTATGCCGGTTAGCAGTTTGTTTCCGCATCTGTCTAACTGTGTTGATGACATTACATTCATCAATTCAATGTATGGGTCTAATGCTGCGCATGGCGGAGCATTACTCAAGCTTCATACTGGTAGTGATAATTTCATTCGTCCGAGTATGGGTTCATGGGTTAACTACGGTTTAGGCACGGAGAATCGAAACCTACCTGGGTTTGTCACCATATGCCCAACCAGTTTGCATGGTGGAGTTTACAACTATGGGTCTGCGTTTTTGCCGGCAGCATATCATGGTATTTCACTGGGAACTCCTGGTTATCCAAATTCGCCGGTCGAAAATGCGAGGTTTCGTTTTACTAAAAATGAACGACTGAACCGTAATCAACAGTCTCTGCAACTTGAATTGCTTCGCGAGATAAACGAAACCCAGCTTGGAGAGACGGGTCCCGATATTGCTCTTGAAGGCCGTATCCATTCATTTGAACTGGCATTCAGAATGCAGCGTGAAAGTGCTCAAGTACTTGATATTTCCGGTGAGTCTACTTCTACCAAAAAGCTCTATGGAATTGATAAAAAGCAGAGTAATAATTTTGGCCTCCAATGTCTTTTAGCGCGTCGGTTTGCCGAGAGAGGGGTGCGATTCATTCAGGTGACTCACAGTCAGGACCGTATGCCTCAAGAACAATGGGATCAGCACAGTAATATGAAATTTTGTCTCGAGAGAAACTGTGCTGGAGTAGATCAGCCAATTGCTGGATTGCTAAAGGATTTAAAATCACTTGGTATGCTGCATGACACTCTGGTGATCTGGGGTGGCGAATTTGGCCGTACGCCTACAGCGCAAAATACCGATGGCCGCGATCACAACCCAGAGGGTTTTACAATGTGGATGGCTGGGGGTGGGGTGAAGGGCGGGTTACGTTATGGGTCTACGGACGATTATGGTTATTACGCGGCTGAAAATAAGGTTCACGTTCATGATTTACATGCCACGATTCTCCATCTCCTTGGTCTGGACCATGAGCGTTTGACTTACCGATACGGTGGTCGTGATTTTCGCCTCACTGATGTTCACGGTGAGATTGTGCATGGTATTTTATCATAGCACATCTCCAAGTAGACGATTGCTATTTTACTTCCAGCCACTGGCTGGCGCTGTGGCTGTTGAATTCTGGAGCATACATGCTTTGAATATTTGCAATTCCGGTCTGGTAACGTCCACGATGAAAAATTTTCACCGGATATTCAAAGATATAGGTTCCTTTCGGTAAGTAGTCGATGAAGAAATGGCTTGAAGCATCACGAGTGGATTCGTAGTAGGCCAAGCCATCCTGGTACTTGTAGCGTGATAAGACGTTAACAGGCTCAGTGCCACTACCGCGTTGATCTTTTAAATGAACGAATTCCATATCTCGGTCAGTGCGTAAAATGAGGCGAACGAGAAGCTCGTCTCCGGGTTTAAGATCTCGGTTGATTGGCTTCAGGACTTTTCCGGTTTTCTCATTTTCACGAATATATATCTCCTTGGACAAGCGTAGTGGAGTGGCAGTGTGCGGAGTGACCTTGGACATGTCTTCAAGGTATTGCCAATGCAGGCTGCCCCAAGCCATCCCGGGGTCATGCTTGGTTATTAGTACTGATCCAAGTTCAGGTTTAATTTTGCCAGCATCGAATTTCTGTTGATAAAATCCGGTTCCAACTTCGACATTTTTTGGCTCCACCTTAAGGTCACCAAGTGATACATCAACGAGTTTTGTTGAGGCCAGCAAGTTGTCCTCTCCAAGTAGTATGGAGTAAACTGCATCGGCGGTGGCTTTGGTTGTCTTCCATGCCTGTGTCTGTTTCTGCTTGATAAGCCAGATTTGACACTCTCGTACGGCTTCTTTGTTGTCTGAAATTTCATTGAACATCTCGATCATCATGGCCTGAGTCTCAATCGGGGCATGATACCACCACCAGGAGTATTCGGTGTCGCGCCAGTACATACCGAGTTCCTCGTTGGTAACACTGTGTTCAAGAATAGATTTAACGATATCGCCGGGTGTCTGCTTATCCGCAAGCCTATGAAGTGCAATGGCAATGTGTGCCTTGGACTGGCGGTTGCCGAGTTTCAGCCAATGTTTTTTTCCTTGGTCAACAAAGTAGTCGAATGCCTTCTTGTTCTCTGCTGCAACGGGCTTGTCCTTTAGATAAAAACTTCGACAATAAAGATAAAGTGCGACAGTGCTTGAGAGGTTGTTTGTGTCTATTTGCTTTCTTTTTTCAATTTGGTTGTAGCGTTTTTGAATCCAGTTATCCAGACGAGTTAGTGCCTTAATCGCAAGATTGGTGTTTACATTTTTGACACCAAGATGACGAAGTCGCCCAAAGCCTGTAGTAATATAGAGAGTGATATAGTCGTTGCTGCGGCCGCCTGGCATCCATGACCAACCACCGTCAGGATTTTGAGACTTATTAAGTTGATCCAATAATCGATTAATTTCTGTATTAAGTCTGTTATTATCGAATAAAATACCGAGGTTGCGACGTGCCTGGCTTTCATTCTTGGCTTCACTTACCCAAGGGGTTTCAAGCAGTAGCAGACTCTTGAGTTCTTCATTTTTTTCTAGGGGACTGTCCAGTGCGTCAGTGCCTTTCCAAAGATCGAATACGCGACGAATTTTTGGATCCGAGTTGGCAATATGTGCAGCTAACGAGTTTGCATAAAGCCTGTTGAATTGTTGTTCAGCACACTCGTGCGGATACTCCATGAGATAGGGTAGTGCGAGGACTGCGTACCACGCGGGATTGGATGCTACTTGAACCGTCAAGGATTCATGTTCAAGGGTGCTTGACTCGTTGGCTGCTAGCAGTTTTTCAAATTGAAATTTTTTGGTGCCTTTATTTCGAATTGGAAGTGGCAGTGATTCAGTAACAAGGATGCGGCGTGAGAGGACGGGAAGATAATTTTCTTCACCGTCTGCTTGGTCATCAGCCGATGCGGTAACCTGATAGACAAGTGTTGGAGCTCTGTCTGGCACGGTAAGTCGCCATGAGAAGCTTCGCGACTCGCCGGCTGGAATTGTGAACGATATTTCTGGTGACTCATTGCCAAGTAGCTTGTTAACAGATTCATCGGTTTCAGCATTTTTGAGGCTGAGTTTTGTGGTGCCGGTTCGGTCGGTTTTGCCCGTATTCAATACCCGAGTGGTGAACTCGAGCATATCCCCTTCACGCAGAAACCTTGGAGGGTTAGGCCGAACCATCAAGTCCAATGATGTGACTGTTTTCCCATCGATGAAACCAGAACGAGTTTCGGCATCATGAGCGAATGCCATTAGTTTCCACTCGGTCAATGCTTCCGGCATGGTGAAGGTTAAATTAACTTCACCTTCTTCATTGGAAACTGCGTGAGGAAAAAAGAAGGCAGTTTCATTTAGATTCTTGCGAATAGTGATGGGAGCATCAGTGTTCCTAGAAGAATTGCTACCAGAGTTGTAAGCTTTATCTGCAATACCTCCTGTTAAAGATGCTGTACCCTCTACGCTTTTCATCTTTTGACTGAGGCCTAGAGGTGCTGATGGTGTTGGGGCCATGGTTAATGAATCAGCTGCCATTTCCATTGGCGCACTTTCCTCCATTCTCTGCATTGCGGAGTTTTCCACTCTTCCGCCTGATCCCATTCCGTACGATCTGTTCATCCCAAAAAACATAAATGGAGGCTGTGTAAGTTCGCTTGGAAATGTCCAGTAACGATAGTTGCCATTAGGGATTCTTGTTCGTTTCCAATTGCCTAGTAGAGTATTCAATCCACGGGCATGATTATTGAATGATATATTGGCACTGGAATAGTCTCGTCGGAAGATTGAGAATTTCTTTTTCCAATAATGTTTTGCGAACGCCTCAAGTGAGGCGTCGTAAAGAGTAGCCACCATTTCAGCGACTACCTTTTCGGCTTTTGGCCCAGTCACGGTTGCGGTCCATGTTTCCTTTTGGCCTGGCTTTAGTTTGGAAACGAGACGTGTCCACTTGACTTTAAGATCCTTATTGGTCCAGGGAACATCAATCCTTTGTGAACTGCTAAGCAGGCGGTTTTCACGTACTTGTGTAACATGAACGGTAAAGCCGCCACGTTGTTTTTCTTCCACAGGCATCTCAAAGAGATGTTGAGTTAATCCGGGTTGAGTCCAGTATCTTTTGATGATTTTGTTTCGATGTTCTAGCTCGATGAATGTGCGCCCTTTATCATAGCCCGTGCCCCAGATCATGCGGAACATTTCTCCAGGTTCGATACTTCGTTTTTCACTGGATACAAGTTGTGGCACACGAATGGTCAAATGCTTGGCTTGGGTATCCAATACAGTGATTGATTGGATCGCTTTTACCGGTTTGCCAAAACGGTCCTGTGTCTCGAAGGTGGCACGGTAGACTCCCGCCTCAAGCTTGGTCTTGGCGATGGCCTCCCCTTTTTCATCAGTAGTTAATTCAAGTGATGATGCCACTTCTCCAAGAGGCCAGGTTTCGGGGCTTTCGTTGATTGCCTTGTTTTTTTCTGAAGTACTGGAGGAGGGGATCAGGCGTTTTCGGATAACTTTTCCCGGTTGTTTTAGCGAGCGGATGGTTAGCTTGCCCCTAGCTACTTCAGGCACCCCTGATAGAGATTGAGTGGTAATTTTAAATTCTACTGGCTTGTCTGTGGTTTGCCAGGCTTCAGTGTTCATCGTCGCAGATAACGAGGTATATCCAACTTGTAGTTGTGTGTTGTCGCTCCGTGTTTCGCCGCTGCCATCAGTGATATCCGCATTTATCGTGTATACAAAAGTTGGCTCGGTTTCTTCTGGTATATTGTTGTCCGGAACAGCGTTGAATTTGATAACAAACGAGCCGTCTGACTTTGTTTCAATTTTTCCGTGAGCGATCTGGCGTTGTTGCGAGTATATAGGTCCTCCTCTCCAGTAATGCCAGCGCCACCATACTGGCCAACGGGCCTGACGAGTCACACTGAATTTGCCTGTTGCCTCACCAATCGGTGCACCGGTGTAGTCAGTTGCCTTGCCTTGTAGCTCTACTGTGTCACCCAGTTTTGGAGATTGTTTTGGTTTGCTTAATTCTACCAAAAATTTGGGTCGTTTGTAATCCTCTATCCGGAAGCTGGTACTTCCTCTGGGAAGGCCTTTTGAATATACTGAATATCTTCCAGTAAGCCGGTTTTTTGGTGAGGTAAAGCTACCGGAGAGCGAGCCGAATCCGTTGGTCTTGAGGTCAAGCTTTTCGACTTCTTGTCTGTTGGGGTCACGTAGGGCTACAGTAATATTTTTATTTTTGATGACACTGTATTCATTTTTTTTATGGTGCCATGTTAATGCAATTCCCTTGAATTGAATCGTTTGGCTAGGGCGGTAGATGGCGCGATCAGTGAAGAAAATAATGGACTGCTCCTGCTTCGGTTTTGACAATTGACCACCCCAAAATCCATTATTGGTGGTTGTTCCTACTTGTTCTTCCCCATGTTGAGCCAGAACATCACCATAGTATAACTTTGGATCTTTGGTGAAAGTAAAGAAACCGTTAGGGTCAGAAGTAGTTTTTCTCTCATTTGTTTTGTCTGAACGATTGCTGAGCCATATTGAAATGTTGGCTCCTTCAACGGGTTCTCCAGAGTCAGCTTCCAACACAAAGCCTTCGACATGGTTGGCTCTTGATCGTAAGACAAGTGACAATTCGCTAATCCAAATCGCTGTGTATTGTATGCGATTATCATTCTCACTGAAATCTGCATTGGTACTTGAGATCAGAAAGTAAAATCCTGGAGGAACACTATTGGGAATGGGACAGGATTCGGTGCGCTCCTTGAAATCTGCAGTTGATGGAAGATTATGTTTCCATTTTTTTATCGGGACTTTTTTTAAAATTTTCCGACGATTTTCTTGGTTGCCTCCAATGCGGAATCGCTTTGCCCTTTGAAACAACCAGTTTGCCTTCACAAGACGGAAGTGTGCTTCTGTAATATTACGGTAAACAACGGAAAGCTCCGCATTGGAGTTGCTCCAAACTGATTCTGTTGTGACATTGATATTTTTGGCTTCAATTTGTGTGACTAGATTATGACATCTCTTCCCACCTCTTGAATTTCTAAACTGGTGGCGGCCGATGATTGCTATTCTTCGGGCTTCTAACCATTCACCTTTTTCATATAGGGCATTGGCCCAGTGGAACCGTGCCCAGGCTGATAGTTGACTAGG
>NYWG01000202.1 GCA_002684915.1 Verrucomicrobiales bacterium
AATTGACTAAATGAGGCTGGTGATATGGATCTTTCATTTCGATAGGCATGCGATATAAAGCAGGCGTAGCAGACTCACGCACATCAACCTCATCATCACCGGCTTTAGTTTCCGCCTTAATACTCGCCTTTTCAAGACTTACCAAACCTTTCTGAACAGCTGGATCCCATTTCGATTCTTCAACCCAGCTCTCGCGATAAATTTCACCACGACCGGCAGATTCTGAAATTAATAGAGTTCCTTCATCACCCATAAACAACTCGTAATATCCATTACTACTATTAGTTGTAAGAGTCTCATAACTGGCGCGAACCAATCCTTTTTTGGTTGGGAATTCGAATATAGCAATAGCATTGTCATACCATTCATGATTCTTCCAGTAATCAACGCCTCCACTTGCCATAACTGATGAGGGAAGCGCATTCCCCAAAAACCAGCTGTAAACATCAATTTGATGTGAACCTAAATCAACAATTGGGCCGCCTCCCTTGCCTTTATACCAGCGCCAATTCCGAAACTGGGCCATATCATCGAAACCATATTTTTTTAATGTTTCATTAGGGATATCAGAACCCTTTGGCCAACCTAAATCAACACAAGCAGCACGACTACGGTGCCATTGGCCAGAAATATTTGTAATCCGATTTAAAAGATTAGCTTCATTTATAATTTTGTCATGACAATAAATATAGCGCGGGTTACTGCGTCGTTGATGACCTATTTGCAATAACTTTCCAGCTTTGCGCCCAGCAAGAACCATGTTTTTTGCATCTTCAAGACTATTGGACATTTCTTTCTCACAATAAACATGCAATCCCTTTTCAAAACAGGCAATAGTGTGTCGAGCATGCCAGAAATCAGGCGTAGCTATTAATACAGCATCTAAATCCGTTTCCTTTTCTAACATTTCCTGATAATCGACATAAGCAGTTCCTTTATGTCCGTATCGTTTATAAGCAGTCAGGATGCGGGAGACTCGACGCAAATTGCCCTTTTCCCAAATATCGCAAACAGCGCGAAATTTAACTCCAGAGTTCTTGCCAAGCTTTAATATTGCATTCATTAGCACTTGCCCTTGAACGCCTGCTCCAATCAAAGCTATATTAATATCTTTTTTACCTCCTGCTTGAGCTATTGCATTATTGGCAATCATAAAGCCAGCTCCAGCAGCTGCTGATGAACTAATAAAGTTACGTCGATCTATTTGATTATTCATTTCTTAAAAAGTATTCAATATCCCTAAAAAGACTCCCAAAATTGACCAAATTTTTTAAATGAGCGGTCAGAGGGGGTAAAACCATCCTCAAGAGAAGTTATTATCGCCGCAGTTCCTGAATTCGCCAAGCAATAATCACTTATTTCTTCATCCGAAAACATCATAAATGCAGTAGATAAGGCATCAGCGGAAATAGCATCCGGAGCCAATGACCATGCCCCTGAGTTGTACTCAACAGGACCTGCCCCTGTAGTTCTAGGGTCAATAATATGTTGCCCTTTCTTCCTGCCTGAACCACTTATCGCTCCCTCTTTTAGGTCAAATCGTATCAAAACATCACTAGAATCATCTGGATTACGGAGCTTGATTGGCCAACCACTCATTCCCTTCGGGACCGAAACGCAAAGCACAGAACTAGCACCTGCTAAAACCAATGACTCTTCCAGGCTCCATTCCCTCAAAATTTCAGCTACTTTTTCAGCTGCGTAACCTTTACCAATACCACCGAGATCAAACCTAACACCTTCAACCAGAACCTCAGCACAAAAGTCATTATCATCCAGTTTGAGCAATTCCAAACCTGTTAAATCATATGCATTACTAACCTCCTCTGCACTTGGCTCTCGCAGCTCTCGATTCTCATCTAGCCAACAATCATAAAGAGCTCCAACACTAATATCAAAAGCTCCTCTAGTTTTCTCGAAAATCTCCTTAGCACTTAGCAAGCACTGGAAAGTATCAATCCCTAAATCGATCACTTGGCCAGGCACTGCTGAATTTAGTCTAGATATATCACTGTTAGAAATAAAACGGCTCAGTTCTAGCTCTAAACGATCCACCTCAGCAAACGCAGCTTGCGCACCTTGCCTCGCATAATCTTCATCCTCATTAGCAATATACAATTCATAAACCGTTGCCATTGCTTCATGTGAAAAATGAAATGCATCAGCTATTGTCTTTTCTGGGCAATCCAGAATTTGTCCACTTTGTTTCTTCCTCAAGGGCCACCCTCCAATTTCTTTATGTCTTTTTGCAAGTACTTCTCAAACAGTGAACGCGAAACAAATCCAACAAGTTCAACAGATGGTCTCAGCTCCATAATATCTACCGTACCATCATCAACATCATAAAATAAATGCATATATAACTCTCTCTGACCAGGCGGAGGCAGTTCATAAAGCTTGTGCATTAAAGCATCTTCCATTGAGGGCTGAATCAATATAATCGGAGCTGGAGGTGTGTCTTTAGATACAGCATCTCCATACTCAACTTGATACCCTCTCAGATACCAAGGAAGAGGCCAATAATCACTTTCAGGGCAATAAACCTGAATACGAAGAGGTTTATTATCAGAGCCAACACTCGCCATTAATTTAATTTTATCAACTATCTTAGGGACATCGAGACTCGTATGCCCATAAACATGAGGATTCCTGCTATCAAAAAAATATTTATAATTAAGGTAATAAGCCTGTTGCCCTAAATGCAGAACTCCCAAGAAAATAATTACAATTGAGATTAAACGTAACGCCCGGCTTTTTAAACGAATCAACTGCGCAGCCCCAACCCCGGACAACAATAACATTCCGCAATAAAACCCAAGAAGGCACCATGGAGTTTTATAAGGCAAAATAGAATATACCGCTATCATCGAGATAGTAAAATAGGCAATAAAACGAATAAATAATGGATCTCCAATCTCCCCTCCTTTTTTAAAAGCAAAAACAATTCCGACAAGTGACAAAAACAAAACAACCCACTCAGAAAAAAATGGACCATCTGAGAAACTATAAAAGAAAAGTAACTTGAAATAAAAATACCAAGGATGCGTATGAATGGAATTTTCCGCACGATCAGCATATGTCGAAAAGGTAGAAATAGAATCAACAACACCTTTTGGGTTACTAAAAAATGATGAGAAAAACACAATTGATACAACAGCTGCTGTAACAAGAGCTAAAAACAAGTGAACAATACTAATTCGTTTTAAAAAATCTAATCGTTGTTTCTTATTACTTTGCGCACATAACAACAAAAGCCCCAAGCCTATTGAACCTAAAGCAATAACAAAAGTCTCCTTAGTCGCATGCATTAAACCAAGAGACACTCCCACTAATAAAACCCAATAAACTTTTGGAGACTTAAAATAAAAATAGCCTCCTATTATGAAGGTCATAGTGAAAAACACTAAAATTAATTCATGAATAAAATAACGACTGTAGAAAACCATCGCTGGAGATACTGCTATCAAAACAATTGAAAACAAAATGGCATCTCTCCCCAATGCACCACGAAGCATGCAAACAAGAAAAAGCAAAAAAAACCCAAAAACAACTGGTAAAAGCCTAAGAAACTGCTCGTTGAGATCAACAATGGAGTCAACCCCGAAAAACCAAGAACCGATTAAGATGAAATAATTAAGAGACGGGCCGTGATACTCATAAGGATCGTATTTATAACCACCGCCTTCAATTAATTCAGCAACCTTAACTGCATTAACAGCCTCATCACCATGCATAGGTCGCTCGGATAAAAGCGAAACCCGGAATATCAATGCAATGATTGAAACAGCAAGTATTAAGAAAAAAAACAGGGTCCGACTCATGGTCACTGTTCGTAATCCGTAGTCCGCACCCTATCTAAAAAAACCACCATCAATGGCAGCGATATAAAAATTCGACCAACAACAAAATTATTTGCCGTATACTTCAACCTCAATGTAGTGATTCAAATCGCTAGCATTGTTACCGCCACTGTAAAAGCGCACATAACGTCCTTTTATTCCTTTTGCATCCACAAGGCGCCCCTCAGAGGTTTCAACATAATGATTATCCTTTCCCACACCCTGCTCTGCAGAATTATCATGATCATTATTATAAATTGCGGTAGATTTAGCAAATTCCGGATCATTTGAGACCTGAATAACAACATCAAAGTAAACACGGGCCTGTTTATGATAATGCCAGAGCAATACAGCATAAATCTCCTTTTCCTCTTCAAGATCAACTTGAATATACTGGGTAAATGGACCAAGCTCAACATAACTACCATCGGCAGCTTTTTTATCGCCATCAGTGATCATTTTAATTTCACCAACAATAGGCTCCTCATCACTACCTGTAATTTTTTTTCCTAGTGCCAGATTCTTAACACCCTTCGGCGCAAAGAACGGCGGACGTGGACGACCTAAAGGTTTCTCTAATTGCTTCACTCCTTTGATATTCTGAGGAGTACCCGCAAAAGCAGGTTTTGGCAGGTCGAGTGGCAATGCCGCCATACCAGGAGGAGCCTTAACTGCAGCTTGCTTCTTATCCGCAGCATCAACATAAGCGCCTAAAGTTAAAAAAAGAAATGCAGCCAACAAGAAACAAACTCGCATAATCTTAAATAGAGTATTCATTTGCATATTAAAAATTAGAAAATTAAACCGGTTAATTTTTAAACATAAAACCGGGTGGGCATTTTCCTTGAGTAATCTATTGTGTCAAGCCTCTAACCTTTTACTGCCTTTTTACTAACCTAAGGAGAGGCAGAGATACTATTAACATAAAAGAAAAACCTATTAACGTGTACCATGGCCAATAGATCAACTTTAAGGAATTAATCCAAATCATACCAAACAAGGATGCAATCATGCCAAGAACTACAGGCCATGCAGGACCACGCTTGATTAACAACGAAAGAACAACTCCCCCCAAAAGAGCCCCACTCGTCAATCCAACAAGACTAAACGCAGCATTCATAACAGATTCAACCTCACGACAAAGATAAGCCACAACAATTAACACTACCCCCCAAATAATCGTTGCATGCCGACTCCATTTCAGCTTTGAAGATTCATCTTGAATCTTTACTAACAAACCCAAATCCATTGTAGAAACAGAAGCAAGCGCGCTTAAAGCTGAACTCACGGAAGACATGGCTGCAGCAAATATCCCAACAAACAGCAATCCCCTGATTCCTGCTGGAGTTTCAGCGAGCATAAAAATAGGGAAAATATAATCGACCTGAGTTTTGCCTGTTGAGTTTTGGGGCATGTCTATTGGAATTAAAGTATTCTGGTAGAATGCCCATAACAGCAGGCCAATAACTAGAAATAACAGCATCATCGGCAAAATACTTACACCGCAAAATAATAATGCTTTACGTCCATCATTAACACTACGACAAGCCAGCACTCGTTGCGCAACAAGTTGATCAATGCCATGTGTAAAAAACACAAAAAAAACTGCCCCAATAATACCCATCCAAAAATTATAAGGTTCCGTAAATGAAAAATCGAAGTTAAGCCAAGACAGCTTACCCGCTTTATTAACTTGATCAAAAGCAGCAGACCAACCCCCTTCTATTAAAGAAGGTATATATAAAAACACAAATACTCCACCTGCAAAAAGAAGCACAAATTGTATCGAATCTGTCCACACAACTGACTTAATACCTCCGAACCAAGTATAGACTAACGACAAAACAACAAAAAATAAAATTGAACTAGAAACAGACCAGCCTAGTAATAGTTGCAATGGTATACATGTTACATATACTCGAACACCCGCCCCAAGTGTTCCTGCAAACAAAAAAAATAGTGCCCCTATTTTTTGTGCAGATGGACCGAATGCCTGACCAATTAATGCATAAGGTGAATAAATCTCGTTCTTAAAGTAATACTGGACCATAAAAAAAGCCAAAAGCACACGACCAACAGCATAACCTAGAACTATTTGCATGAATCCAAGATCACCTGCGTAAGCCATAGCAGGAACTCCTATAAATGTTAAAGCGCTAGTCTCTGTGGCCAAAATTGAAAGAGCTACCCCCCACCAAGGCAAGTCACGGCCACCTAAAAAATAATCACGGGAATCACGTTGACCTCGACCTAACCACACCCCAAAACCGATTAGTATTAAAAAATATGAAGCGATAATAAACCAATCAACCCCAACAAGACTAGGCACTGGTAATTCAATGTCTTCCATAAGTATACTTATCGGAACCGAGCCTTGAGAGTGCCGGGTGTACAATTAGACTCAACAACTACAGTCTCAATCCAGCTAGGAAGTCGATCTATATACTCCTTAAGCAACTGTGAACATTCTGACTCAGGGAAATCGCGCTGTTCTCTGATTCCGTTAATAAAGCCACTCCAAGTTTGCCTTCCAAATTGCAACAAACCTTCTCTCACAGGTATAGAATGAATTGAAAGAAACATACCAAATACAATCGGATTCCACCCTTTTGCTTCACCATTAATAACGCATTTACGAAATCGCTGTACCATACGTTGATCATACATTGGCTTAAGCATTCGTAAGTGCTCTCGACCAACATGCAAACTCTCCTCAGAAAACAACTCAAGCGAAGGGCTGGCTGTTAATTTTGCATCCAGACTTAATAATTCTTTAAACTGCCCCCTGTTCGAGAACCAATAAGCAGAATGAACCGCTGGCAACTCAATATCACAAAAAATTTCCTTTTCATATCGAGCTAAAAAAACACGAAACTCTCGCAAGTTTGTTACAGTTTCGATTTCTAAGGGCTCCTGATTCAACATGGGCTAGTATTAACTTATATCTCGGAAACAAAATACGATGAATAACACGAGTCCAGCGAGAGAAAAACCACATGTACAACAAATTATAAACTCAACACATCGAAAGATGTTCGCTGTAAAGGTTGTGTTTCACTATAATTCTATCGAGATAGTCAAAGTGAAAAAAAACAAAATTATTCTTTCTAAAATAATCATACTAATTTGCGCAATCACCCTAGTCTCAGCGCACAGCACTCATGCCAACAAAGAAGTCAAACGCAAACCTAATCTTATTTTCATTCTTGCAGACGACTTAGGCTATGGTGATTTAGGATGTTTCGGCCAAAAAAAAATCAAAACTCCTAACCTCGATCGACTGGCTAGCGAAGGAATGAAGCTTACCCAATTCTATGCCGGATCAACAGTCTGCGCTCCATCACGATGCGTCCTAATGACTGGACTTCACACCGGACACGCTTATATACGAGGAAATGGTCGTCATAATTTACGACCAAGCGACTTCACCGTAGCTGAACTATTAAAAAAAGCTAACTACAGTACTGGCTGCTTTGGCAAATGGGGCTTAGGAAATGAAGGTACAGACGGCATCCCGACAAAACAGGGATTTGACTCTTTTTACGGTTACCTACACCAAGGGCATGCGCACAACTATTATCCAACATTTCTGATTAATAACGAACGCCGAATCAAACTACGCAATATTCCAGCACAAGAATCAAAAACAGGTGCAGGCTGGGCTTCCATTCGCATTGACTATTCGCACGACCTAATTACTGAAAGTGCAATGCACTGGATAGACATGAACCATAATAAACAATTTTTTCTATATCTGCCGTTCACCATACCTCATGCCAATAACGAAGGAAAACGAGGAACAAAGGATGGTCAAGAAGTTCCAGATTACGGAATTTACAAAAACAAAAAATGGACTAATCAAAATAAGGGCCAAGCTGCAATGATTACACGTATGGACTCAGACATCGGCAGGATCGTAAGCAAATTAAGCAAATACAAAATCACTAATAATACCCTTATTATTTTCACCTCGGACAACGGGCATCATCGCGAAGGAGGAAACGATCCGGAATTTTTCGATGCGAACGGACCCCTACGCGGTATGAAGCGAGACCTTTACGAAGGTGGCATCAGAGTTCCAACAATCGCTTATTGGCCCGCTCATATTGAAGCCGGCAGCAAAAGTGATCATCCGTTTTATTTTGGAGACCTTATGGCAACAGCTGCAGAATTAGCAGGAGTTACACCTCCCACTGCACTTGACAGTATAAGCTTCCTCCCCACTTTAGTTAACGAGACTAATCGACAAAAAAAACGAGACTTTATCTACTGGGAATTCTTAGAGAAAAAAGGAGCACAAGCTTTGGTTATCGGTGAAACCGGCAGATGGAAAGCACTACGTAAAGAGTCAGAAGAAGCCCCAATTGAAGTTTACGATCTTGAAAACGACATAGGGGAAAAAAACAATATCGCAAGCGATCATCCTGAAATAGTAAGCAAGGCAGAGGAACTATTTAAAACAGAACATGTATCAAATCCTTTATGGAAAAATCCATTTGAATAAAATAATATATTGACTAATGAGAGTGGTAATTCAACGAGTCAAAAAAGCCTCTGTTATAATTAACAAGGAGAAAAAAGGTGAAATTAGCAAAGGCTACGTAATCTTACTAGGAATAGAAAAAAACGATACAATCAATGACATAGAATGGCTTTGTGGTAAAATCGCCCGGATTAGGTTGTTTACCGATGATAAAGGCTTAATGAACAAATCCATTTCCGAAGTCAAAGGCAACATATTATTAATAAGTCAATTTACACTCTTCGCTAGCACAAAAAAAGGCAACCGACCCTCATTCACTAATGCGGCAGAGCCAAACATAGCCATACCTCTCTACGAAGAATTTATTCACAATCTTCAAAAAGCATTAGGTAAAACAATTGAAACAGGAGAATTCGGTGCCCACATGGAAGTAGCCTTAATTAACGATGGGCCAGTAACACTAACAATTGACTCTAAAAACAAAGAGTAATCAAACTGTGTTAATCCACATGCGTTTACGACTTGAAAATTAGCAGCTTTCAGCTATTTGTCCGTGCACTGTGAAATTGCTTATTGCCATATATACGATTTGCTTAGCGTTAACCGGCTGCCAAACAAATCAAAACATAAAGCCACAATCAAATGAGCCCAAAGTTCAACCTACTACGCAAACCACTGAAAAGCCCAGTGTACCTATTCATCAAGCTGCCTACAAAGGAGATGTTGAAATAATCAAGCAACACCTCAACTCAGGCACGCCAGTCAATATAACTAACCAATATGGAGCAACCCCTCTGCATTACGCTGCCAGGGCTGGAAAAGATAAAATCACAAAGCTTCTAATTCAGTATAATGCAAATGTTAACCTAAAAGACTCCAAGGAAATCACACCACTACATTCCGCAGCAGGAGGAGGACATGCAAGTGTGGTCTCTGTATTATTAGAGAATGGTGCCGACTTTAAGATTACCTGTGGTGAACGTAAAGAGCCAGCATTGTTTGCAGCAGTGAATAAAAACCGAGCAAATGTAGTTAAGATTTTAATCTCCAATGGCGCCAATGTTAATGCAAAAGATGCATTTGCAGAGACAGCATTAGACTCCGCAGTGTCGAAAGGTTTACCTGAAATGGTTGCTTTACTTGCAAGTGAAGGAGCAAACGTCAACGGAAGCGGGGGAACAAGCCCATTGCACAAAGCTGCATCAACAGGAAAAAAAGAAATTGTAGAAATCCTTTTGGCTAACAATGCAAATATTAATATATCGATAGCATTTGGAGACACTCCTCTGGACTGGGCCATCCGAAACAATCATGAAGATATAATCAAAATCCTAAAACAGAATGGTGGAAAAACCGGCGAAGAAATCGATGCATCTAACTAATAGTAAAACTAAATTAACATGAAATATTCAACAATAGTTTTATCAATCTTAGCTTTAACTTTTAACACTTCTGCACAAGAAAAGGAAATGCCACTATGGGCAAACGGGGCACCAGGTGCCAAAGGGCAAAAGCCTGTAGATATCCCCACAATCACACCATTTCTTGTACAAAAAGAAAACAATACGAAAGCTGCTATTGTAATATGCCCAGGCGGGGGTTACGGAGGACTAGCCCAACACGAAGGCAAAACATATGCTCAATTTTTACAAAAACATGGAATAAACTCATTTGTACTAAAATACCGTCTAGGATCTGCTGGTTACAGGCATCCCATAATGCTAATGGACGCAGCTAGGGCAATTCGTACTGTTAGAACAAAATCCAGTGAATGGAATATCGATCCAAAGAAAATTGGCATCATGGGGTCATCAGCTGGAGGGCATTTAACATCAACCATGATAACACATTTTGACAACGGCGACCCAAAAGCACGAGATCTTATCGACCGAGCAAGCTCACGACCTGACATTGGAATCCTGTGCTACCCGGTTATAACTATGGGAGAGTTCACTCATCGAGGTTCTAAGCGAAATCTACTCGGCGACAACCCTCCAGGGGAACTAGTCGATTTACTTTCCAGCGAAAAACAGGTCAAAAAAAACACCCCCCCAACATTTATATGGCACACAATGGAGGATCGCGCTGTACCTGTAGAAAACAGTCTGCTTTTCACCTCTGCACTCCGAAAGTCAAAGGTCCCATTCTCTCTACATATATATCAAAAAGGACGTCACGGAATCGGACTTGCAGACAAGCCTCCATTTAAAAACGTTCACCCTTGGGCGAAAGATTTAGTTTTCTGGCTCACAGAACAAGGGTTTATTACAAATTAAACAACACTTGGCCAAACACTTCACACTACTGTAACATTTACCCCACATTAAAATGGAATTAAGCAACGACGAAATTCGCCGATACTCCCGACACCTTATACTTCCTGAGGTCGGCATGGCTGGACAAAAAAAACTTAAAACAGCAAGCGTTCTATGCATTGGCACCGGCGGACTTGGTTCACCAATCAGCATGTACCTTGCAGCTGCCGGAATAGGTAGAATTGGCTTAGTAGACTTTGATGTTGTGGATTTTTCCAACCTTCAGCGCCAAATCGCACACGGAACCCAAGATGTTGGCAGACCTAAAGTTGAATCAGCAACAGAAACCATAAATGATATCAATCCAAATGTGATCGTCGACAAGCACGAAGTCCCACTAACAAGTGAGAACGCCATGCAACTAGTATCTAATTACGATATTGTTGTAGATGGTACCGATAATTTCCCTACTCGCTATCTCACCAACGATGCATGCGTGCTTCAAGGCAAACCAAATGTTTACGGATCTATTTTCAGATTTGATGGTCAAGCAAGCGTTTTCGCACCTAGCATGGATGGCCCCTGCTATCGCTGCCTTTACCCGGAACCACCTCCGCCAGGAATGGTTCCAAGTTGTGCAGAAGGAGGCGTACTAGGAGTGCTACCTGGTATAGTCGGATGCATTCAAGCGACTGAAATTATCAAGTTAGCGCTCGGTGAAGGATCTTCATTGGTTGGCAGACTTCTGATTTTCAATGCTTTAGAGATGAAATTTCGAGAGGTAAAGCTCCGAAGAGACCCAAAGTGTCCGATATGCGGAGACAATCCTACAATTAAAGAACTAATAGATTACAATGAGTTTTGTGGAATACCTGATCAGCCTACTGAAGCTGAGGAAAACCAAGACGAAATAGATGTTCAAGAAATGAAGCGAGCGATTGACAACCCTGACCTTGGAATCGCAGTCGTAGATGTCCGTGAGCAAGATGAATTTGAGATAGCAAAAGTTGAAGGGACAACACTTGTTCCTCTTAGTCAAATCGAACAACGCTTCACAGAACTTGATCCTAATCAGACCATTTACTTACACTGCAAGGCAGGGGTTCGATCTCTTAAAGCATTAGGATTCTTACGCGAACAAGGATTTAAATATTTAAAGAGTGTCAGGGGCGGTATTACGGCATGGTCTGAAGAAATAGACCCCAATATCCCAAAGTATTAATTTCAATTCTACCAATTACCTTGAGTCAAAGCTCTCCAAGATATAGCTTTTCTTGGTCAGGGTCCACGGAGTGCGGACTTACGAACCCCGCCAGGGCCGGAAGGCAGCAACGGCAGTTTGCTTCGTATTTGCCGTGGTCACCCTGGCATTCTCTTTTCTCCCCCTAAGCTTGCTCCCCGCCAATTGCGGTTGTTACGGTTCGGCCGTGAACCTGACTACTTTCATACGCAATACTTTTGTCGCTCTCACGTTATTCGCGTTGGCTAAGCCGGTGAGTACTCAAGCGGCCGATAAACCCAACATTCTGATCATCCTAGTCGATGATCTTGGCTACGGCGATTTGTCCTGCTACGGGGCCAAGGATTTGAAATCACCACACCTCGACGCATTGATGGCAGAAGGGATGCGGTTCGATTCATTTTACGCGAACTG
>NYWG01000203.1 GCA_002684915.1 Verrucomicrobiales bacterium
GTAGGGGGTGGTCAGCAGTACAACCTTCAACAGGATACAGATCGTGCATGTGGGATAACTGACCCAGGGTCTGACAACACCATCATCTTGACTGGGGGATATGGTCCTATCAACACTGTGGCCATATACGGATATAATGGGTTCATTGGTGCTCTGCCCAGTCTCGAGATAGCAAGGAGATTTCATGGTTGTGGAGTGGAAGTGCAATTGGATCCAGTGATAAATCTAGACTTGATTTTACTGGGCACCAACTGATCAATGTCGATTTGATCTACACAGTCAAATCAAATGCGGCTGGCTGGTGGTGGGCACACGGCTCTTTTTGACGTCGAAGTAAATTCGCAACCTTACTGCTTGGCAGCACTGTTGATCAATGTTTCCACAGTACTGTCTCCTCGCGCCAATGCCATGGGATCAACTTGCGCCATGGGCTCCTGCGTCAAGGACCCCGCCGGCGCTTCCTGGAACTTATAACCCAAGCCAATGTGGCTCAGTGCAGCGCCAAGAGCAGACGTCGCACCGCCAGATGGCGCCGGAGGTGCAGGGAATGCTGAGTTCGTAGAAGAGCTGCTCGGTGCTGGCGGAAATGCATTCTCTGCTGGCAACGGCAACGAAGGAAACGCAGCAGTGATCGAAGCCCCTACTGGAGCAGGTGTTGGAAATAGTTGCGCTAATGGAACTGAAGCCTGCTTGCTCGCCTCGTCCAAAGTCATAGGAGGCGCTTCCTGTAGAACCGGTGGAGCCATAGCTGTACTCATGCCAACGATGCTGCCAGGAGTGACAGCGGAACTTGAAGGAATTGGTTGCGCTGCAGTCTGCAGGAAGCCTGACGAAGGACGTAGAGGAGCAATCGGAGCAGGAATTACAGGAACAGGAGCAACTGGAAGTATAGGAGCAGCAGCAACAACTGTGTGTGAAGGAATTTGGCCAACAGCTTTCTTCTGATCGGCACTCAGCGCGTTGTAGGCTAACTTGCTTCGCAGCTTCGTCTTTTTAAGAAGAGCCTGCGCCTTTTTTAACCTCTTTTGCAGCGCATCATGCCGTTCCTGCGCCTCAACTAGAAGGCTCTCTTCGTGCTGCCGTCTGCTGTGCTCAGTCCCTTCAGTGGACTCAAGCTGTTTCAACTTTTTACGGAGAGAGCCTCTCATCTTTTCAGCCTTTGTGAGTTGAGACTTCAGTCCTTCTCCCTTGCCAGAGAGTTGAGCAACCTCTTCGTATGCAGAGTCGGATCCCATACTGGCAGTCTTCCTTGCCATCTCCTCGTCGTGCACTTCCTTGCTGACAGAATCTCTTTGCGATTCCAAGTCAGCTGTCTTTTTCATAAGAGATGCAATTTTCTGCCTAAGCGCACGATTCTGGTCTTGGACTCCATCGTCCTCATGCTTGTCGGCATCCTCAAGTGACTTGAGGACCTTGTTTTCCACCTGGAGTGAATGAATGGCAGCTTTCTGATCTGCCAGCTGTTTAGCTGTCACAGCTGTTTCATCCTTCTTAGCTGTCCAATCACTCTTCAAGCCAACGATTTGTGATCTGAGTGCCTCACCAGTCTCTTGGAGGCCTTGATTGCGCTCTTCGACCATAGCATTCTGCTTTCGCTGTCGTGCGATGGTATTCTGGTCTGAAACGAGCCGGGTGTTGATAATGGCAGACTGGTGACGAAGAAGGTCAAACTTCGCAATTAGCTGCTGCCCGCCTTTCTGTAGAGCGACTTTTTGCTTTCCTAGGGACTGCTGTTGTCTCTGAAGCGCCTTGGCCTGCTTCTGGAGTTTGTCAATCTCACCTTGGTCCACAGAGTTTTCCCCTTGGACTTTCTGCAGCTCGCTATTCGCTCGCCGCAGCGCAGCGCGCTGCGACTTTAGTTGTTTGGTTAGATTCCCTCTGCGTTCCTTTGCAGCTTCCTTAAGTTGTTTTTCACTGTCAGTAGACTTGTCTGTGCGAACTGAATCATCATGTTCCTCGCGACGATATGCGAGAAGGAGTGCGGTGCTGTTCTGCTGTGCGCGACGGAACCCCGCCTGCAATGCACCAAGTTTCTGCTGAAGCTTGCTCTGGTGTCCTTTCACAGCCGTGAGGTTTCTCTGACTGTCGTCCGCTTGCTTTGATGTGTTGCTCACCGCCGATCGACTTGCCTTCAAGGCCTTGTCCAATCTTGCACCCTTCTTTTTCACCAGAGAGAGTCGTCTTTTGCGAATCGCTGTCTCGTTTGAAATGTTGCCAAGATCTGCCTGGTCCTTGTCTTTGGCATCCTGTAATGCCATTTTCTGATTGTGCAATGCATGTTGAATCTTCCTCAATTGGTCTTCTGCCTCTGGTCTTGTCTGGCTTTCCGATAGATTCAACGCTTGATGGAGCCTGCGCTCCTCTTTGGTGAGGTTACGAGTCTGTTTGAAAAGCATCTTCTCTTTGTGCGCAGCTGTGGAATTCTGTTGATCCAAGTCGTCCTTCAACTCTGCGATTTTGTGCTCCGCCTTTTGTTTCAGGCCATGTTGCTTATGCGTGTGGTTCTTTTCAGCGTCGATCTGCTGTCCGAGCTGTTCAATCTCAGACTGTTGCCTTTGCAAGTACGTCTTCATTTTATCTACCAATGTTTGCGTGGCCTGAACCTCATTGCTTGCTTTGTGAACAGCCTGCTCAAGCATCTTCCGTGTCTTCTGGAGTGCAGAAATTTGTCGTTTCTTACTCTGCGTAATGCTTGTTTCATTCTGAATGCGCTCTTGCAGTTGGCGAGCTTGTTTGCGTCCTGTGGTGACTTCCCTGTGGTACGCTCTGTTTTCCCGCGTCAGGGTCTTGTTGGCTCGCTCAAGTGTCCTGGTCTCGTTGTCCTTCAGCTCAGCAGTCTGATCTTCTTGCTGCTCAAGTGCCCGATTCAGATTGTGCACGCGTTTCTTCTGGTCCATGTACTCTTGCTTCAACTGACGCTCTTGTTCCTTGAGGCTTTTGAGCTCACCATTCAATTGCTGATTTTCAGTGTTCAAATTGCGAAGGCCTTGCTGCAACTTTTGTGTGGTTGCAGTGGCACGCGCTTTCTCAAGCTGAAGGTTGGAAATTTTTGCTGTGTTGTTTCGCTTGTGCGCCTGCGTTTTGTTCGTGCGGTGTACCAGAGAAGCCATGCGCTCCTTGAAATCCTCTTCTGTCTGACTTAGCTGGTCGCGCATCTCTTGCAGCGCACGCCCCTTGGCCCCCATCTCAGCTCCCATTTGATGCCTTTCCTGTTTAAGCTCACGTGAGAGCTGCGTGGCATTAGCCCGAGATCGGTTGGCAGCCCTGGCCCAGTGCGTCTGCTCATCTGTTTCAGACTTGATCTGATTATTGAGCGCGTGAATCTGGTCTGAAGCGCTGTGCTTTCGCTGAAGAATCCGAGCGTGCAATTCAGCAGCAATGGCCCTTTCTCTCTTCAGACCATCGACAGCAACAAGAGTGGCATTGTGCTCGTGATCAAGGGTCTCACTCAACTGATCTCGCTGCGCCTTCGTCTGCTGTAGATAGGCTTGACGTCTTTGTTCTTGACTTGACACCTGCTGAAGCCGCTGCTCATCCTGGGCCAGGATTGCTTCTTGGCTCTTGTCCTCGCGCTCCAATTTAGCAACCTCAGCCGACCGGTCGCGAACCGCAACCCTCTGGAGTTTCAGTTCTCCTTGTAGTTTTTCGACTTCTTGACGCAGTGGCCACCGATTCTGTCTGTGACGCTCCTCAGCCTTCAAAAGCGTTTGGTTCTCCTGCAAGGCCTGAACTTCTTGTGCTTTTTGCGCCTCGATTATAGCATTCTTCCCCTTTTTGATATCTTGGTACAACTGCTGTTTAGTGTCATCCATTTGATCTTTCGTTTTCTGGGCTTGTTTAAGGTCTTCCTGTGTGACATGAAGTTTGTCAACAGTTTTTTGGCTTTGCTCCTGTACAGAGTCGACTGTTGCCTGCAAGTCTTCAACGAACTGCATTTTCTTGTCCAGCTTTCGTTCCATCGTTGCGATGACTTTACTGTTGTTATGCAGCATCTTTGAAGCGTGCTTATCCTCCTGCTGCAACTTCTGAATGCGTTTGGTATCAACTTTAATCTTTTTTGCTTGTTGTTTGTACTCTTTCTGCATGTCTTGAAGCTGCCCCTGCAGCAATTGTGTCGTCTCTTTCAGCATGTGGGTCTCGTTCTGAAGAGCACGTTTGGTTGCACTGATGTTGCCTGTCACATTCTTTACCTTCTCCTGAAGTTCGCTTTCCTGAGATGACCACTTCTTCACTTTCTGCTGAAGTGCTCCAATCTTGTCATCTGCAGCGCGCTCTATTTTTTCATCCTTCTGCTGAAGCTGGGGAATGCCACCCTGCAATTGCTTTAGTTCCTTTGTTATCTTGTCTACAGTAGCCTGCCTCGATTTGATAAGCTTGCTCTGTGCTTTGACCTTCGCTTCGTTTTGATTTTGGGTACGTGTCTCTGCTTCGTTCTGCGCATTGATGCTCGCAAGCTGCTGTTTAGCCTCAGATAGAGAGGCATCGACAGTATTCCGACTTTCAGTCACCAAAGAGATGTTGCCTTCGCTGTAATTCCTTGCCTCTGCCACTTTTTCTTTCAAGTCCGCAAGACTTTCGACCAGCTTTGTCTCTTTCAAATGACTTTGATTTTGCGCTTGAGCTTCCTCTGCAAGACCGGATCGAAGGGCTACTGAAGCATTCTTCAGCAATTGTTTTTCCTGTTCCTGGATGTAAGCCGCCAGGTGTGTCCTCTTGGCCAACTCTTTGTGCATTATAGCAGCTACTTTGTTCTGCTTTGCGAGACTGGCTTGGTCAGCATGCCATGGAGTTTCGCTGGCGTTGAGCGCAACGCGGAGTTCGTATGCCTCATTCATCAACTTCTCCTTCATAGCCACACCGGCGTTCTCCAGCTGAGTAGAGTTGGCTTCGACACTCTTCGTTAGGATCCGTGCAGCTGTCAGATTCTGGCTGAGCAAATTTGCGTGCAAGAGTGTGTGATTGTGCAGAGCTATTGTATCATTTACTTGTTGATGGGCCGCTTGAAGCTTTGGCACCAACTGATTCATGACTTGCTCGTCCTTCAGCGCTTTGCTCTGCACATTCTTAAGCACCTGCAAGGTCTGCTGGAGCGTGGCGTTGGCTTTCTTGCCTTCTTGAACTAGTTCAATGACCTGCTTCGCTGCGTCTCGTTGCGCCTGCTCGTTTGACATGCGAAGATCGTGCATTTGACGCTGTATCAACTCAGCCTGCTTCTGAAAGGTCTCAGACTGATTCTTCCGTGCATGCTTTGCCTGCCGCAATTGTTTTTTCGCTTCCTCTGCTGCCTTCTGCTCGTCTTCGTTTACCTGTTGAATATCATGCTGCTTATCAGCCAAGGCCTTCTTCAGCGCGTTTCCTGCAGCCTGTGCCTCCTGGAGCATGTGGGCTGTGCGATTTGCCTCTGCCTCCGCCTTCGCTGCCCGTGAGACCAAATCATCACGCTGCTTTTGTAAACGCGTGACCTGGGAAGTCATGCGCCCTTTGGTTGCATGTGTTACCTTTTCTGTCTCGTTGAA
>NYWG01000204.1 GCA_002684915.1 Verrucomicrobiales bacterium
TTAACATCTACAGTATCAGCGTCATTGTATTTTTCGTAAGCAGATTTTAATTCAGCAGTTGATACCGCGGAACCATCTACTCCAGTTACAAGTGATCTAGCGTATGGTGCTGTAAGTGCTGTGAAAGTTAATCCAGAAGCAGCCCCGCCCCAATTTGATCCAGTAGCAATGTGATCCATCCAATAGATATATTCTGATCTATTGTAGATTACATCTGGATAATAGTTTGTATCACCTTGTGCTGTTTTAGCGTCAGAAGCTTTTGATACTGAATCATAAACTTCTAATACTTCATTTGCAGTACCTGTGATACCACCGTCTTCATCAACTATTACAATGTGTAATTCGTCATTTACACCACTTCTTGTTGAAGCGTATGTTGAAGTTGCTGGTGCTTTATCTACTAGGTCATAATATTGCCATCTTCTTCTAACAGCTGATCCGTTTGCAACAGCTGTGTGTAGTCCGCCTGTGCCTGAAGGGTGTCTTACAAAAGTTAAAGTGTTTGTTGAAACACCTGTAACTCTATATTCGTGTCCACCAGACTCAGCAAAGTTTACAATATCTCCTACAGTAAAATCAGTTCCTGAAGTTAATACGATAGTTGTATCTCCGACTGCCGTTGAAGCGTCATTTGTTGTTGTTTTTGATGTTTCTTCGTAAGCCGTTGCACTCGGACATACTGAAACTTTTAAGTTATTACCCCAAGCGCCTGCTGTTCTTGCAGCCCACTCGCCAACGTTAGCAGAACCATTGTTAAAAGGTCCTGTTGTACCGTCACCGTTAGAGTAATGATCTGTGTTTTTTATTCTGATAGCTGTTCCAGACGTAACAGCGTTTACACTTGAAGTGTTTGCAGCTCGCACAACCCTTAAACTTGATGAGTACTGTAGAAAACTAGCAGCACTAAACCAATATTCAAAGTTTGTAGAGTCAGGTTTACCAAACGTTTCTGCCAATTCTTTTTCAGAAGCAATAGATACTACTTCATCCATTGGACCTTGATTGAATTGACCTGCAACAGCACCGATCGTAGTTGCTACTGCGGGAATTACGTTTGTTAAGTCTTTCTCTTGTACGAGAACACCTGGTGAAACTTGAAATGCCATATGTTTGTTCTCCTCTTATTAGCTAATAAGTATCATTTAATCTCGTTTATATTTATAAATTTTGTCTTCTTTGTCGGTCTTGTATCTGTAAGCACAGCGACTGTTGTAAAAAGAAACAATATCGCAATTAATAGTTTCATTATAACATTTCACCTTTTCTTACTGTAACAGGTGTCCATACTTCGCCTGCGTCATCCTGAAAACTATCGTCTTGTAGACCATCGTCCATAAACCCAAAGGGTGCCATATCTTGTTCTATTGCGTTTTGTTGTTCTTCATACATCTTGGCACGTATATCTTGGTCTGTCATCTCTTTGAAATATCTTTGATTTGTTATCCATGCAAATATAACGCAACACATAACTAAATCGTCATTAGAACCTTCTTCAGCTTGCCAACCACTACCACGTCTTACAAATGTTGATAACTCTTGTATAGTATTGAAGTCTGGTATTAACATTTTGTCGCCCTCAATTAAACTTTTTAAGTTTGAGCAACCTATTCGTTTTACTTGTTTTGTCATACGAACACCTAATTGTGTTCCTCTTTTAGAAAATCCCCCACCTAATATTTGTCCTGCTCTACCTTTCATCATACACATTAATAAGTTTGTATATTCTAATTCAAATTGCAAAGCGTCTGCCACTTGATGTCCTATATCGTTTACTTCAACACAAACATAAGCGTTATTATAACTCTTTGCTACTCTTTCTATTGTGTGAGGAAATAAAATAGGTTTGATTTCATTATCTCTAAATTTTGCGACCATCTTATATGGCATTTTTGAAACATCAAATACAGTAAAGGCTGAATAATCTCTTACAGTACCACGTGCTACGTCAACTGTTATAACATAGTCTTTATCTTTTACAGGTTTTTCAAATACATCTAAACCAGCATTTGAAATAATAGGTGTATTGTGTGATAACATTCTTAACTTTGATGGATTAATAAGTGTATCAACTGAACCTACAAACTCACATTCAAACTCGGTAGTAAATTGTGCCTCGGAAGTATTTCTTATTGTTTCTTCTTTCCATTTTTCATCTCTACCTGGAACTTCAGACCAATGTACTTCTATAGGTTTATAATCATTTCTTCCATGAATAGAATCATTCCAAAGTTTATAAAACATATTCATTCCATGTGGTGTAGATACTATCATAACCTTTGATGATTTACCAGAAGAAATTGTAGGATAAACTGAACTAAAAAACTGCTCAGATATATTGTTAGGAATAAACGCAAACTCATCAAGGAATATTATGTTAAATGAACCACCTCGAATCGCACTTGAAGATGTTGCAGCTGCTAGTATCTTTGAACCATTTTCTAATTCAAGTGAACCTTTGTTCCAATTTAAAACACCTTGTTGTAACCAAGGTGGTAAATTTTCATAGGCGAGTTGAAGTCTACCTAATAAATCTCTAGCAGTTGATGATTTGTTTGCTAGAATAGCAACGTTTATATTGTCATTGAATATAACTTGATGTAATAGATAAGCGATGATTGTTGTTGACTTACCAGACTGTCTAGGTAATTTTGCAATTGAGAAACGATTAGTATGAAAAGTAGTTACCATTTTTTCCTGAAACTTGTACAGATCAAATGGTACAAGACCAGAGTCAATGTTAACAATTTTTATATACTTTGATATAAAATAGATAGGATTTTCCATACACTTTGCGATCTCTAAAACTTGATCTTCGGTGTATTCTATTTTAGTATTTGCTTTAAATAGATTAGGATTTCCTAGATATGCTTCAGTCATATTTTACTTCATCTGGATTAAAACCATCGTCAAACTTTTTATCTTCTTGCACTTCTACATTCTTATTTTTGTTTTTAAGCATTTTATGTAATTCTGCTGAAGAACCTACAAAAAGTGCTTGTTTAATATTAGCAGTAGTTTTGTTAGGTACGTCTTTTAATGTTTTAAGTTTACCTTGCAAGTCTTGTAATTTATCAACAGTATCGGCGACTTGCTTAATTAAATTACCTGCAACTTCATAGGCACGTGGGTGTTGACTCTCACCTGCAATATCTAATATACCTTGTATTGCGTCTTGGCCTCGTTCTATAAGATTGTAATAATTTTCTCTACTGTATTTGTAATCGTTATCCACATCTTCTTTGTCCTTATCTTCCAATCTAGGAACTGGTGGAGTAAACTCTTTTTTAACTACAGCTTTTGTAGCAGGCTTTTCAGGCGTGATACCTAGAGCCTCATTTATTTTGTCGTCTATTGTCATAATAATTATCCATCACTATCAGTACTTGGGTTATAATTTTTAGAATCCTTATGAACAGTTATAGTTGTAGTAAAACCAAAATCATCATCAGCGTCAGCGCTTGTAGGATTAGGTGTAACTACAATTCTTTCTTCTCTTGTAGGATTTCCAGTCGTATCGGTGTATAAGTCAGTTTGTGTTTCTTTAATAACTTTACTAGAATATATAGGGCCATACAAATATGTTTTAGCAGTAAAACTTAAACTGTAATTAACTGCTCTTCTAGTTGTAAATGAACCATCATAACTATCAGCATAATCTACAGAATTTAAAGTAATAGGTACATCTCTTTTAATCCCCATTTCTGGTATTGCATTTATAGTAACTGTATAGTCTGGTTGAAAGTATGGTAAAATTTGTTCTACAATTATTAATCCATCCTCAGCAGTTGCTGTAAACGAATATAAATTAAATGATATATTGTAAGGCACAGGATTGTATTGATAGTATTGAGAAGCTGCGTCTGAAGTATTTACGTTTTTAAATTTACCTACTCTTTGTAATTTACGAGATGAGTCATAAGTTATACCTGATATTTCAAAACCCATACGAGGTAATGATATAGCAGTTTCTCTTTGTTCTAAATTAGGTTGTTGTTCTAATCTTACTAAAAACTTTTCTTTAGGCGAATATGCTAGAGGTACTTTTATTTTTTGTACCACATCACCACTACTATTCGTTCTATGAATAATAATGTTGTTGAATATTGTACCGAATGCTACAACAACTTTTCTTAATGACTCGTGGTAAAATCTTCTTCCAAACATTATAATACTTTTCCTTTATTAGGTCCTTTTTTAATTCTATATTTCTGTGTGCCTGTTGCACCTATTTCCACTTCTTTTCTTAAAGTTTTGGATAACTCTAAAGTTTTTTTTTCTACGTTAATTCTATTAGTATGTTCCACTAGTTGTTTATGTCTATCTCTTTCCATTATTCGTCAACCTCTCCAAATGGGTTTCTTTCAGTAAAGTCAAGTATATCATCTGCTGTACTTTCTGTACCAAACCCAGCGTCTGATTCGTATGTAGTGTTATCAGCATAATCTCTTGTTTGTGTCGCCAGATTATAATCGTCTGTTTCTAGTATTATATAGTCATAAACTCCTGTTACGGTATCAGAATTTTCTAATAACATACCACCATCATCTTCTAATACTAATTGTTCTTTTAATATATCTAATGACAGTTTATCTTCAACATCATCAATTTCTTTTCTACCAACATCAAATTTCTCCGAACTATATTCGAATCTAGTTGTTCTTAATTTATAAACTGGTAAATTTCCTAATTGGAAGAATGGCTCTTGGTCTTCAACAAACTGAATTTCAAAAAAACTATTCATCAAAGGTACATAAACTAAATCACCTTCGTTTGGTCTACCTGATTGTATTAAAGTTGCCTTGTTATCAACTTGATTTTGCCAACGTCTTTTAGAAATCATAAACGTTGTATCTTCTCTAATTTCTAAACCAAATTTAGATACTAATTCTTGTTCACCTGCAAAGCCTTCAGTAGTTTCAACATACATTTCTAACATATATGAAGCGTCAAATTTAGAAAGAGTGTCCTCTCCTAAAACTAAATCTTTATTGACTAATGTTCTTGGTAAATAAAAGCAATCGTGGCCGTATATCTTTAGACCTTCTATGATTAAATCTTCGTGTAATCTTTTCTCTGCTTCGTTGTTTCCGATTCCGTTGCCGCCTTGAAAGTAGTGATTAACTGGCATGGCATTATCCTATCATATAAGTTACAGGCGTTTCGTAAGTGCCTCTTATTTCTGTTTCTAATTTTTCTATATCGTTTTGGGCTTCTTGGAATATTTGGCTTCCGTTAAGAGATACACCACCTAACATAGCAACGCCATTAAATTTTGATAAGTTGGCACCCCATTGTCTTTTAAATAAAGCAGTTGTATATCTTTTTAAATAGATATCATTATAAACATCTGTCATTACAGTTGGATCTAATTTTCTAAAACATTCAATAACAAGGAACTCACCTACTGTTATATCTGTTTTCCAGTCCATATCTACATAAAGTTTATTATTGTATTGATTAAATCTTACAGGTTTTTCACCTACTAATATGTGATCTAAAAAGTCTAA
>NYWG01000205.1 GCA_002684915.1 Verrucomicrobiales bacterium
AATCTCTATCAGTAGATTTATCCCAAGCCATTACAGACGAATTGATAGAACAATACTTATAACGATTGCCTATTGTATTTACATTTAGTTCTTCTAAATTTTCCCAGTCACATTTAAACAATCTCATATATGGATTATCTTTTTCAAGTTTACCATTAAGATGTCTTAGAATTTCTAAATCTAAATCTAAAAATATACCTGGTTCTGGAAATAATTCTGTTGAAAAGAAACACATTTTATACCACCACTTTTCTAAATCAAAATCAGGAAGTGGTAACACATTTACATTTTTGTGTATATCTTTTGGATTGTCTGTCAGACAAGTTAGATTTGGAAGATTTGTATATAAGTAGTTTACGTGCTTTGCTGAGTACTTTTCACCGTGCTTAATACAATAATAATTATATTCCATATTTAGTGTTGTATTCATCAAAAGCTGTTTTCAAATTTGCATGAAATTGTTCTATAGTGCCTTTATTATCTATATGTTTTATTTTATTAAAGTCCACGTATTGAATACCTTTACCCCAATTACCTTTCTTTTCATATACATCTACCCAGGCACTTTCTCTGTAGTCTTGAATTTCTTCAATTGCTTTATCAGTTATTGTAAAATTTCTTACTGGTTGATTTGGATAAAGTTCACCAGAAATATAATTAGTATGATTTGGTAAATTTCTTTCAAGTAATTCTTTATGTTGGGCTATCATCTGTTCTCTAGTTCTTTCAATTGTCCAAGGTTGAAGATCACCCAATCTATCATTTTTAATTGCCCATACAGTCAGCGCCATCCAAGTACAATGTTCTTCAATAGCAACTATTTGTCCTTTTTTACTTAAATAATTATATACTGTTTCAGCATGATTATTAGTGTAATCTATAAAAAATTCTATTCTTTCGTCCACCACCTGTTGTGCTGTTTTTCCTTCCAGTTCACCTTCAACTTCCCAAAAGTTTTTATATGTTCCCGTTTTTGAGTTATGGCCATATGGCCAACTTGGGACCCAATCATCAGAAATATTATGAGTGCCTCCTGGAACAGCCCTTTTAAATTGATCATCAGTAAACCCAGGAGTTCCCTGCCCACATAATGTATAGTTATAAGCAAACATTTCTCTTGCACCCCATTCAAAAGTCGTAACTGATGGCTCAAAAGATGGATCAGAAAAATAGTCTATAGCAGTTGTATTACCCGCTCTATTGTGGCAGCCTAACATTATCATTGTTAATTTCCTCTTTTTCTTTATTTAGTCAAACAAAACACCATATGTATTCTATCTGCTGAACCTAAATTAAGTGCTGTGTGTCGATAACGAGTGTCTAATTTATAAGTAGTACCTATATTATGCATTTTAATAACATTGTCTTCAACAAGAAACAAACTATTTCTATCCGTTTTCAATGGTATATGTATTCTAGGTGTCCAGTCTTGATGATAAGAATATGCTCTATTAAGTTTTGTTAGTCTCATAAATCTGGCTCTACATATTCCATACTTATCATTTAAATCATTATATACTTCATCAACATAAGTGCCTCTAAAATAAGTGTTTAGTTTATCATAAGATAACATCTTTTCTATTGTCCAAGTGTTTCCACTTTCTTCAACAAAAGTTTTTCCATCAGGTGAAGATATACAAATCTGATCAGCCATATCTTGAAAATTATTATAACAATCTAATAACTTATCAGTATCATATTTTTCTGGTAGTATATTTAAATATTTACTTGGTGTCATATCCATTTCCTACATAAAAATATTGCCTCACCCCAATTATGATCTTCTTGAAATCCTCTTTTATTATTAAGTCCAACATCTTTAGCAAAATCATTTGGTTTAGATATAGTATCTAATATCTCTTTACTAGTGGGTGCTAACATTAATTTACATTTATTTGTTTTAGCATATAAAGTCATTTTTTTCATAGCAACATCAAACCATTTACTAGAATGTTTTCCTATTATATTTTCATATATAAAAACATTACCTTTAGGAAGACTAGCTACTGTTGTTGTAATCATACCTAAACATTCATTATCTTCTTTAGCTATCCATATTTGAAATATATCTGGTTTATTTTTACACATATCAAAAATATCATCTTTATCATATAAATCAGGAATAAGTGTTCCTTCAATACTTTCTAATTTATTCAGCCAAGGTAGGATATGTTCCCACTCTTCTTTTAAATTTTCTGGTTTAACATTATAAAACTTTATCAACATACTTTATCCATTTCATATATACTTTAGGGTGTAGTTGCCACACAGTTTGCTTCTCACCTCTGTAAATTAAATTATCTGCTACTTTAGTTATGAGATTGTTTTTGGAATAATATCTAGAAAGCATTTTATGAACAGAATGAGAACCTTTAGTTCCTGTGTTAGTTGTATTATATATCTTAAACTTATCTAAATCATAATGTTTAAATACGGCAGGTAACAAATAATTATCTAGTCCATTTGATTTAGCCCAAGTATTTTTATTTACAAACTTTTTTTCTAATAAACATATTCTTGCTGTTCTAATAGAATTTGGTCCCATAACATCATCAAAAGAATGACACACAATAGAGCCAATTGCATTTCTTTGATTTTTATATAAGATGAAAGCGACAAAGTTTGGATCATATTTAAAAGGATCAATCATCACTTCTTGACTTAAATTATTAGTATAATTAAGCTTTTCACATTCTTCATAGAAAAAACTTAAATCTAAATATTCATTCCACTGAATTACATCATACATATCGATATTTATATATTATAAATAGAACAGAATAGAAAGGTGTTAATATGGGCGCAAAAGCTAATATCGTTGTTGATCAAGGATCCGATTTCAGTACCACTATTACAGTAAGAGACAATTCTGGTGCTGTTGTCAATTTAACAAATTATATAGGTGCGGCACAAATACGTAAGCACTATACTTCAACTACTGCTACCAGCATGAATGTAGTTTTCGAAACTCCAAGAGAAAATGGACAAGTATCACTAAAGCTTACAAGAATGCAAACAAAAGCCTTAGGAGAAGGTAGATATGTCTATGATGTTGAAGTAACAGATAGTGCTAATACACGATCACGTTTAGTTGAGGGGATAGTTACAGTAACACCGCAAGTAACACGTAGCAACGAAAGTACATAAACATGGCGGACTTTGACGTTACATTAGGTAGCAACAAGGGGAATTTACAAGTAAGCTTTGATAAGCCTACTGATAATTTAACTCTAAAGAATCAAGCTCCTACAAAGACAAGAATAAAAGATTTTAATGATGTCGATACCAATACATTTACGTCTGGTACAGCGACATCTAATTCTGAATCTATTCTTGTTTATGATCCAGCAACAGAAAAATTTAAATTAGAAACTGGTAATTTACGTTTAAGACAAAATTCTGGTTTATATTCTGGACTAAAGTATACAGTTGAAGGTGCATTAATACCTGCAACAAACAATGCTTTTGATTTGGGTACTGAGGGAAATAGATTTAGAACACTCTACTTATCTGCTGGTACTTTGAAACTTGGAAATCTAAGTGTATCTGATACTGGTGGTGGTTCAATCACAATTGTTGAAGAAAAAGTTGTTGATGGTGTTCAGCAAAATGTTGTTGTTGGTACAGTTAGTACACAAGAGTTAAACACTAAAAACTTTTTAGCCGCTAACGTAATTGCAAACGTATCGTTTACTACTAACAGTTCTAAAGTATTTCTCAGAAGAGGTTTTACTGTTACTGAGGGTGGTGCAAATTCTGTTATTCTCGCAAGTAATTCTACAATACACGCAAACAATGTATCGATAAGAAATAATCTATCAGTTAATGGTGCTATCACACTTAGAGGAAGTGCTATTAAACTTGGTGATGGTGGAGATGTTATTACTTTAGGTGCATCAGTTAATACAAGTATTGTTCCAACATCTACAAACACATTTGATCTAGGATCGCCCGCGGCTAAATACGCAAATCTTTTTGCAACTTCTGTCCGTGGTTTGGCAACACCCAGTAATAATACAGATGCCGCCAACAAAGCGTATGTGGATTCTGTAACGGGAGCAATTAGTACTTTTGCCAACTCATCTACAATGGGAACAGGTGTTGCATTAAATGATGGTGCAGTTACAAGTATAGATACAAGCACAACTGTATATTCAGCTATTGACAAATTAAACGAATCAATGTATAATATACAGAAGAACACATTTGTACGTGACGTTGTGTTTACTGCTGATACTGTTGCCGGTGGAGCAGGGACTACTGTTACATTATCATTCACAGTAACTGGAAACGCAAATAGATATGATGTAAATTGGGGAGATGGTACTAGTGAAACAAATTTAACTGATAGTACACCTAGTCACACATACTCTTCAGCTGGAACATTTACAGTTGTTGCTACAGCGAAGAATAATGGTGGAACAGGAGAAAGTTCTTCTGCATCTCAAACAAGAACAAATTATATAACAATATACTTAGCTGATCCAGTACCATCTTTCACTATGAATTTTGCTTCATCTGGTGGAAGTACGATAACTTCTGCAAATACTGGACAAGCTATATTCTTACAAAATAATACTACTAATATTGCTAATACTTCCGCTGTTGCAACATTCTCTGTTAATTGGGGTGATGGTACATCTAAACAAGGTATTAATAGTAAAGTTGCCGCTGGTGGGCCACAAGGAGCTAGATTATCAAAAACTTACGCAGTTGATTCTGGAACTGGTTTACATACAATAAGTCTATATGCAAATACGTATAGTGCAGGTAATCCAGCTATCTTTCCATTAACAGCAACTAGTCAAATTAAAATATTTAATACAGCTATAGCCGCTCCTAATCATTTGGGTACAAAGACTATTGCATTAAATACATCTTCAGTTGGAACTAATCCAAAAGTTTGTGCTGGTTTTACTACAAATAGTGTTGCAGGTACAAATGCAGGAGATACTGTAACAAGATACACAACTTCGGGTGCTGTCGCTACTGGCGCCATGGCATCATTATTTTATCAAGCAGATGGTGGTACTGTTACTGCATATTATGATGGTAATGCAGATGGAAATAAATCTATAACAGCCGCCGATGATGCGGGTACATATTCAAGTTTGATTATAGATTCAGAAACAGATTATAATGGTTTCAATGCCGCTGGTACATCAGTTGCAACTTCAGCCAGAATATATGCACCTGGATTATATGAAGGTTATAAAGCTAGAGTATCAAGAAGTTCTCACGCAACGGGTTTACATTCATATCAAATTCAATCTACATTGGGTAATACTAATACAGTTAAATTTATTAAAGACAGTCTTACTTCAGCACCGACAGTCAATCTTGGTGGAGCATCATTAACACAAAATTCTGCTGGAACATTAAAGTATATTTCTGGTATACCATATTATACTAATGATGCTACTCTTACTCTTAGTGGTGTAACTATTAGTAATTTTACTGGACAATGTTATCAAAACACAACTTCTCCAGTTGTAGTAGAAAACTCAACAAATCAAGAAGGTACTTCTGGTGCGGCATTCGGAACAAATAACTACACATATGCGAATATAGATGGAAGTACAACTATGTTGACAAGTAGTGTTCCAAATGTTAATGTTGGTGTTGCATCGCCTTATGCTATAGCTAATCTAAATGTTGCGGTAAATGGCGGAGGTAAACGAGCAGAATTAATTCAACTTAGAGCAAAAAACCCAAATGGTACTGGTAGTGCCGCAATATTATCAGGTACTATTGTACAAGCTTATAATGGTAGTCTATCTCTTGACGAAGAGAACATTGCAGTAGCAGATTCACTAGGAGCTGGATTTGATACAGATGGAAAACGTATACACAGTTTAACTGGTGGTACACCAGCTTTTAATAGTTCTACTGATTATTATTCAAACAATGTGTGGACAGGTAATAGAACAATAGCAGGTACTTCTGAAGCAGTTGTTCGATACGATACACTAAAGCACTTCACAACTAATTTAGCAAGTGGTTATTTACCAGCTGGTCCAAATTTAAATACAGGCCGTTCTGGCGCCCAACATTTTGTTTTTGCATTTAAGAGAACAACTGTGTCACGTTTCGGTATTACATTGACTGGAAAAGTTTCAGGATTATATGTCGCTGTACCGGGAACAACTATCGATTCTGCTTCTTCATTAAATGGTTGGGGTGATGCTTCTATTCAATATGCTGGTTCTGGAGTTCCAGGCTCAAACACAGGAAATGGTGGTAATGGAAGTAATGGTATTGCTGAAACAGGTGCTGACATTATAGCAGACGGAACATCATATACTAATAGAACTTTCACATTGACTCTTGGAACAATTTCTTCTACAAACTCTCATCAAAATCAAATACTCGTTTCAATCGTTCTAAATAGTGATGACAGTTTAACAGCACTTTCTATTGGAGATCCAAGCTAATGGCTATATCTGATTCAGGAAAAATTGACTATCTTTGGAAAAAGTTAGGTTATGGTGTAGCAAAAACAGACACTAATGCGGCTAAGAAAGCACCGAATGAAGCTATTGTATCTCCATTGCTTATTAGAGGAGATAAAGTTTGGACTAAAGCTGATAAGATTCCCGCAACTAAACCGGGTTCAACAACAACCCATGTTCGAATATATGATACTACAACATCAATTGAATGTACAGAAGATGGAACATCTACAGCAAAAAGAACTTGGAAAACTGGTTTAACAGATTGGATTCCACCTGAATTTGGTTCAACATATCTCGTTAAAATATATTCAGATGCCGCAAGTGCGGCTAATCCAGTAAGTTCTGGTACACAACTATTCGGAACAGGTTCTGGTAACAATGATGAATGGTTTTTCGATTATCAAGCAGGGATTGTACATTTTATAGGTACAAATATTCCAAGTTCTGTAAGTGGTTCAAGAAAAGTTTATGTTGCAGGTGCTAGATATATTGGTGCTATGGGTATCGGTTCTGCAAATAACTTTGTTACAGTTGGTGCTAAAGAAGTACAAGCTAATACTGTGACTGTTGGAACAACATCTATCACAAGAGCAAATAATACTATCAAAACTACAAACACAGTTGTAACTGGGACAGCGACTATAAATACTTTAAACTTGTCCACAGCTTTATCTGCCAATAGTGGTGGTACAGGAATAAGATCATTTACAGTAAACGGAGTTCCAATTGGAGCAACTGCTGGTAGATTAGCTTTTGTAACGGGAACAAATGGTGAATTTTTACAGATTGCCGCAAATGGCACTCCAACATTTGGAGATATAGACGGGTCCACATACTAGGAGTAATGAATGAGTGACTATAGTAATGAAGAAATTGAAGAGACATATTTAGCATCTC
>NYWG01000206.1 GCA_002684915.1 Verrucomicrobiales bacterium
CCGTGGACAAATTTGAACGGAAGGAGCATATTTGAAGATGTGACAAAAGAACTTGAACAAGTGTACAATAAATATAGAATTACGCGGAGGCAACTAAAAAACGGAAAATGGCAGCGTCAGTACATGGACGAGGACGCAGACGTAAAGAACGCTATGCATGGCACAAACAAAAAAATCCCTAAAAATCTTATGGAGATGGGCAAGTTGTACCTTATAGCAAAAGAAAAGGGAGAAGGCGAACGCTTTACGCGCATGCTCTGGAAATGGAAAACCGCGCCGGCCAAAACCTCTAGAACGATTTAGGCTTAAATTTACTTTCTCCAAATTTAAAAAAATAAATTGTGTTTTTAAGTATGTCGTGTTCTAGAACTCTTGACGGATACTCTTCGTTCCGGGGTCACCTCGAAGAAGTGCTTCGAAACCCTCACGGTGAGCCACGTGGTGGCGCCGATACTTACATGGGAGCCTCTGCAGTTTTTCTCTACGTCTCTTGCAATGAGGAGAGCACCGCTGAGACGGACGAACCTGTTGGGGGAACGGCTAAAGTAGCGATACATGAGTTAATTCACACTATGCAAGTTCAAATGCTCCGAGGTCAGCTGACAAACTTCGCGGATGGGCTGGATCCGGATAACGACACACTGGGCGTAAACCGCTTTCAAGTAAAAAATTTCACAATTGATGGAGAGAAAGTCTGCCCGGTGGTGTATGAGACCGCAATCAAGGGTGTCCTGGACGCGCTTCCGAACTGGATGAAAGTATTTTACGTTCCCACATACGTAATCTTAGTTCCGGAGACGCGTGGCATCTCCGATAAGGAGGAGGATATACAGACGGCGGCCGATGAGCTTGAATCTCTGATGTTTCCCGGCGACGACTGCAGCGGCGTAAAACATCCTGAATTGACAAATGCACAAATGAATGCTTTTAATGTTACATATAACGGAAAGACTTGGGAATTTAGGCATAGTTCACACGCCGGGGCTGATTATTTCCATCGCTATGGTTTTATGGATAATACTCAAAGTAAATATTGGAAATCTAATCATCACGACACGGATCATCTTTACAATGTGCCTGTTGCTGATACACCAACAACCCTTGTAGTTACTGCAGCAAACGGTAAGTACTATATTGATGATATTCAATATTCCACATGTCCTACGCTGGCGCCGTTGGACTCCTCGCAGTGTCCCGACACCTTCGCCGAGGCGAATATTCATAATTGCGCCACGCCTGGCTTGGTCAGTGGTGATCTTTGTGAAGGTGACGGCGAATGCGGCACGAATATCAACCTCAACCAATGCGTATACATAAACGAGAACGGATCTCAAAATGTCGCCGACATGTACGTCGTGGTCAGCAATGTAACTTTAGAATTGATCGAAGGTAATACTTATATCTTTGATCAATCTGATGTTACAAACGATACACATAAATTAAGGTTTAGCACAACATCAGATGGTACGCATGGTGGTGGAACTGAATATACAACTGGAGTAACACATAGTTCAGCAGCCCCCGGAAATGCTGGTGCATTTACACAGATTGTTGTACCAGTTGGTGTTGGAACTCTTTACTACTATTGTGAAAACCATGGAGGTATGGGATCGCAAGTAAACACACCTGCCGCCACAACGTCTTTTTATGAATATTCAGGAACTGAAAATTTAGGTGAATATACAGGCGAATGGTTGGAAATAGAATTTCCCGATCCACTCTTTATAACCTCTTTTACCCTAAGTGGGGCATCTTCTGAAAATCTCCCAAGGTCGTTTAAAATTATAGGCTCAAATGATCGCACAAATTACGACATACTAGGTGAATATACTGATGTAACAGTAGCTACTGATGAAGGAACAAATTTTAAAATAGATAGTGGCAATTATTATGATCACTACGCAATCATAATAACTCGTATACACAAAATAAGTTCTACAAATAACGTCGCTATTCGATGGTTGAGATATTTTACTGCCCCTGTGGTGCTTAATGATAAAACGTGGTGGCATCGCGAAAACAACCAGATGGCTGAAGGAGAAGCCGAGTATTATGCGTCCAGTCTCATGGCAACAGGCGTAAACTCATACAATGACGACTACATGTCCTGGGACGGACAGGCGGATTGGAATCAAAGGATGAGCGAAAACAACGCCATGATGAACGAGGAGCGTTTTTTTAGAGATGGTACCGTCGTGGTCGGTAAACAGCTCTTGCACCTGCCCCTTACGTACGGGGCGCGGAATTCGGAGTGGAGTGACAAGCTTGGTTGCCTTGGTTGGCGCCGAAATCCGGTCGGCGAAATCGTTTATGACTACTTTGTAAATCACGACGTAGGGCAGAACTTTGTACAAGCGCGGCAACGCATCGGGCATTGGATTAACGTATACAACAGTGCAACATACGAGCAGGGATTTGAGACGTCCTTTCAAAAGAGCTGGCAACAGTTCGTCTGTGACTTTGAAATTCACCACGGGATCAATCGACAAACTGACACCTGTGCCAACATCGAGGTGGAACCAGACGTTAGCAACGTGACCTGCGACCTTGGCGGCGACAGCGGCGGCGACAGCGGAAGGCTTTTAATTGTCATCGTGACACTTGTAATTGTCGGGGTCGTGGCCCTCTGCTTAATTGCGTGGCTGTGTATTGCGAGGTGGCGCAGGACGTGGCCTTTTTCACAATAAGAAACCCTTTGCAAAGGGCAATTTTTTTATAAAATATTTTGCCTCTGTATGTTAAGTAAGTATGGGGAATCGTATCTCAAATACAAACAAAGATTGTATGTTTGAAATTGATTCTATAAACAAAATTTCAGGTATTCAGGATATTCGAATTATCGACTGTAAAGGAAAAAAGGTGTATCTTGTTGGGGAGATACATACACGTGAAGGAAGTTGCAAACCATGCGAAGACGGTGCATTGCCAGAAGATACGGTCGCAGTAAACGACTATTTGAAGATCATCACAGAAAGTTTCCACAAGAAAGGTAAAACATTCGATATGTTTTTGGAAAACGACTACGTGTACAAGACCAGCAAAAAACATAATTTAGACCAGCAAAGTGATGCGCCATCCTGGGAGCAAGATATTAATGGAATGCGAGCCTACGTACAAAATTTCAGAGTCAACCACCCCCGGTCTACTGTGCGGTTTCATTACGTTGACGTCCGAGATTTTTTAGGCGGGTTGCCTTCTTTTGTACCCGGTCTTTGGGACGCAAACGCCATAACTAATATACTGAACCATATGCTTGAAAACTTTGATGTAGACCACAAAGGTTTCAGAAGAAATTTTGTGGACATGCTGGATCAGATGTATATTAAACCATTGTTAAACTTCATAACCAAATCGGGGTTGAGACATGGCAACATAGTTCACAAGCAAGCGATTAAGAGTTCCCTTTTTCCTGATGAGATAGCAAAATTGCAAGACACATTTCACGATCTTTTCGACTCATACTTGAAACAAAAGAAGAATTATTTGGAATATAACGAAAAGGAAATTAAACAGTACTTGAGGGAGGCCAACGTCGAACACGTTAAACTCGAAGAACAGGCGCCGCCGGGCGAAGACCCGTACTCACCAGAAGAGATCGAGGAGGGGAGAAAGTTAGTCTATAAATTCAATACGGTTGCACCGTTGGCAGATACTATTTCTCTGTTGTGGGCCAACATTCATGATTTGTATACTGTTTTTAGAATGTTCAAGCCTTACACAAGTTGCTGTCTTTTTTACGGAGGATCAGCACATACGAGATCCATCAGTAAGATGCTAAAATTGTTGGGAGGAGAAGTTGAATTTTTCATTGAAGCTCCATCAACTTCGTCGTCGTGCGTGACATTATCGGCGGATAAAGCGCAGACATGCACGCGTGGTCGTGCCTCGGGTGGATAGAAGTTTTCAATTTTTTTGCATCTGTATATTAAGTAAGTATGGGGAATAGTATCTCAAATACAAACAAAGATTGTGTTTTTGAAAGTGATCATATAAACAAAATTTCAGGTATTCAGGATATTCGAATTATGCACTGTAAAGGAAAAAAGGTGTATCTTGTTGGGGAGAATCATACACGTAGAGGAAGTTGCAAACCATGCAGGGCAGGCAACTTTTTGAACACACAGAAATTAGATTGTATTTTCGTCAACGACTATTTGAAGATCATCACAGAAACTTTCCACAAGAAAGGTAAAACATTCGATATGTTTTTGGAACATGATTACACTTACAAGACCAGCAAGTCGAAAGTATCCGCCCATGGGTTTGTAGTTGACGCTTCAAATGACGCTACACCGACCAGCCCTGGACGCTACTATGAGGACTATGAGGTAGGTAGGAGAAGGCACAGAGGTCGAGATCCCTCTTCCATGTATCCACACGGGCCGCCTTCGCCCCGAGGAAAAAATATCCATGGCATGCGAGCCTACGTACAAAATTTCAGAGTCGACCACCCCCGGTCTACTGTGCGGTTTCATTACGTTGACGTCCGAGATTTTTTAGGCGGGGTGTCGGACTTTAGTCCCAATTATCTTACTGATGAGCACACTGATGGGGCGATGAATTACATGCTGAACGAAGTGGTTGGGCATATGGGAGGGGAAAAAAGTTTCAGAAGAGATTTTGTGGACATGCTGGAGGAGATGAATGTTAATCCATTGTTAAACTTCATAACCAAATCGGGATTGAGACATGGCAACATAGTTCACAAGCAAGCGATTAAGAGTTCCCTTACTCCTGATGAGATAGCAAAATTGCAAGACACATTTCACGATCTTTTCGACTCATACTTGAAACAAAAGAAGAATTATTTGGAATATAACGTAAAGGAAATCGTACAGTACTTGAACGCAAGGGATGAGGAGCTTGGAGTCGAACCGACGAAATATTATAAGTACATGGCAAAATGGGAAACTTGGTTGGAGCGCGGTTGGGCGCAAAATGGAAAACCCCGTTGGCAGCTACTATTAAAACTTTGTGGGTCTACATTCATGATCTGTACACTGTTTTTAGAATGTTAAAACCTTACACAAGTTGCTGTCTTTTTTACGGAGGATCAGCACATGCGGAGTCCATCAGTAAGATGCTAAAATTGTTGGGAGGAAAAGTTGAGAAATTAATTAAAGCTCCACCACATAGTTCATGCGTGACATTATCGACAGAGTCAGATCCGCTGTCTGCAGAATCTCTCGGCGCCGCTGATAAGATTGCCGAACTGCTGCCCGGCTAACTTGCCAGCAATATCACCTCACCTACTATGACCGGGGCCGGGGGTTTTATATTATTGTCCATTTCGGGGGGATTTGCGGGCGGATTTGCGGGTGGATTTGCGGGCGGATTTGCGGGTGGATTTGCGGGTGGATTTGCGGCCGGATTTGCGGCCGGATTCCAAAGGAATGACAGTATATATATCGTATCTAATTTTTCCATTCCACATTGTTGGTAACCTTATGAAATCTAAATTACAAGGGCCTATAGATTCAAAGTAAACAGTTTTTCTGCTTTCTAATAATAATTTCATTTTTTCCTTTACTCTTTCGGTTGCCTTTTTTATAATATTTTTTGGAATATTTACTTCTTTCGATTGAGATTTTAATGGTTCTAACAAAATAAATTCACCATAACTCCAAGGCACAGGATTTCCTACGACGTCTTTACTATAAGTATATTCAATTCTTAATTTATTACCATTTTCATAGATTAAATCATTAGAAACAAGGTTATTATGCTCCTTGTGTGTTTTAAGTAACGCATCTTCTGTAGGACCACCTAACCACGGAGCACTTATCATGACATCACAGGGCACACTTGCTTTTGCACCATCTTTTGGTCTATGCAACTCTATTTTTACTTTTATACTTTTAAATGGAAATTTAAATGGTTTTATTTCTTTGTCATCTACATAACATTTTCCTACTTTCCAATCATTTGTTTGAAACGGTACATATTCATTATGATCAATTAAACCATCAGAGAAATAAGAATGTCCACAATCCTCTTTTCTAATTTTCACCCATTCCGGAAGATTACCATAATCATCTGGGTATAAAGCAAGTGGGTGAACTTCATCATCTTTATATATGTAAACCCCTTGATTTCTATAACCTTCTTCATCTTTGTTTACTACAATATCATAATTTTGCAAATCGCTTCTTTTTATCAAATCTTTAACCACTTTACCAAGTTCTTCTGGTTCAAGTTCGTCATCGCCACCGAAGCCCCAATCTTTGTTAAAACTGATGTAGTGCGCATCTGGTGGCCGAGAATTTTGTTTCATTATTTACTACGGGAAATTATTTTTTTTACCCACGCATGCGAGGGTTGAACGCTCACAACACCCCGGCGACCTAGGGCGGCGTTAGAGTTGGGGTTCATAACCGGGGTGGGGTGTTAAACACCCCAGCCATCAAAGGGGCCGTCCACGTCTTTCCACGGGGAATCCAACACTACCGCAAAATATCTGTTCTTGTGATACTCAGAAGGTCTAAATTCCACGTTGTGTTCGAGGTGTTGCCGTATCAAGTCAGGGGCGTCTCTACCGTCTTCTAGACTATCGATGCTCCCATAGAGCGGTATTATATGTTCATTTGTCCTGTGCTCTACATCAGTTTTAACAAAGATTGGGGCTTCATTTGTCCTGTTTTCTGGAATAAAACGAAACTTAACTTCCTTCGTGGCGCCAAGCTTTTGTGTGAGCATTTTTTTTTGTAACGTGAATGATTGTACACCCGCAAGCCAGCTGAGAGGGTGATCGTCATTGCCCTTGTCACCAACAGACGAAAAACGAACCACGTCCGAAATATATATATCCTTGACAACATCTTGCCACGCCGAATCTAACAATATTGCATATCTTGCCCTCTTTTTAAACTCGGAAGGTCTAAACTCGAGGCGGTCTCGCCAATACTTGTCGTTTTTTAACTCGTCTGGTTCTGCAAGTAGTGGTACTATTTCTAGAGGTCTTTTTGCGCCAGACATGGCAGACTTTTTGTATAGTAATAAGCGAAGCTTTCCCTTTGAGTTTTCTTGTGGTTTGTATAGTATTCCTTTCTGCACCCCAGCCATATCGTCACTGTCTATTTGGTAGCCGGCTCTTTATGTATCCCACCAGTCGCCTAGCAACCTACCCCCCGTGTAGTGGAGAAAATATGACTTAGATTCCTCCCGGTATGTATGTATACATACTGAACCACAACATGTCTGGGCTCAAAGATCAGGCCCTTGCTATTGTTATGGAAAACTTAAAACTGGATATGTTAGAAGACATGAATACAAACTATGATCCCAAAACGTTAGATCCCAAATACGCAATCGTTCCTTTTAATTATTCATTTATCAATACCCTCAAACGAAAATGTCGGGTTGATCACTCTTTTTGCGTTCTTTCTGCAACATCAAAGGACTTGCAAGCTTTCAACGACAAGCGTACCAGCTTGATCAGACGCCAGTATATTCAATATGAAAGTTATCGCAATCACTGCTATAATTTAATAAATCACAAAACCGTCATGCTTGCCATTTGTAAAGAATTTTGCCATTTCCTTCCTATACATTTACAACCGCATCCGTACATCGATATTATTGAATCAGTGCATTTTATAGAAGATACAGATTCGGAAGGCTTCGACGATAGCTTCATCGTATGTCGCTTACAAGAATGCGATGCAGTTGTTCAGACTAGTCACATGGCATTTGAAACAAGATTATTTAACTCAAAAACAGTTTTATTTGACAAAAATTCAGACGGCAGCAAAACTAAAACTGATTGGAATTGCCCCCATTCTGTGCAATCGGCTATTTTAGAACTTTTGAAAGACAAACTTGAAGACGTTTTGCAGTCTTTTAAACATAAATATGATCTCATCGCGGCCGAATAATTCAACAACAACAAATAATTTTGTTTTGGCATTATAAAGAAAAACATGGAGGATGTAATTGATTTTTTAAAAAAATTTTCGGTGGTCGAATTACAAAATGCTACATTATATTCCAAAAAAAAAGCTATTAAAAAAACTTTGACAACATTGCCTACCCCACGTGCCCGTAAAAACTACTTGAAGCAATTGGGAATAAGATTTGACGATAAGAAACAAATATTCTCTGGGGGGGCTAGTACTGATGTAGAATTGAAATATTTGTTGTGTCCAATCACAAAAATGATATTTATTGAGCCAGTAATCGCAAAAAATGGCGTGACTTACGAAAAAAGCGCGTTGATGCAGAGAGCTGCCCGGTACAACCATCAACAGCCACATTTTATTCCAAATAATATCCTTGATGACACCATATTTCGTTTGAGATCGAAAAGCATGTCAGATGAGAAACTTAAATTGTTCTTTGAACGCAATTGGAACAACAGGCTTTCTAGCAAATCAAATTTTCCTCTAACTGCCGGGGGTCGCGACGATGATGCTAAAGCGCGTCGACGGCAGATTAATAATATGTATGAAAAATATTATGAAATCTTACAAACGATCAACTCAAAAAGATCTTCCAGACGCAAAAGCAAACGTAGCAAGCGCAAAAGCAAACGTAGCAAGCGCAAGAGCCGCCGTCGCAGCACAAGCCGCCGCCGTCGCAGTCGCAGCACAAGCCGTCGTCGCCGCCGCCGCAGCACAAGCCGCCGCCGTCGCAGTCGCAGTCGCAGCACAAGCCGTCGCCGCCGTCGCAGCACAAAAGTAGATAACATGACGCCGAGCGAATACCGAAAGTATTTCGAGAAAATGTATTCAAAACGTGTAAGTCCAAGACCAACGATGACCTCGAGATTTTATTCAACGAGCTCTGGAACAGGATTAAGCACGGCGACCTACGCGAGGGCCGCTAAATATGACGCGACGAGGAATTCAGCTACTACTACTCGCGACAACGACGACAATAATTCAGTGGCACCGGCGCCACCGCGCCCTAATACTTTGTATACTACTACTCGCGACAACAACAACGACGATGCTCGCGACAACGACGACAATAATACAGTGGCACCGGCGTCGCCGGCAGCGGATCCTCCAGCGCCGCCGCCGCCGCCCACGCCCGAGCCGTTGGATGAGCCGTTGGATGGCGTGACACCGGCCATCTCGTCCGAGTCGGCGGCGCGGGCACTGAGACCGACGCGCTCGTGGTGGGCAAAGGCGCGACCGCGAGCCCCCACGTCCTGGCCGCATCCGCGATTGTGGTTGGCACAGGCGCGGCGGCCGTCGCGCGATTCCAACAGTGATTCCAACAGCGATTCCGAGGCGGTCGTTGCGGGCCGGCGTGCTGGGCTACGCAATTGGAGTCTTCGGCCCTCTATTTCAGAGAGGAATAGGGGGCGGCGGCGGCGCGCCGCTGTCGACGAAATCAGACGCCGATTTGAAATCAGACGCCGATTTGATAATCCTGACACGTGGAGTTTTGGCGATGCGGTGTATAGTTTTAATGACAGTCGCGACAACGACGATGGGACTGTGACTCTCGTCGACAAGCTAAAGATAATTTTGATATTAAGTCTGATACTAATATTGGGTCGACAGGTGTATATAGTAGACCCTAGAACTTATATGCAATCTATGCAAAACGTCGTCGCGGCGACCGAGGGAAACTATTCAGAATCCCCCACCCGGATCTCATTAACAAGCACCGGCCAAAGTATACCCTATCTGGAACGTACTGGTCTCGATTTAAACGAGGCAGGGTACGCCTTCTGGAATCCCCGAGACTGAACCACGGCAAGCGGCGCACTATTCTACATTACCAAGGAGCGTATATAAAAGACGGACGTAATATGCGTATTTTTTTCTTTTTTATATATAAAAGTCAAAAAAAAATGAGAAAGTCTGGCAAGAAGCAAATGAGAAAGTCTGGCAAGAAGCGAAAGTCTGGCAAGAAGCAAATGAGAAAGTCTGGTTTTGAAGCATACGGATACTGGTGGACTCCGACAAATCTTCATAAAAGCATGCCTTTTTCATCGGGCTTTAAGTATACTATGTTAGCCCCAGTTGACCAAGTCATCCGGGGGGGTATCGTAACGTTTTTCCATGGACCTACACCCATCGAAATTGATGTTTCGGGATCTCCAACCTGGCAGGATTCCGATGCTTTGGTAGAGTTGTTCTCCACCAAGGCGGAGCGAGACAGGGAATACGAATTATTGCCGGAGCCAGATCTAGATGTAAGTTCTTATGGAAAGTTTAAATTTAGAAGGCCTTTAATGAAGAAGCCGAAAGGAAAATGGGATGAAGAGTGGTACGTTGGGCAAAAAATAAGAAGGTAATTCATTCCTACTCGTCGTCTCGTTCAAGCCTTTTTTTGCCTTTTAGAACAAGTGATTTTTCATACATATGATTTGCAATTTTTGCTGCATCTTTTAGTTTATCGAGAGATATAGTTCTTGTTAGATACCCGAACATGTAATCAAATAAAACGTTTCTGCGCTCACTGTCCTTCAAATCTATCTTTTGCAAACGATTGAATATTGTCTTTTGTTTTTCTTCTATTTCATTTTTTTGATTTTTGTCGACAATGTGTTTCAAAGCCTCTATCAAGAAACTTATTTTTAAACTTTTCTTGAAATCAATTTGCAAGCCTTGATCCGGTGTAAGGTCTGCCAACGCATTTGCCACCTCGTTAGTATCCTTTTTTACAACATTTAATATGTCATCTATATTTTTTACACGTGGATGCGATATTACGATTCCTTTCATAAAATCCGGATCGAAGCTTCCATCTAGAGCAAACCAAGCCTTGGTCTGTTGCTTAGTTTGCATTTTAAAACCATAATTATACAACTGTCTTATAAGCAAGTCAGGATTAGTAGGAATTAATTTCTTTCCTACTAATAATTTATCTTTTATTAAAATTAAAATGTTACGCGGCCGCGTCGTCGCTTTGTAAGCGTTGTCTGTTCGACGGACCTTAATAATGTTTGTATGTTCATTAGTTAAAAGTTTGTAAAGATTAAGTAAAAACACATCACTGCCACGGAAAGTCGCGTCGTTGCCCGCTTCGGTGGCGAGAAGGCGGTTTCCCCAATCCAAGAGGACCTCTCGTGTAAATGCAAGTCGAGCTTGGTGTGCGTGGACTACGTTCTGAGTATTGAAGGCGGCTTCGTCAAAACCGTCGCGAAGCCGCCGCCGCACTCCTTGGCGTCGCCATCGCTCGACCCCCGTCCAATGTTTACGTGGGCCCTGATATTCATTAATGTCCACTCCAACAAATGACCATACCTTGTCAATGGCAGCCTGTTCTTGCTGGCTCGGCTGCCATTGCACGGTAGGCGTGGATATCTTTCGCAAACGATTCAACACAGGCACCGCGTCAAGCTTCCACTCTGGCGACAACACCCCGCCCTCGAGCCGCGCACGTTGAAGCGCGCCGGAAGTTATCGCAAGCCACGTTTTAATTTTTCTTATAAAATAATTTAGCACAGAAAGTACAACAGGTAGTCCTCGAGTTTTTAAGATGTCTACCATCGCTGATACCCAAAACACCATAAACAGGTAGGCAATATGTTTCATTTTGTAAAATGTTTTTAAAAGAATCGTAATTCTCCGTAATTGTTTTCTTTTTTGTCCATAAAATTTAAATATTTTAGGTCTGAGACGATTCAAGATATCGATATGACGAGTACTGAGATATGTACTAATATTTTTTGGCATTGACTCGCCTGTTACAAACCATAGCATTAGACCTTTAAGGTCGTCTGATTTCCACAAAGAAACACCAAAGACAGCACAAATACCTAAAATAACCTTCATTTTAAATTGACCCCATGGCAAGTTAGCGGTGCGCTTTACTAAAGAAAGTTTGTAGACAGTCGCCAAAGTAACTACCGCGATTAAAATAGTTCTTATTTGATCTTCGGATTCAAATAGAAATTTTGCAAGTTGTTCGCCGGATTCTCTAGTGTTTTTTGAAAATAAAGCTCGTACAATGTATTCTGGTAAAGGTGTGACTTTAACAATAAGCTTTATTAATAGATTTGTAAACATTCCGCCCAACTTTTCTGTAATTTTGGAAATTCCTAGTGAAGTTACGATTGATTCCGTCGTCAACATTCCGACCTTTTTATAAATATTTTCATCCGCAAAGATCCTCATTTCTGGAATACGATCGCTTAAATTCTTTACCAAATTTATTGGCAAAAATGTAAGACAAGCTAAAAACAAGTTTTTCGTTTGATTATTTGCGTCCCATGGCATATAATTTACAGATACCATCGCATTTAGCATCAATAAGAAACCAGTAAACAAATGCTTTTGAAAAGATAAATCCAATATTATACTAAAAGACTGAAAATTAAAGTTCGTTATGCTATTCGTGCTAGTTAAAATCGTGCTGGTTAAAATCTCGCCCAGAGTTCTACGCATATCAAATAATCTTATAGGGTTAACAACCGGTAAATGAAGTTTGGGAAGCAAGGAAGCTTCATTTGTTTCATTCAACGACCATTCAACTCTATTTCTCAGGGGCTCGTACAAAAGGACAAAAAGCAGATATCGAAGATACCAATCGAATGCCACATACATATATGACCCATCAAAAATACCGGTACCTAAAATTTCCTCTAGGAGACCACCGGCTTCTAATTTTTTACTATCCGCGGCAATACCAAATTCTAATTTTTTATCGCTAACCGCTTGCATTGTTACTCATGAAAAATGTTTTTTTAAAAAAAGCTGGTATCTAAAAAAAATCGCCCAGAGAACTACCTTCAATCACTTCACACAAAGAACACGCAAACCAGCCCTGCTTGTTGATGATGTCTTTTTTGAATTCATCCGGCACTTTTTCAATAAATTCTGGAGTTACTTTATGGACGCCGCGAATAGACACTGTTAGATCCTCCGCTAGAATCAAGTAAATGCATTGATCGCCATGAGGCGATGATTGAAGATAAAGGAAATTTTGATGAATGAAGGTATCGTGGCCTCTATATTTAATGACAAGGGGCGAGGTAGGATCAATTAAAAAACGTTGATTACATACAAAATGTAAACCATGTGAATCTTGCACGGGCAATAAATCAAACTTATGGTCATTGAGTCTTATTTCATGTTTAAACACTGGGGATTCCAAGGTTTTTAGGTCAAGAGTCTCGATCAAGCTCATGTTTCGACCAAAACCAAAAATCGCTCGGATGACCCCCCGCAACTTGGCACGAATTGCCGTCATAAACGTCATCGTCCGATGTCTTAGATTTGCAAACCATATACCTGTGGAGAAAATATAAAGGAGTTTCCTCCCGAGCAACTTGAACCAGGTAGCAACACATGGTCATGTATGGAAAGGGAAAAAAGGCTGGACCATTAGGAAAGGGAGTCGTCCCAAAACGCCACCGAAAGGTTCTTCGCGACAACATTAAGGGCATCACCAAGCCCGCCATTCGCCGTCTCGCGCGCCGCGGTGGTGTTAAGCGCATCTCGGGTCTCGTATACGACGAAATACGCGATGTCCTCAAGTCTTATCTCAAAGACGTCCTTCACGACGCCGTCGCTTACGCTGAGCACGCCCGAAGAAAAACCGTCTCGCCCATGGACGTCGTGTGCGCGCTTAAGAGACAGGGCCGCACACTTTATTCCACTCATCTTGGGCTCCGGAGTAATCCTTAGTTCGATCTAGTTCTATTTCTTATCTTCGCTAAAAATTCGTATGCATTTGTCAGTGCAACCTGGGCATCATTATCACCGCCCTTGTCCGGGTGGTAGATTCTTGACAGTTTACGGTACGCTTTCTTTATTTCAGAAAGTTGGGCATTCCTCGCGACACCTAGCGCCTGCGCTGCGAGTCGTTCTTTCTTTAGTCTCAGCAGATAAGAAAGACGAGGAAGATTGTGCGCGGACCCATAAGAACTATCCCAGTTTTTTAAGTATCTGTTTCTCAAAGCTACGTTAGTTTTATTCAGGGCGGATCCTATCACATTTTTCATCGTCTTGATTGCGCTTTTTACTTTGGAATTGTTTGAAAATCGAAGCTCGGAAAATTTATCCGTTAGTCTGCTAAGACGTTCTAATGTCTTCGTAAATACTTCTAAAGTCATTGTATTTGCGCCTTTCTTTGCTTCTTGTAGAGTTATAAGCGTGGTTCGTTTTAAAGTACTGAATTTTGTGACATAATCGGGTCTCGCTAATCCATACTTATATATAAAACTAAATTTCTCAAACAAAACAATCATTATAAAGAAGTAAAATTGACGTCTGATCATATTTCTGAACTTCATTCTTTCATACTCTGCGGGCGTCTTAGCGCTCCAGTCATCAACGTGTTCAAATTTTGCTAAGTCGATAAGTTTTCGCAGACGCGATCTGCTTCTTTGCGCCACCCTCTTCCTGCTTCTTTGCGCCACCCTCTTCCGCGCAGACCGCGCGAGTTTACGGCTACGCTTGGCCATCGTAGGTGATAATTTTTTTTTTCTTCTGTTGTTCACCACAGTTCGCGCCACAGCGTAAAAATTTCCTGCACTGAGACGAGGTGATTTACGGCGAGACTTGCGGCGGCGGCGAGGTGATTTACTACGACGCCGAGATTTGCGCGCACTGCCTATTTTACGGCAAGATCCTTTGCTAAATTCTATAGTTCCGGGCACTCTTTCGTACCCACGCCAACAACCACCTTCAATATTTTTTAATTCAGGCATAGTGTTGTTTATTATTACAAATAATTTAATTGCGGAGAGAAGTATAATCTATTTTCTCCAACAAAAAACTGTGAAGACACCAAGCAATGACTGACGAACGAACGACGCAAGGCATGTTGAAAACACCCGTTGACCAAAGAGCCACGCTAGTTACGCCCAAGGCGACGAGAACGCCAACAGCGGTGTTGAGTTCGCCACATGATCCACACGCCGACGCTGTTGACGCGGCGCTTGCCGCGGATGCAGCGCAACGGGCTGAAGTACAACGCTTGAAATCGAAACGGTTCAGCAAATCAGGGTGGACGAAGCGTTGTCTGTTCGACGGACCTTCAACGTTAAAAATAGAATTCCTTCAAGGAAAACAGATCAAGCAGACGTATCAGCGCACGAGGCCTATCTTTACTCACGCTGGTCACTACAACATGTTCTACCTGCAGGGCGACAAAGATCCATTTTTTTCCAATTACATCAAAAAAATATTCAATTTAGACTCGGCTAAACTTGTAAGAAATTGCGAAGAAGGAATTTACGGCCATATTCCGCCACCCGACGAACTAACTTTACAAGAACCGATTGTTGCCGGCTGCGACAAATCCGGGCGTTCATTTATTTCAGTAATGCTGTGTAATGATCGTTCGCAAGAACATTGGGCTTTTGCACAATGTGCAAAAGCACACGACGCCTCTCTCGCAGCATATCACCATTCGTTGGTTCTTTTTCACCCCTTTGCTATTGACAATCAGGACCGCAACAAAAATGTACTTAGAGACGTTTGGACGTGGCAGCATTATATCAAGCCAAAAATTTCTGCAACGGGCGATGGATGGTCGCCTACTTCAATGTTCAATGTTCAGTTTGAATTTTCTGATGTTGGTCTTTATTGCATAGATTTCAATGTTGAAAAGTATCGATTTTTGCGGGCTGTCGACAAACAAAGAAACCACGGGCTTCAGTTACTATCTAAACCCTGGGTCGGTGTTAAACGTTTGCTCTGGGACATCGAGCCGCTGCTCTCTCAGGAAAAGCGCAACACGTTTAGGGAATTTGTGAAAAGCCTGGCGGCAAAGTGGGAAGCGCGCAAGATCTCTTCACTGTCTGTGGCTCTCATGGAGCAGGCGCCATCTGTCGTCGGCGCGAGTCTCTGGCAGCGGTGTATTGATAGACAGCTCTTTGAGTATCAGCAAATCTCAGATTGGCAAAGTCACAAATTTGTATATTTTGGTTGCGACCAAAATTTTCATAAATTAAAAACCTTTTTAAGACAGATTGTTCAGCCCGAGGTGCTTCGGTCCGATTATGTTGAAATCATTGCTTCTCTTCGCGCAGAAAACTTGGCGTTAAGAAAGGCCGCAGCGGTGAAGAAAGCGTCCGACGGCGACACTACCGATGATGACGATCTTACATTGCCCCCGAAGCGAAAAAAAATAAAATCTAGTACGTGGGGGGGATTTGACGGAATTAATTTTTTTTTCTAAATTTTTGTTTTTTCCGGAAGCACTGCAAAGCAAATTCAACTTTACCGGGAGGAATGTGCGTCCCGGTGACTCGGGAAGGTAGTGGTGGGCCTTTGTACGGAACGTACGTGCCGCCCTGCGGCAAGAAAAAGAGACTCTTGGTTTTTTGTTTTTGCACAAAGTCTTCACTAAAGAATAAAGCCATGCCAGGGTCGGGTATGCGATAAATGGCGTAGATTGATACATCGTTTGACGCCCCAAACGAGCGAATTTCGTCCGAAAATAGTTGAAGTTCGTGGTCCTGGTCGTCGGATCGACCGCCGCGAAACGACGCTCGCCCATCAACTGCATCAAGGCATACAAAGTTGCAAGTTGTAAGATGATCAATCATTCTATTTCGCGCGTCCAGAGAGTCTTTCGTTTCAAAATACAGTATCATGGACACAGCCGTATTCTTGGAAAGCCAATCCTCCGTTGTCATATTCTGCAACCTCTTTTTTTTTTCTTCTTTTTCGAGGAGAGGCTCGTTAAACACAGCAAGGCGAAAATCGGCGAGCCAGGCCACGTAAGTTGCCACGTCGCTATGCATACATTTCAGAATCCGATCTGGCATCCTGTCTTGGTACATTTGCCACCGGATAACCTTATGATCAAGTTTTTCACCGGCGTTCATGTAATGAGCAAATGCTTTTCTCGCTTGTTCTTGGATAGGCTGGCCGGGTTCCGCGTCGCTGGTCGCTGACAAGAATTGATAGGGATTCATAGAGCTTCCCCGGGCCTCTTTGCGATAACTTAGATACGTAACAATTTTTACTGGAGAAAATTCAATTTTTTTTCCTCCAAATAAATTTCCTGTCTTTACCAACATATCTATCATACATCTTAAGACATCTCCGGCAGATATGGATCTCACACAATTGAATGCTTATTATTTTGGAACGAATGTCGAAGGCTCGCCTTGCATTTATTCGAGCTATAGCGAATATCAACAAAATGTTTGCGGGAAGATGGTTCAAAATAAGTCAGGATCTGTTCCAGATGCGAAAATTATATCCGTGCAATTCTCTCAAAATGGCTGGCCAAAGAGCATAGTGATAGAGGTGGCCGAAAAAATTATCGTCAACGACAATCAACAGTCTTTGCGAAAAAAAATACGATTTATCACCGACGCTTCGAGCGAAAACTTTGGACGGCTAGAAGGGGGCTACATTTGCCCCGCTTTAGGACTCCACGCGGATTCTCGTATGCAGTTTCCGACCTGTCGCAGATCCCCGCCAAGAAAGCGTCAGCGCGAAGCAAAGACTCATAATTATAACACGACCCAAACCACAGCTCAAAGGCACGTTCAAAGCGAGACGCTGAAAAAAATTATCGCGGCCCAACTTGTCAGATGCATTGAAAAGTACAAGTCTGACGAGGAATTTAAGAACCATCACCTGGAACAGATGGAAATCATTAAGAACAAGATTCAGTCGCTACATGCCCCGATGCAAGACGACACGCTAACGTTTAAGGATGAATTTATCAAAAAGCACGGATTGGAACCTATGTCCGACGAGCATTTTAAAATGTGGATGTTATGTAAAGCAACCCCGCCTGACGATTTAAAAAAGTTAAGCGAGCTGAGTCACTTGAGGGAACAAAATTCTTTGGCACAGAAGAAAATACAAGAGCGCGATCTTAAAATAAAATCTCAGGACGAAAAAATCGAGCAGATTGCATCCAAATTGCGAGAGCGCGAGCTCGCCCAGCACCAGAATCTCGCGTAGACTCTGGCACGCGCCGGGGCCTTTGGCCCGTTAAGCAAGTGTTAGTCTGCCTAAAAATGCAAATTGCAATTTTTTTTATTTCATAAAGTAATCATGTCTAAACAACAGAGGCTTTCCCAAGGTTTGCAGCAAAGAATTTTGCATCCTGATCTAGAAAGCAAAATTTTATCGTATAAAAACGTTTACCTTGCACATAACAGGAAGATTGATAAACGTGGCAAAATAATTAAAATCGCCAAAGAATCAGAACTACTATTTAGGTTTATGACTAACCATTATAATATATTTATTTGGCCGAACAGCAACACTATAAAGCACACTTTAAAAGCTGTAGCAAATTCAATGCTAACGCAGTCCCGCCGTGGCGCGACCCCTATTCAAGCTGCTATGAAGTGGCTATATTGGCTGGGAGAAGGTCGTTCTGTTCTCTTACGTGGTCTCATGCGACACGCACAAAGGATTGTTTTTTACAAAAGACTACAGGTGCAAAGCGTAGTCGATCGGCAAGACGGCCGGGCCCTCGCAGAGGAGTTTGGTACCCAGCCCAAAAGCGCGCGACTGCCAATAACTTTGGATTTTCAGATTGACGCAGTTCCCATAAGAAATACATCTGGAAATTATATTCAAAATGTAACATCAAAGTTGGGCACTGATTGGGGTCACCCCTACCATGGGAGAGATCTTTTTCGTCATCTAATTGATGATCCTGATAAGAGATATAATCTAATAAAAAAATATCTTCCGCCTAAATATTTCAAGTGCAGGATCCGATGGATACCAAGGTTCGCAACAGAAAGCTCTGGTTTTGCGACAATTATATTTGATCCATTACTTATGCAATATTTCTTTGATAAACAAAATCTTGATGATTTCTCACAAAGATTGAATGGCTGGTTTAGCTATTTTATTTATTTAGGCATCGCAAACTACCCAACACGCGGTGAAAGATATTATATATTAACTGTTGACGCAGTCCTACAAGCCACAAAAGGATATAAACCTTCTTATCTTGACAGTGGCGCCTTCCTGTATGAGAAAATTAAATTAACGGGCCAGGAAAAGCTACAAACTTATCTAAATCAAATTATATTATTGCAGCTAAGTCGCATGCTGCACGAAATCTTGCATTTAGACCATTCAAGAAGTCCATATCATACTATTCACAAATGCAACGATGACTTCCTAGAAGACGACTACATTGGTTGGCGTTTCATTGATTTAGATGAGTTGGATGGTGAAAAATATATGTTATTTAGCAATATTAGACCATCTAAAGAAGTCCTTGCTTCAAACTTTGAAGCGTTTAGCGTCGCGAGTAAAAGCATTGCGGTGAATATTCTTGATGCTACGCCAACATCTCTCTCACATATGGACAACTCTGTTTATAGATTCGAAAAGACATATCATACTATTAGAGACTTGGGCACCATTCCAGACTTGGTTCATGAAATCGCTAACAAATGCTCTAATAGTTTAGAAGACTATGACCTTAGTTTTGATCGCCTTAATTTTAATAAATTTTATCGAGCCGACGGTTTGGAGCGAGACGAATTAAACAAACGAGCAAAGTTGATTATAGACTGTATCCAGAAAAGCATCGAAGAAAAACCAATTGTTGCCTCAAATCTTATATCATTGTCGTCGATTGAAGCTAGATACGAAAAATTGAAAAAAGTGCTTAGGTCCGCCAAAAAATTAAACTTGATTTCAGATAGCATCTAATTTACGTCACAATGATATCCCCCTTCATACTGCTATGGTTACTGCACTGATATACAAACGCTCCTGCTTCATTTGGTGTCCACGACACTGTTGAATTTCCCGTAGAACTTTGTCCTGATGCTGATGGCGTACTTACATTTTCTTCACCAGAACTTGTTCTGATACGGAATGGATGAGAGCCTGGAATATTTGATAAATTAAAATTGAGTGTATCTCCTACGTGTATTGTGACTGAGGGTTGTGTCCCAGATACAGACCCGACTCTGTCCGTCCCATTTAACACATATGAGAAACTAGAGTATGTGACCGTTATATTATATGTTTGTGCCGGGTCGGGAGGAGTAGGGGTGGGTGTTGGTGGTGGTGTTTGGCTCGTGTCGTTAATAGTGACGCTCACGCTCGTTGTTTCATCATTCAAGGACAGAGTAAATGTTTCGTTGTTCTCGGTTTGTGCATCGGCGTCGACAGTAAATTCTTTTTGAGCCTCATTTATGGCAACTGTGAAATTTCCTGACAAGGATTCGTTTATGTCAGTTGGTTGTATTCCTGTAATAGTGTAAGGTACAACTTGCCCATCTATAAATTCACTTATATTGTCATATAATGAGGTCAGGGTTATTGTGAACGTTTCGCCTTCATTCGCGGAAGTTTTGCTGCTTGTCAGTGAAAACATCCGACTAGCCGGCGGCGTATCACCATCGGTAGACTGGGGGGTCGCTTGGAATAATTGATGTGGGACAGTCATAAGCGCCCCTGGTAAGTCATTAGCGGACCAAAATTCAATTAAATCGCCAGGCATCACCTCGCCTCTCACTTCTAATTCTGTTTGTCCACGTATTTTAAATCCAGAAGGAGAACCATCATTTTCATCCCCTGGATTACAATTTAGATACAATTTATTATCTTCTATTTCAAAATTGATGGACAATTTTTGACCCGAAGGATATGCAAGTAGGAACTTGTTGTTCGACCATATGGAATATTTTACCTGATAATCTGTTACGACGCCATCTTTTTTATAACTCACAAGATCAGGCCAATGCAGGCATTGTCCGCCACCAGTGCACCCGTTGTTACACCCTAGACCATCATTGCTTCCTCCCATACAAGTTTGACTAGTCATTTCAATGTATGTGGGGGGGCTCATAAATTGAAGCACGCTGGGCAACGCGATGTTACTTGTTCCTTCGTCGGTTCCTTCGTCGGTGCTCTCTTTTTTGCTAGTGTTTGACAACATAAAAAGAATTACCCCAACAATTATTCCAAATACAATAAAAACTGAGAGACTCAACACAACAATGTATTTAACTTGCATCAGATTTTGTAAAAAGAAATTATTTTTTTTTAAAAAAATGTATAGCAATACAAAGATACAAGGTTATATGGACAAGAGCGCGCCTATCATAAAATCAGTAAATGGAAGCTTAATAGTGTTATGTTTGATTATTGTAGTCGTTTTCACTATTAGAAGTCGCCGCAAATTTGATCGAATCGGTTTGAAAACTGATATAAAAGTAATTGACACACAAATTCTTCAAAATTCTATAAACGATAGTTTAGATTATGTCACCAATGACGGCTCGTGTGATAACAATTGCGTTACTTCTTATAATTTAGTTGTTAAAACATTTTCTCATCTAATTACGGACTATAAGAATGAAGACAACGGCGTGTTAGATTATTCCAACTGGAAGGATTCGGTGAAAAGTTCTCGCCTTCACGTAGAAAATTCTGAGGATTATGCTTTTGCATATGAGAAAAGTGCCGGTAACTCGTTCACTAATTTATTTCACTACGACACAAATTTTCAAGGAAATACTACGAGTAATATACAAACTATGTTACAAACCTACTGTGGCGTTGATGACGATATGATTCCTTTGTGCAACATTGAATCTCTCATTCAAAGAATCTTTTCAGCCACTACCATCCCCGAGAGTGGATTGAATTGGATAGTCATTGAATATCCGTGGTTTAATCAGGTGACTAGAGAAAAAATAAAAAAGAGATCGTTTGTCCTTCGCTTGAGCGAAGATGTAATCGTCGGCGCTGGCTACAGTGTAAAAACAACGATATTCGAACCAAGGGAGAGTTTATCGTTTGGAATTTTAGGAGGATTTGGATTAATTGCGGGGCTTTTGTTTGTGCTACCGGGACCATACGTTGATAGAAGTATATACAGCATGAATAAATTGTTGCCAGAAAAATCTTACAACGTCGTATTATTCCAAACCGTCGTAGCAAGTTGTTTGCCGCTTATTATACTCGCATTTGTCCAAGGATTGAGATGTCTACAAATCCATAAAAATGATTCGACGAGAGAAGAACTCAAACAACAAGATGCGACTACACGAGAAACCTCCGTTGGTATGGCTCTCCTAGCGTTGTCAATTACTCTCATGAGCGGCCTCGTCCCGGAAGAACGCATGAACATCGTATTTTCGACGGTATTAGCATTCGTCTTTTCTGTAATATCCGTCATGCACCTCTGGCGCATGAATACAAACGACGAGATGTATCAGAGCAAGCAAGTAAGAGAATTTTGCTTGAACATGGCCATCATGAATTTGTTGTATGCCTTCGTTCTCATAATTACCAAATATTGGGACAAATATGAAGCAAAACCGCTTTCGGGCAAAGACGAACCAATAAATAATATCACAAAATTTAGTGCCTAACTCGTTAGCCTTTTTTTTTGAAGTATCGATCGATCAATGTCTGTTTTTTACCGTCTTTGTAGTTGGGCGATTGAAATAACAGGGGCTCCTCTGAATTCGGTTGTTCTTTATTACCGTGTTGCTGAGTTGCCGCGCTGAACTTATCGTGTAATTTACGCCCCAACTTTTTCATGACACTTGAAATTGCCTAATTTTTGCGCGTGAAATTTGAAATTTTTTAGCTGTTGCGTTTATTAAAAAAAAAAAAATTTACAATCATAAAACAAACATGGCTCTTCGAGATGCCTTGGTTGCGCGCAACAGAGCTGTGATTGTGGAAAACATAGCAGTATTTCGGACGATTATTGAGAGATCTTCAAATATAGACAACCCAAGCAATATTATAGACCAATTAGACGACTGTCTGCAGAAAATTTCTTTGGCGCAGGACAAAATCAATACGTTGGAAAGAATGATGCCATTGCAGCGGTCCCCAGGTGATGAACAGGAACAAGAAGAGCAAGAGTCTCCGCCCACAAAATCCAAAAAAAAGTAATTTAAATGTTATGTATACTATTTTTCCCAGACCTCATTAAAGCAGGTGTTCCCACATCCCGTTTTTTTACGAAAAACTTGTTTAAGGTTCATTTCTCTAAACACTTCGTCGTAAGGCTTTTTCTTTCCGTCGTCTCTTTCTACCTGCACTTGTGTAATATGGTCAAAGAGGTGTGGATTCTTTTTGTATTCACTGGTCAAACAGCCTTCGCAATCAACAATTAATGTGTCAAAGTTTTTGCCCGGGACGGGCGATGTTAGATCATCATTTTTTTCTAATGTCCGATTTAAAATAGTCGTATTCATGTTGCACGCAGTAACATTTTCATCAAGATACTGCACAATATTTTTTTCTGCCCCCTTTGTCGTGCCGGGTTCAATGGCCACGTGACAGGCTGGGTCTTCAAGCTTTTCCTGCACCACAGCCGTTACTGATCCTAAGCCGGCGCCAAATTCAAGAACACATGCATCTGGTCTAGTAAAATTTTGCGCCATCCATCGCTCTCCGTATTCCTCGCTTTTCCATATTGTGCAAGTAGGTTGCTCGTAGTGGTTTTCTTTTAATGGGGTTTCAAATTTAAAATTTGAACGATGGAGTTTTCTGTCTCGCGAATTACCCATCTTTCTTATAAGTCAATAAAATTTTGATCCTAAAACACGAGGAAAACGTCTTTTTTTTCCATTCTTTTTTGTTTTACTTTTATAAGAAAATATAAATGTTTCTATTTACAACGTATGTCAACGACGAATATACCGCCAAAAAAATGCAGCAATCTTCAAAAAGATTAGGTAAAAAAATTAAAATTGATATTGAAATGAAGTGGCAATGGGTAAAAAAAGGGAAAAAATGGCAAATTGCTTGTGATTTTTACCAGTTTGATTAAACTGGCCGTAGCCTCAGGCTTAACACGTATCCCTTTGAAGCATTGCAACCCTCGCCACTGTTGCAATCGCTTGCTCGTATCTTATTGAATAAATCACAAGCATCGTGGTATGAAAATGAAAGTTTATGTTTGCATATCATCAGTGTCACAGATTCGTGCAAACAGTATACAAATTTGAAAAATTGATTTCTATTTGTAAGCCATTCGCCGGAATTACCATCGAATTGATGGCGAACAACGCTGCGTACATTTTTTGGAAAATTCTTCCTGCAGTTTCCACACGGCAGACTGCTTCCAAAATATGTTACAAAGCCGATGGCATTTAATTTATCACTCTTTGATGGATGCTTACCACCCGACTCGGGGGCATAATTAGCTGCTACTGAATACAAACAATGCCAAAACGCCGGGCCCCACGCCTTTGACTGTAATCCATTTTTTGAATTACTTATTGGCATGGCATATTTATAGACTGTAATATTTTTTTGGCTTTGTGGTAAAATCTAAATCAATTTCGTAATAATTCCATATTTTAAGGCTTTTTTGGCCGGAATATTTATCTCTTTTTTAATAATTTTATTTATCTTGGAGCCCAATTTTGTATTTTGTTTGTATAGATCTTTTATTTGCTGCATGAGATTATGGGAATTTTTCATTTCATCGACCAGGTCGCAGTACTTTCCCCAGAAACCTGTTGACAGTTGATGAATCAAAATTGATCCGTTTTCGTTTGAATATCTCCTTTTCCCACCCAGCAATAAAAACGTAGCAGCCGACGCGACAAAAGTGTCGACTATTGTCACCACAGGAATTTTATTTTTTTTGATGTGATTCATTCCAGATAATCCCGCGTATGCGTCGCCCCCGTCGCTATGAATATATAAGTAAATCTTCTTCTTTCGATTTAAAAGGGCATAGTTATTAGCTTGCTTCAAAACTTTTAACAAATGTAAAATACTTTTTTTGGACACATCCGCGTAAAAGTATATCTTATTTTCTTGGAATTTTACCAATTCTTTGTAATCTTCTTCTTCTTCTTCTTCTTCGTCTCCCAATAACTTTATATTCTTCTTAATCATTCGGAACATACCTTTTTTGTGTCAAAACATTAAAAATATTTGCATATGAACATATGTGAATACGTAGATCCAAAAAA
>NYWG01000207.1 GCA_002684915.1 Verrucomicrobiales bacterium
ATCTGAAGAATCTCGGTGTGCCGTAGAATCTCGGCGAACCGTGACCTCCTCTCTACATAGGAATATCGTGCGCACTGGCACGCGTTTCATGCACAAAATCTCGCTCCAGTACACGCGATCCAGAATGGCGCGGTAAAAAACAGCAAGCGTATTTAACGAGATGACGCTTCCTTGAAGGCTCAACATATCCATGGAATTTTTTGAGAAAACGCATCTGTACCAAGAATATCGTGGAGAAAACACATCTGTACCGTACACTTTGCAAACCGAACTGGATCACCAAAACCGAACGCTTCCGAAGCAAGTGCGCCAAAATACTTGTGGAGTTGGGGGTCTCTTCGGCCTGAGACCAAGCTCAGAGGAACATCGCTACACCTAGTGCGGCGAGGACGGCAGCGCTGTCCGACGAACCGGGGTCGGCTGGAGCGACCGGAGGCGGAGGGGGCTCCTCAGTAGTGACCTCGATGGGGCCATCGGGCCCCGCGATGGAGCCCGTATCGACGGTGGCGACCACCACGAACGTCTCCGGATCTTCGTCCATCGCGTCCGCTACCGCGGTCTGGACGTTGTAAGCCAGCGCTGACGGGTTAGCCGCCGTTGCCTCCAGCTGAGCAGCCATGGCGGTGACCTCCGCCGGAGGCACGGCAACCTCATACGACACCGTCAACCCCTCCTGCAGCCGGCGGCTCAAGTCGAAGGTCCCGACGGCGCCGATGTCCGGGTCGGTGGCGCTGACACGCACGAAACCCGGGAGCAGCTGAAGCGTCGCGGCCATCCCCGCCGCGAAGCCCTCCACCGCCTCGGCCGGCGCGTCCAGGATGGCCTCGAAGGCCTCTGCCGAGAACTCCATGGCCACGTCCACGTCGACGACGGCCTGCCCAGCGTCCGCCGCGGCCTCCGCGGCCTCCGCCGCCAGCTCCGCCTGCTGCTCTTCGTCCATATGCTCCTCCTCATCGTCGCCCCATCCCCAGTCGTAGTAGTACGATTCATCGCCGCCCGCGAAGTAGGATTCGCCCAGTAGGTACGACGCACCCTCCATCGCGGTCGCTCCGACTTCGCCCGCAGCTTCTTCTGCAAGCTCGATGAAGACCGGAGTTTCTTCTGGCTCTTCCTCGAGTGGCTCTTCCGGGCGCCGCCCATCGCACTTGACCATCTTGCCCTCCGGGAATTTCCGCGTGTCCTCGGGCGGTAGAGCGACCATCTCTTGCGTGTCCTGGCGCGAGCCGCAATCCCGCACGAAGAAAGTTGCTCCCACCATCGTGTCGCCCGAAGCGATCCCTTCCTCAAGGGCAATCAAATTGGCGGGGATCTTGCCATCGATCCAGATAAAGGCACCGAGCGAGAATGGCCCCCCGTCAATTTCAGGTACGTAGGCCCGCATCCCCGCAGCTTTCTCCCCTACGTTGAAGTCGACTACCACATTTCCGAATCCCTCGATGTTCCCGTCAAGCATCAACGCGTAATCATGGGGCATCGAGCCTTTGAGACTGAACGGAATATTCGACGTATCGCCACTCTCGTGATCGTAGAGGGAAAGTTCGCCACCCCAGCCATAGCCATTCTTTACGGACTCCTCCGCGAGCTGCAGCTGGTACTCGACTTTGTCGTCATCCGGAGAGACCTGGATGTCGAGTGACGCCCTGATCTCGTCTTCACCCACCATCGCCTTGATTACTAACTTCGTTTCCTCAGCATAGACCGACGCTTTCAACGAGTATTCGTTGAAGTCCAGCCTCACTTCGTTGAAAGGCTCCGGCGCTCCGGGGGCCCAATCAGCAAATTCCACAACTCCGTCCTTAGATGAGAACTGGAATTTATAATCACCCATCAAGTTCATCCTGAGCGAGAGTACAGTTTCAGTCACCTCCAGGTCCCAGATGCGATGCTGATCCCCAGTTTCGGGATCTGCGAGAACGAACCGCGACCGCATATCCGTCAAATGGCTTCCTGACGTAGACATGTCGATCAGCGGATATAGGTCGGTGTTGCCACCAGAGTCATCTCCATTCGTTTCCAGAACGATCCGCGTCGCCACACCCATGTTTTCAGGATCCGAATCCTGAAGACGCCGACCGGCCTCATATAGCCCGACTGTGCTCGTCTGCAGAAATGATGGCTCCCAATTGTCGGAGTTATGAACCCGCACGGCTGTGAAACCAAACGTTGGGGTGAGGATGAACTCGACCATCACATGTACCCCAGCCATGGGCGGATCCCATACGGCTTTTGAGACTGCGCGTCTGAGATCAGTATTCGTGTCGTCGTCGAGCTCGTCGGGCAAGTAATTCTTGACCTTGACCTGTTTAGGCATGCTGACTTTCTCCATGATTCTGCAATCCTCATGCCAGCACCAACACTCCTCATCGTCTTCTTCACACCAATCAGCCTCCTGCTGTTCACATTGCATATACTGCTCTGCGTCCTCGTCCCAATACCCCCACCCGTCCTCGCAATCGTCCTGATCGTCGCACATATTGGAGCAATCCTCCCAGCACTCGTCGCACTCATCGCAGCACCCGCACTCATCCCAGCAATCGTCGCAATATTTCGGCTGCTCTGTTCCGATGTGCCAGCAACTTTGCCTCTCGCACCGCTGCTCCTCCGACATGCCCCACCCCGGCTCGCCATCCCCGTCCTCATGAGGAATGCAGTTAAAAGGCTGATAGGTTGACAAGAAGAAAGCAGCCGAGGCCTCGCTCGATTGGGGGGCTACAGCCAAGGCCTCGTGCAGCCAGATTCCTTCAGCATACAAGTCAAAGCTAAACAAGCCGGTCATGTCCTCATCAAAAGGGCTTTTGAGCTCAAAACTGAGCACTTCTCCAATCACGTCTTCAATTTCAACCCAGAGAGAAAAATCCATTTGCTCTTTATGGATAGAGCCCAGGAGTTTTACGATCTCGACCCATTTATCCTCACAATTAGGCGAACCGTCATCATTCCAGTCGTCACACCACATCCTCCCAAAATTCATTTTCTGCGTCTGCTCCATCGTAATCTTATCATCCTTTATACTGTACATCATGTCGATCATCACAACGTCAACGGTCTCGTGAAACGTGTACTCGAGTGTCGGGAGATCGATCCCAAAGCCGACATCTTGCGTCTCAGCGTCGTTGTAATACAGACTCGTTTTAATTGCGACTATAGGAATCATGTCGCCGAGATCAAAATCGTATTGAACCATATTTCCATATTCGGATAATTTCCACGCCGCTGTAAAGTCGACCGTCATTAACTTGAAATCCATGTCACCTTCCTCTTCCAGATATTCACCGTCATCACCGAGCGTGTAACCGTCCCGGATTTTGAAGGTGCCGCCCACGCCCGACAATTCCCCAAGCTCCTCCATCTCCTGAAATCCAAAGTCCAATTCAAGATCTGTCTCCGTCTTGCCGCCATCATAAACTTTTGTGGCAGTACCTTCGAGGTAAACAGGAAGCACCCAGTTCTCGGGCTCCTGCACGAATTTCATAGTGGCGCTCCCGAAGTCTTGGCAGCCGCACTCGGTGCTCTCCTGCCGGGTCGTTTCAACCTGAAAACCAACGCTCATGGGCATATCGCCGTCCTCAGTAAAAACATGCAGGTTCAGCTGCACGCTCGGGAGTGGGAAGTACAAATCGATCCCGGCTTCGATGCTCACCTCCATCGTACCCTCCTCCTGGTAAAACTTAGTACCCTCCCCAAAGCCGATCTTGACCTTAACTCTCTTGTCATCGTCAAAGACGACGTGCATCTCCGGTCTAAAAGTGTCCTCGCCTTCGGGGAGTTCAACGCCGAAGCCTTCGCCGGGCAAATCGCTCGTACTGAAGATCAGTGTGCCAACCAAGGTATCATAGTTGAAGGCCGAGTCGTCGAGATGAAATTCGATGAAAGGTGTCCCTTCCTCGGTCCTCCCTATTTGCTCCGCGGAGAGCCAGTTGACCCCCATCATCGCCGTTTCCACCGGAGTCTCTAGGACCATCTTGGCAAGGTCAGTGACTGCCTCTATGGCCGGTACAACGTCGTTGGTAAAAATGGCCGTTTCCTCCATTACCACGCCGCCCGACAAGTCGGCGATGACCTCCGCCAGGTCAATGCCGATGATGTCGCTCACAGGTTGGAGACTTTGCAGCCACTCCTCATCGCTAACGTCAGCGTTCTTCAGCCCGTCCACGACCGTGCTCGACAGTTCGGAGAGCGGGAATCCGAGACTCTCCTCGATCACTGGAATCAGACTCTCACCTCCGAGCTCCTGAACAATGCGGTCCAACTCGTAGATCGCCTCGACAAGCCGGTCGATATTCTGCTTCAGGATCTTGGCGGGGTCGCCGTTCAGCCTCTGGAGCCGCCGCTGCCCGGCGGCCGGGAGCTCCACACGAAGCCGGTGGACCCCTTCGGCTTCTGTCACCGCGGCGCCGAAAAGCTTACCCGTCTCGTCGTACGCGAAGATCTCGTCTGCACCCGCGTGCGCCTGCAGCAGCACGCGCCCACTGCTGTCGAAAGCACTGGCTTTCCAGGCCTCTCCGCGCACGGCCTGGACCAGCAGCTCCCCCTTCGGACCGAACAGCTCGACCGAATTGCCGATGGATTCAAGCGAACCGAGACCAGGCACCTTGATGCTCGACAAATCCGCATCCGCTCCCCAATAAACCTGATCGTTCACCAAGACGGCGTTGCCCTTCATGCCGACGGCATGGCTGGCCCCAAACAAGCGCCGCATCGCAGAACTCTCGCCCTGCATCTCAAAGTTCAGGCCGTGCCTCATCACCAACGCCGACAGGGCTAGCTGCTTCGCGTTCTCCACGCGCAAGGTCAAGCTCATTGGGGCGCTGAGGAGCCCAGGAGTCACATCCACCACGGAATCAACGTGGGCCGTCGCTGAGCTACCAAGGTTCTTCTCGGCGTACGACACGTCCGCCTTAACGTAGAGAGGTGCACCGTCCAAGAACATCGCGACAGATTCAGCGAAGTGACCCTGCACCTCGAAGGCCAGACCGCCCACAGTTACCTCGGGCGCCTCGGACGGGACAGACGGGATCAGCTCCTGGACGAACGCGGAGACGTTCTCGGCACCGTGGTACAGAGCCTTGAGCCGCGCAAACATGCCAGAAACGTCCGGGCCCTCCAAATCCTCGAACAGCCGGCGCGGGTTGACCGAAAGGGCGGTCGAGGCAGCGTCGATAGAGAAGAGGCGGCGGAGACCGGTAGAACCGGCGTCTAGTGGGGCGTGCATCCACACGCCTGAGCGGTAGACGTTCACACTCGCGAGGAGATCGCACGACACATCGTCGGTGTCACCGCCGTCCGTCACGAGAAAGCTGAGCTGCGAGCCGGCGCGAGCGAGCACGTCGGCTTTGTACGGCCCGAAGTCGCAGGAGCCGTCGATGGCTACGTCATGATCCGTCTCCACCTCTGCCAGCGTCCGGCCGAGGAAAGAGATGTCCAAGTCCAGCGTGACGGTGACATCGTCGCCGGCGTCCACACGCGCACTGAGAACCCTGGCCTCAAAGGACGGGAAAGACGCGTAGATGATCAGACCGGCGCTGAGGAGCACGCCGCAGACTGCAGCAGTGCGCATCGGACGGCCACCAGCAGGCCAGGTTGGTTTTGCATCGTCCATGGAGGGTTTTCCCATCACACAGTTGAATGATCTGAG
>NYWG01000208.1 GCA_002684915.1 Verrucomicrobiales bacterium
GCGAAAGCACAGGAAGCGTTGCATGGGAAAGAGCCAGACGCTAAGAAGATCGATCCCGTCGCGGAGTTCAAGAAAACCAAGTTTAATGGCGACTGGTGTTCGAGGATGTTCGACGCTGGGAAGCAAGAGAGTGAGAAAAAGCAAGCGAAGAAGGGGAAAAAGGAAGCGAAAAAGAAAGCAAAGAAAGCGAAGAAACAAAAGAAGAAAGCAAACAAGGGGAAAGGCAAGCGACGAGCAAGCTACACGGTCCAATTGAAGCTCGGCGAGAGCGCCAGGTCGCCACTGGGCAAGCTGCTCAAGTGTCCAGGTGTGAAAGACTGGAACGGCAAGAACAAAGTTGGCTGCTGCGGCTACGAATCGAATCGCTACAAGGCCAGTTCGCAACCAGACATCACCAAGCAAATGATGAACCTCAAGTTCGTTATTAGGAACCCTGCACTCAAGGCGGCGCAAGCGAAGGTCGATCAATTGGAGAAGCAAATGGCTGCTTACATGAGGCTCGATGTGCGCACTTCCAATGGGGTGTTTGTGTGCGATCGTCTCGAGGGGCGCGGCTCGCGCTTCGGGTTTGTGTGCGCTCAGACCAAAGGCGATGCGTTCTTTGCGTGCAAGGGCAAGGTCGAAGGTTACAAGGCCAAGGGTGCCACCAAGGATGTGTCGCATGCGTTCCTGAAGAATGTGCATTGCGACTCCATCACGAACACGAAGACTAAGCCGTGCTCTGTCTCGAAGATTTGCCAGGATAACGGCAATGACAAGACGGCTAAAGGGCAGGGCAAACTCCGGCTCGGCTGCTTGCAGATGTGAGAGGATTGTTTTGTGCGGTTGTGCCTGCCGCCGTTATATAGGCTGCAGTGTGAGTAAACTTGGTCGTGCTGGTTGCCACAAATGGTAGCGCAGTAGTGGGGACGATGAGTTTTGCAGCGCAGTATCGAGCGCTGGCGCAGCGTGATGCTGTAGATAACATCACGTTGATGAATGCGGATCAGATTGCCGCGTGGGTCGACAGTCTCCCCTCGTTCGAGGATCAGGGCGTGGGCGAGTTGTTAAAGTCGAAAGGAATGTGCAGCGCTGGTGCATTGAAGAATGTCACAGCGGAAATACTCGAAACGAAGGTGGGGCTGAAGGGCACGAAGTACGGGCTGGCGCTGGCGCTGCCAGAGCTCGTGAACGCCTCGCTGCAGGCAGCATATCACGGTGAGGTCGTGCCAGCATTTCCCGGATCAGTGTCACTGGGGGGCGACAGTGCACATAGCCAGGGTGGTGTGTCAGCAGGAAAAATTGATTTTTCTGACATGCCACAGATGCCAGTACCAGCGCAGGGTCGTGGTGGTGTCTTCGCAGAGTGGCAGGGAGCAGGGGGCATGCACAACTTTGCGAGCAGTGTGAAAGGTTGCCTCACTGCAAATATGTGGATGCCTGCTGCTGCTGCAGTGGCCAAAATAATGAAACAGAAGCCAGGGGAAGTGCTGGATGTCGACACACTGATCACTGACATGGGGGGGGCAGACAGTAATGCTGTTCTATATGGTGCACTGTGGTCTGTGTCACTGTCGGATGTACCAACTGATGAGAAGAGCGCAGCAGCCCGACACATGGCACGTGTACACGAGATACAGAGGCAGTCAGTACCGCAGGAAATTCAGGAGACAGATGATGGGCTGCGACTGTTGGCATACTTTGTGCAGGGTTCAATCACTCGTGTGTCATCAATTGAGGCTGCGAAAGGTAAATTGAAGTCTCCTGATACGATGCACAGTATTGCTGCAGTGTTGGATTGGATTCCTGGCTATATACAGCTAGGGGATCGCATCGAGAAGGCACAACCTGGTGTGAAAGAGTACGATCGTAAAGATATCATTGCAGGGTTGCGAGCTGCGCTGAGCGGTATCAGGATTAAATGTGGTGAGCATGATGGGCAGCCCAGATTCCAACATCCATTCGAATCGTTGATCGCTGGTGAAGAAGAGGAGGCCAGGAAGCTTGGAGTGGCACTCAAAGTGAATGAGATCGTTCTGTCCATCAATAGGGTCGCACAGGCACTGTCTGATGAAGGTGTGGAGGCTGTACAGAAGAGCAAACCACCACCGCATGTCCCATCTGGCAAGGGTGTAGGCAGAGGCAGGAATGCTCGTGTCAACGTAGCTCGTGGTGTTGTTGGTGCGGGGCGAGGAAGTGGGGATTCGTACTGCTATGTGTGGCGTCAGCGAGGCACGGTGGGACCCGATGGCAAGTGCACGAGGACGAAATGTCGTGAGATGGCTGATGCTGCATACGCGCGATGGCATGACCCTTCCCTGCGTGGTGTTAAGGTGCCCGAGCATCTCAAGAAGCCATGCAACGACTTTCACAATGGCGGGTCGTGTCGCAGTGGAGATGATTGCATCTTTTCGCACACCGTGTCGTCTCGTACTGCTAGTGTGAACATGTCCAGGGGTACATCGACTGCAGAGGAGGATCGTGCTGTGGAGGCTGAACAACGTGCAGCTGCTGCTGAGAAGCGTGCCGCGGCAGCTGAGCGGAGAGCTGAGGAGGCAGAGGCGGCTCTGGAAAGTAAGAGAGAGAGAGCCCGGCAGCAGCGCATGATCCCCGGAATGACAGCAGAGATTGACCATTGTTCTGATCAGGTGAAGAGTTCGAGTGCACCTCCGTCGAGATTGAAAAATAAAGGTGAGGTGGGGCTTGATCTAGTGGATGGGGGAGCAAATAGGGGCGTTTGTCCACCGTCACAGAAACGTCGTCTGGTGAATCGTCGTAAGTTGAAAGTTGCTGTGCCAGTGATGGGAGTATCACACACAGCACCTGCACATGAGACCGGTGATCTACGACGACATCTTGGCACGTTTCGTCATATGTTAGTGACTGAGGGGGCAAATGAGGTGGTTCTCGCTGTGAAACAGTTTTGTTCGATGGGGTATACGTATGTGCAGAGTGCGCTGGGTGCATGTTTGATGCACCCATCGAAAGGAGATGTATGGTTGATTGAAAAGGATGGATTGCATTATCTACCCCCCGATGAGGTTTTGAAAGCAGGGCTGACGAGGGAAGAGGAAGAATCAATTCGAAAGATTCGAGAGAGAGTCAATGGTCGTATCGCCTCGAAGGGCAGGGTTACATGTCGTGATGTGGGTACGATCACTGATAACGAGAAGGAGGTGAAGCGTGTGCTGGCTGAGTTGAGGGAGCATAGGAGGAAGGGGCACCTGCCCCATGACTGGAGATGCGAGCAGTGCGCACGGGCACGCATGACAGCACGTGCTGCACAGCGACTCACAGTGGATGATGTAGTGGATGGAGCAGACAAGGGGTGGGTAGTTTCAGTAGATTTGTTTGGACCGATGGAGCCTGATTTGTCTGGTAATATCTGGGGCATGTTGTGTGTTGAGCTGACAACGAGATATGGTACTGTATCGTTGCTGAAGTCTAAACATGCGAAAGGCACCAAGCAGGGGGTGTTACAGATGCTGACTGATCTCAGGAGTATGTCTGGTGATGGTGCGAGGGTTATAGTTCGTGTACACTCTGATGATGGTACAGAGTTCGAAGGCGATTTAGAGACATGGTGTCGTGAGCAGGGGATTAAACGGACAACCACGGGGGGGTATCGTCCGCAATCAAATCCTGTGGTGGAGAGGCGCATTCGCATGCTACGTGAGTGTTTCCGTGCGAATCTGATTGTTGCAACAGGGGGCGTAGATTATTATCATGAACTTTGGGGCGTGGGGTTCCAGCATGCGAATGATTGCGTGAATCGGAGTGCATGGTATCGTGGGCAGTCGCCACTGGGGCATCTGACAGGAAAGGAGGTTGGATTGGAGAGTGATGACCACACATTCGGAGCGAGATGTAAGTATTTTACAGTGTCTGATCATCGTGAGCACAAAGGGGACCCACCTGGGCGTATTGGCATCTGGGTGGGGAGATCGAAGCGTGTGTCGAAAGGGCATGTAGTGGTGCCGTGTAAGTGGGACGTAGACGCGCAGAGGTTCGTACTGGGAGTGCCGTTAGATGGCGTTCACATTAGTCACGTTGAGGAGGACGTTTTCCCTTTGAGATTGAAGCCAGAGGCGACCGCGACACCTGATTTTGAGCGATTTGTTGACAAGTTCGATCCCATGTTCGAAAAGATAGCTAAAGATGCGATCCTCAGTGGTGTTGAGGAAGGATCAATAGATGAATCGCCAAATGAGGTGTACGAGGTCGAGGAGATAGTTGGGAAAAGGAGTAGAAAGAAGAAAGTAGAATATAAAGTGAGATGGCGAGGGTACACTGAGGATGATGATTCGTGGGAACCGATGAGTAATCTCAGTGGTGCAAGTGAATTGATCGATGCATATAATCTCGCGCATGGTGCTAAAGTGAAGACTGCGCGATGGGATGATGATGCGATAGCCATGCAGCAGCTGATGGATCGACATAGGCTGCAGGGGGAGCTGGAGGATTGGGTGAGTGGATATAAAGCAGAGTTCAATGCAGTGAGAGATAGAAGGTTAGAGGTGGTTTCGAGTGCGGTTGCAGAGGAGGTGTTACGAGAAGGGAAGTATGTGAGACTGAGGATGAATCCAGAGCCGAAAAAGAGTGGTCGGTTGAAGTGTCGACTCGTTGCTCAGGGCTTCATGGAGCCCTACGGGTGGGATGTGGGGCCGACAGATAGTCCAGTCGCTGCGATGCCATCGATTCGTAGTCTAGTGTTTCGAGGGGGGAGTTCTGAAGAGGTGCTGTCGTCTGTCGACATCAGCACCGCATTCTTGCAGGCCGACGAGTTTCCAGTGAGTGACAAACCGCGTTATGTTGTGTATACCCCGTATCGTGGTGCTGACCCTCAAGTGTATCGATTGCGAGGCAGCATATATGGGTGTCGTCGAGCAAGCATGTGGTGGTTTAAAACCTTGCAAAAATGGATGTTACAGCACAAGTTTAAGCAAAGCAAGAACGACCCTGCTGTGTTTGTGCGCGACGGACTCACTGTAGTGTGCTGGGTCGATGATATATTGTGCCGTGGTATGCGTGCAGAGTCTGATGCATTCTATGCCGAGCTGAGTCATCCGAAAACAGGGTTCGATTTGAAAGCAGATCCGCAGTATTTATCTCCTGACAATCAGCTGGACTATGTTGGTCTGACTATCACAATGAGAGAGAAGGGGCTAGAGAAGTACTACTATATCGATTGTGAGAAGGACACACAGGCGCTATTAGATGCGTCAGGAATCGTGGCTGCTAAGCGTGTGAGTAGTCCAATGTCTGATAAGTTTGAAATGGTGTCTGATCTCACTCCAGTGTTACCAGAGGAGGTTCGATGGTACAAGTCCATGTATGGCAGTATTAGTTGGTTTGCGTCCACAGTGCGATTCGACATGGCGCACACAGTGCATCGATTAGGGCAAGTGATGGCGAATCCGACTCGCGGTGCAATTAAAGCGATGAAACGTGCATTGATATACATGAGTCAAACTGCAGGATTTAAGATTGGTGGTCCGCGTGTTGCTGTCGATTCTATTCGGATGTATTGTGACAGTGATTGTGGTGGGGACTCTAAGACTGGCATTACACTACGTAGTACCACCGGATATCTAGCATTATTGAATGGAGTGCCTATTGATTGGAAGAGTGTTAGACAGGCGAAGACGTCTGACTCGCCTGCTGTTTCAGAGATCTACGCGCTTCGGGACGCGGTGGTGATGGGCCAGCTGCTTCAGTGGCGAGCTGAGGAGATGGGGATTGATGTGGCATGGCCCATGGAGATGCGGACTGATAGTAAACAGGCATTGGTGTTTGCGGAGAACACGTGCTTGAATTCGAGGGTACGAGGGGTTATTGATATGCGGGAGGGGTTCGTTGCTGAGCTGCGCGATGCTTCGATGTTGAAAGTGGTGAAGGTGGCTAGTGTGGATCAACTTGCAGATTGTTTTACGAAGGTGATGCGGCCAGCGAACTACCACAAGAATGTGATGCGCATTCAGGGCGGCTGTGCGTAAACGGTGCAATTTTGGGTGGCATTTGTGCGGTTGTGCCTGCCGCCGTTATATAGGCTGCAGTGTGAGTAAACTTGGTCGTGCTGGTTGCCACAAA
>NYWG01000209.1 GCA_002684915.1 Verrucomicrobiales bacterium
CTGGAGCCAGAGATCAGAATCGAACTGACGACCCGCTGTTTACGAAACAGCTGCTCTACCACTGAGCTACACTGGCTTCAAAGTTGAATGATCTAAGTTACAATCAATTATATCAAGAAATATTGTACTTGAATTACTACTTGATACTCAATTTTTTTGATTAATATTTTTTACTTCCTAAAAGTTTTAGATGGATTCTTTCACTAAAGTAATTTCCGTATTCTCTAACTTCCCATTCATATTTATTAGTTTGTTATCAATTGTAAACACATGTCTAACTTCATTCCAATTTCTTGGAGTTGTTGCATAGTCAGAAACATTTTTTTCATCTAATAAGTTGTATTGAACAGTTACTGTATTTGATTCTTGATGCCATGATCCTTCAAATTCATATTTTGTTTTCAAACCATCAATATCCCATATTGTATCCACAATTATAGTACAGTATCCGTCTTGATGCAGGGCGTAATAATAACTAATAGACTTTTTCATTTTTTTACCCTCGGAATTAGTTTCTGTTATTAAATTTCCTTTCCAGGATCCAACTGGCGAATTTATTGGTTTTAGGCAACCAATAATTATTACAGCTGACAAGGTTGGGAATAATAGTTTTTTTATTTGATACATTAATATCTTTTTTATGTCGTTAATGCTTTGTAGAGATAATTATTCGTTTTAATTCAGTCATGACTGCAGAATTACTAATTATTTTTTCAATAAATTAAAGCACCTATTAGATTTATATAAATGCTTTCGGCTTTGAACTCTGTCAGTGCTTGTCTAGAATGTCTCTCACTAATATCCTTTATTATGAATAAAACTCGACGGTCTTTTTTGGAGAAGTGCGGTCTTTTTACTGGAGCAATGGCGTTAAAGCCAATGGGTGTGCTAGGCCAAGATGTATTTAAGCGGAAGCGTATTGCTTTTTTAGGCACCGAGGTACGCACGCACTCACATGCGCAGCATTTTCTTGATAGGCTTGCGTTAGGATACGGTTGGCGTGGCGGCTGGCAGAATCCGCGAGTAGATATTGCATCGGTATTTATCGATCAGTTTCCCCAGAATGGTGATCTTGGGCGAGATCGGGTGAAGCGTTATGGCTTAAAGCTTTATCCTAGCATCGAACAAGCATTGACGCTTGGAACTGGTAAACTAGCGGTTGATGGAGTGGTGATTATTGCTGAACATGGGAAGTATCCAGCAAATGAAAAAGGTCAGCGGCTTTATCCTCGTTATGAATGGTTCAAGGAATGCGTGAGAGTATTTGAGAAGAGTGGTCGTGGTGTTCCGGTGTTTAATGATAAACATCTTTCTACGACTTGGGCACGATGCAAGGAAATGGTTGATGATGCAAAGCGCCTTAATTTTCCGTTTTTCGCTGGTTCTTCATTGCCAGTTACAAGGCGTATGCCTTCTATTGATATGCCGCATAATGTGCCATTGAAAGAAAGTGTATGCGTAGCGTACGGTGGGGTTGATAGTTACGATATTCATGCGCTCGAGACGGCTCAATGTATGTCTGAACGGCGACGAGGGGGCGAGGTAGGCATCCGGAAGGTTCATGCATTGCGAGGGCAAAAAGTTTGGGCGCGTTTAACCGAGGAGCGTCATTCTGATACAAGGCGACTTGTTGTTTCGGCTATGACACGTAGTCATAATCTTCCGGTAGAAGGGGGATATTATACAGGAAAGGTCACGTTTGATTGGGCACGAAAAACATTTCCTAATCCGACTGCTTATTTCATTGATCACAACGATGGGTTTCGCACGACAATGATTCTTACAAATATACGAGATTTCAATTATGCTGGTCTACGAGCCGACAATGGCGATATTGTTTCCACTCAGATGTACTTACCGATGCCGACACATGGTTCGACAACAGCTGATTTTTTTCATCCACTATGCCGGCACATTGAAGAGGCTGTCATTACCGGTAAAGTTCCTTATCCGATTGAGCGAACCTTGTTGACTTCTGGTATGACTTTAGCAGGTGTGGAGTCCTTGCATCGTGGTCAGGTCCCAATTCAGACGCCTCAGATGAATGTTCACTACAAAGTAGGACCAGAGTCGACTTATTGGAATGACTGATTATTTACTGTAGAGATCTATGGCACTCAGGATTGGCATTGGTGGTATTTTTATTGAGTGTAACCATTTTACAGATCAGCTGACTGATAGTTCAGCTTTCAAACGATCAGAGTGGTTAAGCGGAGCAGACCTTCTTGCAAAAGATACTGGTGTCGTCGGTGGAATGCTATCTTTGCTAAATGCTAAAGGATTTGAGTCAGTTCCATTGCTTTATGCCAGTGCTTGTCCTGGAGGTGTTTTGCAGTCGGCTACTTATAGCTTACTGAAAGATGAATTACTGCAGTTGATTAATACATCAGGGACACTTGATGGTGTTTTACTTTGTTTACACGGGGCAGGGGCAGCTGTAAATGCTCCAGACTTGGAAGGAGATTTGGCACGAGCTGTTCGGTCGGAGATTGGCGATAGAGTGCCTATTGTCGCAACGTTGGACTTGCACGCGCATATTACCGCTGAACTTATTTCCGAAACTGATGCCTTGCTTGCGTGGGAAACTTATCCTCATGTTGATGCCTTTACGACTGGCCAGCGTGGAGCTCAAGCGATTATCGATATTTTGAAAGGTTGCTTAAAACCTTTTATGGCAATGGCTAAGGTGCCACTTGTTGTTAGTGCTATTCAGGGTCAAACCAAGTTGCCAGGTCCATTTGCCGATATTATGAAAGAAGCCAAGCGCCTAGAGGGGGATGGGATGCTTTACTCGATTAATCCCATCTTGGTGCATCCATATTTAAACTTGGCGGATATGGGTGGTGGGGTGTTGGTCGTTGCAAACGAGAGCCAATCTGAAGCTGTTGATGTAGCCAAGAATTTGGCTAAGATCTATTGGGATAATCGTTATAAGCTGCAGCCACAAACCTTTCAGCCTAGAGATGCGATTCAAAAAGGGCTGAACATTGAAGGAGGGCCCATATTATTAGTAGAGGCTGCAGATTGTTGTGGTGGCGGTGCTGCTGGTGATAGTGTGCATTGCCTTAAAGCATTGCTTACGGAAGCTCCCGACCAAATTTCAATTATTCCTGTGGTCGACCCTGAGGCGGCAAAGCTGGCACACGAAGCGGGAATTGGGCGGAAGGTTCGATTGCGGCTTGGTCATCAAATTGATCAAAAGTGGGGAGAACCATTGTTTTTGGATGGAGTGGTTGTGCAATTAAGTGATGGGGAATTTACTTATTGCGGCGGGATTTGGGATGGTCGTGTTGGTTGTATGGGATTAACTGCTGTGGTGGAGGTGGGTTCAATTCAAATTGTTGTCAGCACTAACGCTACTTATGACTGGATGACAGAACAATTTGATTTAGTTAGTCTGGATATAGTTAACGCAAAATTTATTATTGTGAAAAATCCAATGAACTATCAGCAAGCGTACGAGGGTATAATGAAATCGGCGTTTGTTCTCGACACTCCTGGCCCGACACCTGCAAACACCAGTGTCCTTAACTATACAGAATGTAAAAGTGATTCGTTTCCATCGGACGCTGATCTTGAGGTTGATGATCCTGTTGTTTTAATTTCAAAACGACGTGATTTAGCAAAGATATGAAAGTTCACTTGCTCGGATAGCTTGATGTTGAGAGAGTTCGCTTAGATACTTAATTCTATGAAACTAATTGTATATTGCTGCCTGTTTATTGGATTTACTCTTTATGAGGCCGAAATTCAGTCTGCAGAACCTAACAATATAAAAATCTTAGGTTCCAAAAAGATTTGGTCTGGTGAGCCTCACAGCGCCTTTACTGACCTAGAACGTTTTCAAAATAAATGGTATTGTGCATTTAGGGTTGGTAAAGGACACGCTGGGAAAGGTGACTACGGAAAGATTCGTATAATTGTTTCCGATGATGGTCAGTCGTGGCGTTCAGCGGCTTTATTACAAAATGCTGGTGTAGATTTACGAGATGCCAAACTGTCAATTACTCCTAGAGGCGAATTACTTTTGAATTCATGTGAATACCGAGTCGATAATGATCGTGACGATATTCGGAATAATACTTCAGTAGTTTATCGTTCGAAAAATGGAACTGATTGGTCAAAAGCTAAATCGATCGCTCATAAAGGTTTTTGGCTTTGGCAAACATCATGGGTAGGGGAACAGGGATTTGCTTTAGGGTACCAGTGGGGTAGTCGTGATGCGACTCGTTTTTACCGAACAGTCGACGGTGATAAATATGAGCTTCATGTTGATCATATACGGCCTCCAGGGGACCGTAGTAATGAGCATTCCATGGTTTTTGATCCTAATGGCATTGCTCACATGTTATTGCGTCGTGACAATACTGATTCCAAAACCGGCGGTTATGCGCTGCTTGGGAATGCCGAGCCTCCTTACAAGGACTGGGAGTGGCGGCGACTTAACATTACCCTTGGAGGGCCTTCAATGATTCGCTTGCCAGATGGTCGCTTGTTAGCCTGTGTTCGTCGTTACGCTGATGAAAATCACCGCAATTGGGGGTCGCAGTGGACTGAGCTGGGTTGGGTTGATGCCACGACTGCTACTTATACCCCTGCAGCTAAGTTGCCAAGTGGCGGCGATTCAAGTTATGCAGGCTTAGTTTTCTATAATGATTTGCTTTGGGTAAGTTATTACAGCAGTCATGAAGGCAACACTTCAATTTATTTAGCTAAGATTCGAATTGATGACTTGAAATGATTTATATCAACGGATTCCTTGAAAAAATTGCATTTAGGAGCTATCGAATGTGGGTGGACCGTACTCAGTTTTTGCTTACTCCGACGATCATTCTGTCTTTTGGATGCTCGGTCGTGTTGGCTGATCAAAAGCCGGTTGATTTTGCTCGTGAAGTTCTTCCTGTTTTATCTGACAAATGCTTTGTATGCCATGGTCCAGATACACAGAAAAAAGACCTCGTGCGATTAGATTCTTTCGAAGCGGCAACACGTGATCTCGGAGGGTATAAAGCTATAGATTTAGATGCGCTATCTGATAGTGAAATAATTATCCGGATGAATGATTCTGATGATCCGATGCCTCCGGAGAACGCAGAAAAACAGTTAACAGACGAGGAACGTAAATTAATTGAGAGTTGGATTAAGCAAGGTGGTAACTATGCTAAACATTGGGCTTTTGTTCCTCCTAAAAAACCTTCCTTACCTAGCAATGGGCATCCCATTGATGTTCTTGTTCAAAAACATTTTCCAGAGGGAGTAGGTTTTGCTTCGGTGGCTGATAATGCAACTATTGCACGTCGGTTAGCTTTAGTCTTAACCGGACTTCCTCCTGAGCCAAGTTTACTAAAAGCTTTTTTAAATGATAATAGTGTTAATGCGTATGAACGGTTTATTGAGCAGTTGTTGGCTGATCCTCGTTACGGCGAGCATCAGGCTCGATACTGGTTAGATGCAGTACGCTATGGAGATACTCATGGTTTGCATCTCGATAATCGGCGTGGAATTTATCCATATCGCGATTGGGTTGTTAGGGCTCTAAATAATAATCTGCCGATCGATCGATTTATTGAATGGCAGCTTGCTGGTGATCTCCAATCCAAACCGACTACAGAACAACTTATTGCTACCGGATTTGTTCGAATGAATCCTTCGACAGCTGAAGGGGGAGTGATTCCAGCAGAGTTTCAGGCTAAGAATAATTTTGACCGAACTGAAACATTGGGAACGGTTTTTCTAGGCATGACCATGCTTTGTTCACGTTGTCATACTCATAAATATGATCCGATTACACAGACCGAGTATTATCAATTAATGGCATTCTTCAATAGCACATCTGAAGCTCCGCTAGATGGAAATAAATACGAGTATGCTCCTGTTATTAAGGTTCCTAAGGACCAAGGCTCATGGAATGACTGGTTAAAATTAACAGCTAAACGTGATGAGTTGCTTAGTGAAGCAGCTTCAATCTTCAATAATGAAAAGTCTTTCAGCTCTAAAGCTAAGAAAAAATGGAGCAAGTCTGATGAAGAAGATAGATTGGCTATGGTTGTAGATGGAAATGGAGAATGGGGAAAAAATGCTACTTCAATTTACAAGGATGCAAAAGACTTGTCTAAGCATATTGAGAATGCTCAGAAAGCATTTACTACTACAATGGTTGCTAAGGAGCTTGATAAACCACGAGATACAAAGCTTTTAGATCGTGGGGAGTATAATTTACCTGTCGGAGATGTTCTACAGCCTGGTGTTTTGAAAGTCATGGGAGCTTTGCCTGAAGGGTCGCCTCGTAATCGACTTGGTTTAGCCAAATGGTTAACTAGCCGTGATCAACCAGTTGTTGCGCGTGTACTTGTTAATCGAATTTGGCAGCGTGTTTTTGGTGAAGGGATTGTTCGTACACCTGAGGATTTTGGGCTTCAAGGTGAACATCCCACTCATCCAGAGTTGCTAGACTGGCTTGCAGTGGAATTCCAAGATAGCAATTGGGATCTAAAGCACATGCTCCGCCTAATGGTGAGTAGTCAAACTTTTCGTCAGAAATCCGAACTTAGAACTGAGCTTAACGATCCGGAAAATAAATTGTTTGCCCGAGGGCCGCGTTTTCGACTAGATGCAGAAGTCCTCCGTGATATTGCCTTATGGGCTAGTGATTTGCTTGACCCTCATATGGGGGGAGAAGGGGTTAAGCCTTACCAGCCCACTGGTTTATGGAAGGCACTTTCGCATCCAGCCAGTAATACAAAAAATTATAAACCAGACGCAGGTCGTTTGGTATACAGGCGTAGTCTTTATGTTTATTGGAAACGTACTAGTCCTCACCCTATGATGACATTATTTGATGCTCCCAATCGTGAAACCAGTTGCGTTAAGCGTTCTCGCACAAATACACCACTACAGTCACTCGGTTTATTTAATGAAAAACAACGTGTTGAGATGGCTCGTATGTTTGCTGAGCGATTATTAAAGGAGCGCAGAAATGATGATGAAAGATTAGATCTTATGTTTACCTTGCTTGTATGTCGTGAACCAAATAATCAGGAACGAACTGCTTGTAATAAGCTTCTGAATTTAATGCGGAAGCGCTATGTTAATGAAGAGAAAGATGCGAAAGATCTACTAAATACCGGGGATGTGCCCCGTGATAAATCTTTGAATTTAACAGAACATGCTGCTTGGACTCAGGTGGCTGCTACAGTACTTGCCAGTGATCTGGCTTTGATGTTGTTTTAATGATCTGGCAATTTTTATATTAAATGATTTGAGATGAATCCGTTACGCGAAGCAGATTTAATGATGACACGTCGCCAGTTGTTCGGGCGTGCGGCACTTGGATTAGGTACTGTTGCATTAAACGATGTCCTCAGCCCTAATCTTTTGGCGAATGCATCTAGTCAAGTGCGTGGTACAGATTTTGCTCCCAAGGCAAAACGAGTGATTTATCTTTTTATGAGTGGAGGCCCTAGTCATCATGACCTTTGGGATTATAAACCCAAAATGCGTGAAATGTTCGGTAAAAATTTACCGGAACATGTTCGTGATGGACAGCGCATTACTGGTATGACTGCTAGGCAAAAGACTTTACCAGTTTGCCCTTCTAAATATAAATTTACCAAGCATGAAAACAATGATCGTGGATTGTGGGTAAGTGAATTACTTCCATACACTGCGAAGGTAGCTAAAGAATTGGCAGTTGTTTATAGTACCTTCACTGAGGCAATTAATCATGACCCTGCAATCACTTACATTCAAACTGGAAGTCAAATCCCAGGCCGTCCAAGTCTTGGAGCATGGCTAAGTTATGGGTTAGGCCGTATGAATGAGAATTTGCCAAGTTATGTTGTTATGCATGCCCGTTCAAAGTTTCCAGAGCAAAGTTTATTTGGTCGTCTTTGGGGGACGGGTTTTATGCCTTCTGAACATCAGGGTGTTTTGTTGCGTAGCGAAGGTGATCCGGTATTATATTTAAAAAATCCCTCAGGGGTTAGTGGGAAGGATAGAAGAGCCCAGCTTGATGTTCTTGCTGCTTTGAACAATGAACAATTCAAACAGTTTGCAGATCCAGAGATTCTTGCCAGAATTAAGCAGCATGAAATGGCGTATCGTATGCAGACTTCTGTTCCTGAATTAATGGACATTTCCAGTGAGAGTGATACGACATTTGAGTTGTATGGTGAAGAGGCGAGACAAGCTGGTAGTTTTGCAGCTTGTTGTTTGAATGCTCGTCGATTGGCCGAGAGAGGGGTAAGGAATATTCAGATTTTCCATAGAGGTTGGGATGCGCATGGCTCGTTGCCTCGTGAGCATGAGTCACAGTGCAAAGATATTGATCAAGGATGCTACGCATTAATAAAAGATCTTAAACAGCGCGGCATGCTTGATGAGACTTTGATTGTTTGGGGTGGGGAATTTGGCCGTACCGCTTACTGTCAAGGAGGCTTGACTAAGGAAAATTACGGGAGAGATCACCACCCACGATGTTTTACTACATGGATGGCCGGCGGTGGCATCAAGCCCGGCATTACTTATGGTCAGACGGATGATTACGCGTATAATATTGCAGATGCCGATGGGAATGCGATTAAGCCGACTAAGGACAAATGGACGCCTGGTACTATGCACATCCATGATCTCAATGCGACTATACTGAACCAACTGGGTATTGATCACCGAAAACTAACTTATCGATATCAGGGCCGCGACTTCCGGTTGACCGACGTCCATGGCCACGTAATCAAAGAGTTGATCAGCTAATAGTTTAGGTAATTTATAGTAGCTGGCCTCAAATCGTTCATAGAAGTAAATTTCTGCTCTATAGCTAAAAATATACTTGTGCATGTGAACTTTGTGATACAAAGTTAGCTTGTGAATGCTAAATGGGCTGAAAATAATCTCAAAACGATTCGCTGCCTTATGGAACAAGCCAGTGTCTATCGGCGTGCAATGGCACCATTGGCTATTATTATAGGAATATTTGGGATAACAGCTGCAGGACTTGCGGAAGCGGTTGACTGGGTTGGCCCAGATTATTTTGCTTTATATTGGATTGGCGTAGCCATTTTTTCAGTATTAGTAGCATTATTTTTAATTCGGATCCAAGCACTTAAAAGTAACGAACCTTTTTGGTCTCCACCTACTCGTCGCGTGGCTAACGCAATGATCCCATTACTTTTGGCCGGGCTTGGATTGGGCGTTTTAGAGTTTATGGATAAGCCAGATGTTCGAACCAGTGTGATTCTTGCAGCGCATTGGATGATACTTTATGGGGGAGCATTACATGCAGCAGGATTTTTTATGCAGAGAGGGATCAAACTGCTAGGTTGGATTTACATCATACTTGGCTTTTTATTGCTAATATTTAATAAATTAAATGTTATGCCTTACCTTAAAGAAGGCAATGCACATTGGTTGATGGCTTTTGCATTTGGAATTATTAATTTGGCATATGGTTTTTATCTCAAACTAACGGAAGAATCTTTGGAAGCTAAGTGAATCCAGAATCGTTCCAGCAACTGGATAAAGTTATCCACGAAAAAAATCGTATGGGAATTATGTCTATGCTTGCCGCTGTAAAATCGATTTCATTTACCGACCTACGTAATACATTAAATATGTCAGACGGTAACTTAATTACTCATATTCGAACTCTTCAAAAAAAAGGGTATGTTTCCACGACAAAATCTTTTCATGACAATCGTCCACTAACCACATGCAGCCTGACAGAAGATGGTCGTAATTCATTTGTTGAATATGTGAACCTTTTAGAGGGTATTGTCAAACAAGCCCGTAAATCAAAATAATCAATGATTAAAAAGAACAATAGCAAAAATGAAAACAAACACTTTGCATCACAAAGCGAATTGAAAATAATCAAATCTGAACATATGGGTATGTGCTTTGGGGTGCGTGATGCCATTAAACTAGTTAACCGAGTCGCGAATGAACGCCCTCTTACAGTGTTAGGTGAACTGGTTCATAATTCTACTGTTTTAAATACACTGAGTAATCGCGGTGTAAAGTTTGCAAACAAACCAGAAGATGTAATGACAGAAACTGTAATGATCACCGCACATGGAACTTCAAACCAGACTCGCAGAAGCGTGATGCAGCAAGGATTACAGATGCAGGATGCTACTTGCCCTCTTGTTCATTACGCACATAAACAAATACACAAGCTGATAGAAAATGGGTGTCATCCCGTGATTATTGGTAGGAACGGGCATGTTGAAGTACTCGGGCTAACTGATGATTTGGTAGAATATGATGTTGTTTTAAATGAACAAGATATTGATAAAATAAATTTTCATAAAAGATTTGGTGTTATAGCTCAAACCACTCAGCCAATATCTCACGTTCAAGCCTTAGTGAAGTATTTAAAGTCTCGTTTTCCAAAATCCAAAGTCAGATTTGTAGACACAGTCTGTCAACCTACTAAACAAAGACAACGAGCCGCTGAAGAATTAGCAATGAAATCAGATGTTGTTTTAGTTATTGGGGGTTTAAATAGTAACAATTCAAAAGAGTTAGCCAAAACCTGCGCAAAGTTTTGTGCAAATGTATATCATATACAAAGCCCAGATGACATTCAGATTACTTGGTTAGATACTGCAAAAAAACTAGGAATTACTGCAGGCACATCAACTCCGAATGAGCATTATTAATATAGTAGAAAACAAAGTTAAAAAAATGTCATAGCAAATTAAAATCCGAAAATGATAATTAAACTCATGGCAATCACAATCGCATCCTTACTTTTAACGGGATGTGATTTACACATCGATTCAGTTTACCTTGGAATGTCTGAATCAAAATTTCTAGGTGCTGTTGGGCGAGGGGATACTAAAGCTGTAAAAG
>NYWG01000210.1 GCA_002684915.1 Verrucomicrobiales bacterium
ACCTGCGCTTTTCTCAACAAACCACCAGTGGACCCGCCGAAGATTGGGGACGGCGAGTTCGGGTCCAACTTCGGAGCCGTCCACGGCGCGTCACTTTTTGCGCGCGCGACGAACGATTGATTTTGTCTGGACGCGTTGGTTTTGGACGATTTGTTCGTAAATTGCGCTCTGGAGTTGTTCTTCGAGGACAACTTCGGCGAGGATTTCATCGCAAACGCGACGGATGACGTTACGGAGGCCATTTTGTGTTGCGGTTGGAGGAGCGTCTCTCTTTCGTCGCAAGAACGTGTGCTTGTTGTGACGAATTATTATTTCGTTAGTTGTATTTTAGCTCTTCTTTCTTTTTTTCCGCTTCTTCTTCTTCCTCTCTTTTTTCAAACACGAAAACTTCTAAATTCTACGGTAGTGTCATTAAACCCTACGTAAAAGAGGACACGAAGGCAATTATTACTGCGAAGAATGCCTTCTTTTTCTTTTTTTTTGCGGCGGTTTTTTCTTCTGTCGATGACGAGGATGAAGATTTTTTTTTTTCACTCGTGTCGTTCAAACGAAACAAAATCTCAAAATCACCCCTCTTTTTTTTCGTTTTAAGTGTGGTCTCGACATCTCTTTGCGGGTGACGTCCCCCCTTTTTTACCCTCTTCTTCCGACATCATCCTCATCCTCATTACACAAACGCGCGAAGCATATCGCCGACGCGACTTTTTGTTGCATTCACACACAGAACGTAACGACTCGCCCCCTCGCACTTCGCTCGAAAGATTCACGCAATGGCTTCAGTCCTGTCCATGTCCGCGTCTCTCGCCGGCACGAGCAAAGTCTCTTCGAAGGTGTTCTCGTCCAAGAAAACTGCGTCCAGAAAGGTCTCGATCACGACGCGCGCGACGGGATCCATGATCGACGAAAAGACCGGTATCAAGAAGATGAGAGATGGCATCAAACAAGCCGCGGTTGAGAACTTGTTGATGCCGAGATTTTACACCACGGGTACGCGCGAATGCCTTTGTAATTGCTTTTGATCTCCTTAATTCTTTGCGCGCGTTGCCTTCTGGGAAAGATAGATATCTTGTAAGGGGCTTAAAGAAATGAAACTATAAGGATATACGAAAGGAAACCAAAAATATGTCTGTTTTTGTTCAAACCTTCTTGAGATCCAAAAGTAAAAAATACCAACAAAAAGGGTATTGGTTTGGTTTACAGTTGGGTTCGTGCGGTAGAGAATAATGTAATAAATAGTGAATAGTTGATTTTATGAGAGCATTGTTATGATCTTTGAAGGGTGTGAAGATATTTTTTGTAGATGTTTCCCGACTGCAACCACACGAATATTTGATAATACTCTCGATTTGTTAGACAGGCAAGTGTAGAAGAAGATTAACTTCATTTTTTGATAAGAATTCGGTCTCTGAATACATTCTCTTGTGTCATGAAGAATGTAGTGAAGTTTTCCAAAAGATCTTAATGATGTATCTGAAACGAAGAAGGTTTGAGGCAATGACTTCTAAATGATACAAGAATTTCAGCGGAGTGATTTCCTTTCAGGCTCGCCATCAAAAAGCATAAGTGTACCGTTTTCTCGATAAAATTTCCCGGGCGTTTTTATTCTGTTACCTTCAGCATCAAAACGTTTTCCAGGGAATTTTAGGAATGGAAATAAAAGAGAAGCAACGAACTTAAACATATCAAATGAAAGAAGACGCGAAATAATTGTAGGTGGATCAAGATATTGAATGTTCACACCTTTCTTATCAGTCATCGCAACTTTGAGCATTTTTAGCACAAGATCTTCAGCAACTTCTTCAGGATCATCTGCAAGTAGATCAAAAAATCTTCTTTCATTTGGAGTTGAATCCTGGAGTAATAAGTCAGTAAACACCATCCCTGGAGACATTGTGTGCAGACCAATCTTATCCACCCCATCATATTTTTTCATTTCCTTAATAACTGAAGCTGTCAGCTGGGGCAATCCACGCTTAGTTGCTCCATAAGCTGACCATCCAGGTGTTGCTTCACCCTTTACGCCCGATCCAGTTACATTGAAAATATGTCCAGGAGTTCCTTGATCCTTCATAATAATTATGGCAATACGAGTGCAGAGAAGTATACCTAGAAGATTGCACTCTACGACTCCTTTTAACACTTCTGGAGTTTGTTCCCACAATGGAATTTTACCCCCATTTCTTCCGGCATTGTTAACCCAAATGTCAATTTTGTTAAGTTTTTCAACAGAAAATTCCCCTAGTGAATTCAGTGACTCTGCATTGCCAACATCGCATCCAATGCCATAAGCAACAGTCCCATATTTATCTGATAGAAATTTTGCTGCCTTCAACACACGATCTTCATCGATGTCACAAAGGACGATATCAAAACCTTGTTTTGCAAAAGATTCAGCGATTGCAAACCCGACACCACCGGCAGATCCTGTTACAAGCGCTGTTTTTTTTGACTTTTGATTCCAATATAATTCCATCGAGATCTTACTTCCAACTTTCTTCTCCAGCGATGAAATTACCGCGCGAGAGCTGCTTAGACATGACGTCGATCGTTGCCATGATGTACTTCGTTTTTTAATTCCAAACACATTTTTAATTGTTGAGCGATATGAAAGCATGCTGATAATTCTCCACCTAACAAATCAATCAGTTTTAAGAGTGACTCTTTCAAGTTTATATGAAGCTTTGAGAAATTTTATATTTCCTTCGGTGGGTACAAGTTTTATTCAATAAGTTAAGTGATAAAAACTTGATATTCTCAAGACCTTTTGTTAAAAGTAAAATATTTCAAATATTTCTCAAGAGCTGAAAAAAAATCTCTTATAAGAAAAAACTATTTATGAAGCATCAGATATTCTAGAGCCAAAATAGAATAGATAAAAGATCGATCTTATTTATTTCACTTTGGGAGTAAGTCTAAGAACTTATTAACACTCCGATTGAGCAAGTCACCAATTTTGGAATTTGCTTCAGATTCTCTGAGATGCGCTTCTTCTGGCCATGTAAACCAGCTAACAGCATGATATCGATCACCCTCAAAAACATCACGTCCATGTAGAACTCGGTAATTGTCAACAAGAAGTACCTCACCAGGTTGCATCAGAATTGAGACAATATTCTCACGAGAAGCACGATCAATTTCCAAGAGGTCTGAATCATCAATACGAGTCATGTCACCATAGTAAGCTTCAGTCATGCCCACTTCGGGGATCGTACATGGTCTGTTTTCTCTAAGGTATCGAGCATGATTGTGGATATTACAGAACCAAACTGGTTCATTAGTAACTGGATGCCGATTAACAGGAGATTCAGCCTTTTCTACAGCTTGGAGACGATTGCCTCCAAGTGCACCATCTGCACCCCATATCATCTCTAAATCCATATCAAACATAGGTGCCGCGTTTGCCCCAACTAACTTGGCAGTATCTTTCTTTGCTCTCTTAACTAGTTGTGATGATATCTCTTGATTTGGAAAGCCTCGATCTTTTATCATTGGATAGAAAAAATCAAGATTGGATACCGAGATGCGCACCTTACGTTCGTATAGGCGCTTAAGAACATTTTTATTAATATCCCTTAGAATGCGTTTTCCATCTGCAATAAAAAATTCTCCGCCGGATTCAGTAGCACGTTGAAAGCAAACAAAAGCTCCAAAGGCAGCTGAACGATTTGTGGTGCTCTCATTGTGTAGTCCAATGTAATGCTGACGCAGTGCAGGTTTATTCACCTCTTCATAAATGCCATCATCTTTAATAGCAAACTTACGCAAACCTGAGGTATGAATTGGATCGAGACAAACATTCATATCCAGTGCTTCATACATACGGCGGAATCCTCCACCTGTCTTGGAAACCTCCATCCCCTTTAAATGAACACAGCCATGCTTCAACATTTTGGCCTTAATTTCCTCTCGATGTAATTTTAACCATTCCAACTCTGCATTCTCACGATCCAGATGCGCTGTGTCAAATTTTACTTCAATTTCAATGGGACACACAGGTAAGTCTGTATTACGATACATTGTTTGTGTAGAATCAAGGTCAATTCCTTCAAAATCCCAACGTGTATTTGGACAATCAGGAAGGCGATCAGCAAGTGAAGGCAAGTCAGATGAAGATCCAGCCATCGTCTCGCCATCTTCTTTTCTCAATAGACCATTAATGAATGTTTCAAAAGACCAAGTATTATCATGTTCAACAGGATCTTCAAAATTTTTAAGATCATTGAAATTTTGTCTTTGACCAATTTTATCTGTACCTAAACCTGTTATTTTTAAAGCTTGCTCTACTTTTGGTGCAATTGCAATAGCTGCACCAAGACGTAAAGGTACTAGAAGTCTTACAGTATTGACGAAAACCGCGCCTGCACCAAGGAGCTTGGCCTTGTCAGAAGTATTGGATAGGTTCAACCATGTTCCATCAGCTACACGATACCAACTCAAAGCAATAGGAAAAGCAATTGCCCAGAATGCTAACTCAATGATAACATATGACAATGTACCAGCGACACCATAAGATTTAACGCGATCCATGCTAAGTGGTGCATTATCAATACTATTGAGACCTCGAGTAGCATACGCTGTCAGCAGTGCTGTTGGTAACACTATCAGTATTGCAGCTTTCAAATAACTAGGTTCAAAGGGTGATTCTATAGCTAGCTCCCCATATTTGATTATCAAAGCAGTCATAGAAGTCCATAGGGCTAGCTTAAATGCAAGTAAGTTTTCTTCCAGAGTTACTTCTGAGCTCTCAGTTGTGAATACACCACCGTTGAGCAGTTTTTTTCCTTGATTCCACACTCTATATACTGCAAATGCACAGCCTGTATTCCCAGTAAGCGTTAGCAATGCCTGTAAAGGCACCAATGCATTCAACTCTGGAGCATTATAGAATATGTGGAAAGTGCAGGCGGTGAGCCCACTTGCAAGAAAAGGTACCATGGCCCACGTAAGCCCCTTCCATGCTTGATTACCCGAAACCTCTGCATAAGACCACACAGCACACATAGCAGCAAACCATTCAGTCACAGATGACACATGAATACCCCAGGTCGGGAGTGAAAGGGCATTAGCTGGTTCGTCGCGCAGAGATATTCCTAAAGCCTCCAAGAGGGGTGAAATGCCTACGAAGGAAACTCCACTGGCAATAAATGTTGTACCAACAAAAACCCCCACTGATTGCCAAGGGATTGATTTAGAGCACTTATTGATAGGATCAGCCAGTGCTCTTGCAAATCCAATGAAGAAGAAGAAATTAGATAAAGTAAGCATTGCTTCACTTGAACCATGAAGCACGTCAACATTTGCAAGGATATCTCCAAATTGGCTTTTTGCCATGATACCAGCTGGAATCGTTGCAAATACAAATAGCAGTAAAAACTTTGCACCAAACTTAGTGAGCTCAGGTGCATTAGTCTCATCTTGGTTCAGAAACCATAGGTATCCTAAATAAGGTAACAAACCAGCCTGGAATAATTTTGTTTCGACGCCTTCAAGAGCGGATGGTAGACCATTTAAACCAACACTCCAGGCATCTGAATTTGAAAACGTCGTGGATAAATCCATAACATCGTTTAAAA